>CAZNGA010000001.1:0-126548 GCA_964572485.1 uncultured Chitinophagales bacterium
AAATACAAAGATACAAACGGGTCACCCACATAAAAAATAAAATACCCTATTAATAGGCTCTACAGAGCAAATAAAATGATTTTATGGTAAAGTGGCGAAAACAGGAGTAATTCATTTTTACAAAATACAAAAGGCCCTGGGTAGCAACTTCGGGTCTTTTTTGCTTTATGAATTGTGCTCAGAATACACCCTTTTCAGCCAACGAGGCAATACGATGATACCAACTAATACATAAGGGTAATAGGTAAGAATCCTCCACAAGAATGCCAGAGAAGCGGAAAGTCCTTGTGGTATGAACTCACATAGTACTGCTAGAAATGTGATTTCTGCGATACCACTGCTTCCTGGGGTCGTTGGGATCAGTATAATGATCCATATCACAAACTGCCGGGCAAATACAATGAAATTATTATCTACCAATGTAACAGCGAGGATGATGCAGTTGACGATCAGGTATCTTGCACTCCATGATATTGTTGTAGCTCCGAATGCTTTTAGCCAAAAACCAATTTTCTTTCGTTGCAACTCCTTGGAAGCCACTATCAGATCACTTCCTGTTTGCCAAGCTTGCAAGCGCCATCTCTTTAACAATCTGAGTGAAAATATCCTGATGATCAGCCTTTTTACGCCATTTGGATTGATAAAAAGACCATAACCGATCAAAAGTGTATAAAGAAACAACGCCAGATATCCGAAGGAGAATACATAGATAAGGTCATTTAATGTCTGTAGAAATGAAATGTTCACTTCGGTAAGACACTCAGGGTTATCGGGAAACATAAATCTTTTGCTTGCTAAAGAGAAGAATATCGGAGCAAAAATGATAAAGAATAACTCATCCAGAAAAGCTGTGAATAAAACAACTGTAGTGGTTTTACCCATATTTATCTTCTCTCTATTCAATAGAAAAAGTGCTAAGGCGGAACCCCCAACAATTGATGGAGTTACAGCCGAAGCGAACTCCCACAAAAGTATAACATCAAAACTCTTACCCCATGAAAGCACATTGCCGGTGAGCATTTTGATTCTATACATATATGCAAAATGCCTGACGGCCATCATAAACAGCGCCATGAAAATCCAAAAGGTGGCATTCCATGACCATCCGATCTTTCGATATACCTCTACATCAAAATCCTTTAAGATAAAGTACAGCACCACACCAAATCCAATGAGAATTGGAAAGAGAGTTCGCTTCCATGATAGTAGTTTTAATATCCTGGGATCCCCTGAGGTCATGTAAATATGTTAGCTGAAGTTAGTGAAGTGCCAAAGATATACATTAATATTTGATTCAACCCTATTCAAATTTCTAATTGCCAATATTGCAATAATCAAGCTCTGCGTGGTTATAAAATTAAGAAGTATTCACAATAAAATGTTATCTTTATAGGTTATCTAACATATTGAAAACACTTCATTCTATTCCCTCTATATGGATTTTGTTGTCGGTAACTTATTGAAACAGATCGAATACCCTTCTGATCTCAGAAAAAAAATTAAAAAGGGACAATTACCTGAACTTTGTGAAGAACTAAGGCAGTTCATTATTGACAATGTTTCAGTGAATGGTGGTCATTTTGGTGCTAACATGGGTGTAGTTGAACTGACTGTTGCCTTGCATTATGTTTTTAATGCTCCCTACAACCCCATGATCTGGGATGTAGGACATCAAGCTTATAGCCACAAGATCTTAACAGGCAGGCGGAAAGTATTTCATACCAACAGGAAATATAAAGGTATCAGTGGATTCACTAAACGATCTGAAAGCGAATATGACTCTTTTAGTGCAGGCCATTCATCAACCTCTATTTCAAGTGCTTTGGGAATGGCTGTTGCCTCAAAATACAATAACATAAAAGACAAGCATCATATTGCGATCATTGGCGATGGAGCAATGACGGCAGGAATGGCCTTTGAGGCATTGAATCAGGCCGGGATCTCCAATACCAACCTATTGGTCATTCTAAATGACAATTGCATGTCGATCGATCCAAATGTAGGTGCATTAAAGCAATATCTAACTGACATTACTACCTCCCCAACTTATAATAAAGTTAGGGATGAAGTTTGGAATCTGCTAGGCAAGGTCAGTAAATTTGGCAAGAATGCTCAGGACATTGTTTCAAAATTAGAGGCTAGTTTGAAGGGGGTCATTCTTAAGCAGAGTAATATATTTGAAGCACTTAATTTTAGATATTTCGGCCCAATTGATGGTCATAATGTAAACCACCTTGTTGACATTATGAAAGACCTTAAGAAAATTCCAGGGCCTAAAATACTCCATTGCGTTACTGTAAAGGGAAAGGGGTTTAAGCCCTCAGAGGAAAACCAAACTTTATGGCATGCTCCGGCTATGCAATTTGATAGAGAGACTGGAGAATTTATCAAGAAAAAATCTTCAGGGCCAATGCCACCTAAATACCAGGATGTATTTGGCCATTCGATCATTGAATTAGCAAAGAAGAATAGAAAAATAATGGGGGTAACTCCGGCGATGCCAACAGGTTGTTCCTTAAAGTTTATGATGGATGAAATGCCCAACAGGGCCTTTGATGTTGGCATTGCTGAGCAACATGCAGTAACATTCTCTGCAGGATTGGCTTCCCAAGGATTGGTTCCTTTTTGCAATATATATTCCTCATTTATGCAAAGAGCATACGACCAGGTAATACATGATGTAGCATTACAAAACATGCATGTGGTCTTTTGTTTGGATAGGGGTGGCCTCGTAGGATCTGATGGTGCAACTCACCATGGAGCCTTTGATATTGCGTATATGAGATGTGTTCCAAATATGATAGTTTCTGCTCCAATGGATGAAGTTGAGTTGCGAAACCTTATGTATACAGCACAATTAGAAAAGAATGCACAGCCCTTTTCCATAAGATTTCCAAGGGGTCGTGGAGAAAATATCGATTGGCGTAAGCCATTTAAAGAAATTACTATTGGAACTGGCAGAAAGATCTGCGAGGGGGAAGATATTGCAATTATATCTATAGGAAATACCGGTAATTTTGTTGTTGAAGCCTGTAAACACCTAAACGATAAGGGTGTTTACCCTGCCCATTATGATCTTAGATTTGTAAAGCCACTTGACGAAGTTATGTTGCATGATATCTTTGCCCACTTTAATAAGATCATCACTATTGAAGATGGCTGCATAAAAGGGGGTATGGGTAGTGCAATTTTAGAATTTATGGCTTTTAATAATTATAGTGCCCAGGTAAAATTGGTGGGCATTCCTGATAAATTCATTGAGCATGGCACACAACAAGAGCTATGGAAAGAATGTAAATATGACGCTAAGAGTGTAATAAATACGGTGAATGAATTGGTCAAGGTAACATCAAAAAAGGCAAGCGTATTGCAATAGGATCAGTTCGCCAGATCTGACATGAATTTTATCCTCATCAATATCAGATCTTTCATATCAGCACCATCATCTTTTAGGTTATGAAAAGCTTCATCTAATGAGTCTGTGCTTGCTGTTGAAAAATAATCATAGATACAATCTTGCAACTCCGTATCGATCACATCATCGATATAATAATCAATATTCAATTTTATTCCAGAGGCAACAATACGTTCCACATTATCATAAACTTCCTCAATAGCAATATCCTTTGATTTTGCAATATCACTTAAGAATATTTTTCTGTCAACATTCTGTATAATATAATATTTCAGCGCGGAAGTGTTAGGTGCAGATTTGACAATAAAATCACTGGGCCGTTCAACTTCATTTTCCTCCACATATTTTGCAATTAATACTGCAAATTCCTTTCCGTACCGCTGTGCCTTTCCATTGCTTACTCCGGTAATATGTGTCAGGTCCTCGATATTTATAGGATATTGGGTGGCCATATCTTCTAATGAAGGGTCTTGAAAAATAACAAAGGGTGGCAAATTCTTTTTTGCAGCAATATTTTTCCTTAAGTCCTTAAGAAGAGTAAGCAATGTTGGATCTACTGCCCCTGAAGTATTTTCATAGGCTACTTCATCATCACTGACCTCATAGTTATGATTTAAGGATATCTTAACCGAAAATGGCTTTTCAATGAACTCCCTACCCTTTTCGGTGATCTTCAATAATCCATAATTCTCAATATCCTTTCTTAGAAACTCCTGTAGCAAAGATTGTCGAAGTACAGAATTCCAAAATCCTATATCCTTTTCTTCGCCCTTTCCGAAAAACTTGAGTTTATCATGCTTATAGGTTCTTACCTGCTGGGTATTCTTACCCAACAGAATGTCAACAATATGTGTAATGCCATGACTTTCATATACAGCATCTATTGTCTTCAAACCCATAACAATGAACTTCTTCCCCTCTATTTGTTCTTTTGGATTGTTGCAGTTGTCACAATTATTGCAGTTTTTTTCAGGATAAGTTTCTCCAAAATAGTGTAATAAGAACTTCCTTCTGCACGCTGAAACTTCTGAGTAAGCAATGACCTCTGAAAGAAGTTGTGTATGCATTTCCCGTTCAGCCACAGGTTTATCCCTCATGAACTTCTCCAGCCTCAAAATATCTTTATAACTATAATAAGCAATACAAATCCCTTCTAATCCATCCCTTCCCGACCTACCAGTTTCCTGATAGTAATTCTCAATACTTTTTGGGATATTATAATGGATCACAAAACGAACGTCGGGTTTATCTATGCCCATACCAAAAGCGATCGTAGCAACAATTACATCTACCTCTTCCATCAGAAATTGATCTTGCCTTTTGGTACGTGTGGCAGAATCTAAGCCTGCATGATAGGCAACCGCCTTAATATCATTAACTACCAATTTCTTTGCAAGTTTTTCGGATGACTTTCTACTCAAACAATAAATGATCCCCGACTTTCCCTGCATGGATTTGATGAACTTAATAATATCCTTTTGAACTATGTTATCATTACCTTTTGGCCTTACCTCATAATGCAGATTTGGACGGTTAAATGAGGAAACAAAGATGTCAGGTTTTTGAAGCTGCAGGTTCTTTATAATGTCAGATTGTACTTTTGGAGTAGCCGTGGCAGTCAAGGTAATAATTGGGATATCACCATCAATTGAAGTGATCATATCCCTTATTCTCCTATACTCAGGTCTAAAATCATGGCCCCACTCTGATATACAATGAGCTTCATCAACGGCAATAAAAGAAACTTTTATATCCTTAAAAAAGTCAATGTTCTCCTGCTTGGTCAATGTTTCTGGCGCAACATATAAAAGTTTGGTCTTTAAGCTAATGATATCTTCTTTAACAATTTTTGCCTGGGCCCTGTTAAGTGAAGAATTTAAAAAGTGAGCAATGCTATCATTGTTACTGTAAGACCTCACCTGGTCAACCTGATTTTTCATTAAAGCGATTAGAGGAGAGACCACAATAGCCGTTCCTTCGCTTAATATTGCAGGTAATTGGTAGCACAAGGATTTGCCACCACCGGTGGGCATTATCACAAAAGTGTCATTGCCAACTAGTAGGTTATTTATGATCTTTTCTTGATCTCCTTTAAATGAATCAAATCCAAAATACTCCTGTAATGGAGCTTTCAGATCAATCGCTTCTTTTATCACCATTTGAATTTGCCCTTAGGTATTGGTAATCAATTAAAGCTAATAAATTTTACTAAATTTACATAACTTTTTACCCAATATATTTCATTTTTTTTACTTCTTATTTATTATAACTTTTGTTTACAATAATTATTGTTCTCATGGGGAAAAATGGAGTACCTTTTTCGGAAATTTTGGGTTGCTATAAATTCAGTAACTTGCTGTAACTGCTTGAATGTTGAATTAAATAATTACCATGAATAACACTTATGTGACCATAATGGCCGGCGGAATTGGAAGCCGGTTTTGGCCAATGAGCAGGGTTGACTATCCAAAGCAGTTTCTCGATATGCTTGGTGTTGGCAAGACAATGATCCAACTCACATATGAACGACTATTGAAGATTTGCCCTAAGGAGAATATATACATTGTTACGAATGAAAAATATAGGGAGCTGATCAATGAGCAACTTCCACAATTATCCAATGATCAAATAGTAGCTGAACCACTCAGAAGAAATACGGCTCCATGCATTGCATACATTTCGCATAAAATTGCTAAAATAAACCCCAAGGCAAGAATGATCGTGGCTCCTTCTGACCACATCGTTACCAATGATGATGCATTCATCGCTGCATTACTGAGCGGCTTGTCTTTTATTGAGAAAAAAGATTCTTTGATCACCTTGGGAATCAGGCCAAGTCGTCCGGATACAGGATATGGCTATATTCAGTTCATCGAAGACATTGAAAAAGATGGCGTTTATAAGGTCAAAACATTTACAGAAAAGCCAACACTGGAGATCGCTAAATCCTTTCTTAAAAGTGGTGATTTTTTATGGAATTCAGGGATCTTTCTATGGAATGTAAGGAGCATATTAAGGGCTTTTGAAAAACACCTGCCGGAGATCAATGACATTTTTAAAGAGGGGATTGGAAAATATAATACTCCTGAGGAAATACCTTTCATCAAAAAAGCATACTCTCAGTGCACTAATGTTTCCATTGATTACGGAGTAATGGAAAAAGCAAATAATGTTAGTGTGATTCCTGCTGACTTTGGCTGGTCAGATCTTGGGACATGGATTTCGCTATATGAAAAATTCAATAAAGATTATATGGGCAATGCTGTTTCAGGGAAAAAAGTAATGATGTATGATTCTGTGAATTGTATGGTGGTGGCTCCTGATGAAAAACTAGTCGTACTTCAAGGAATTCAAGATTATATTATCATTGATACTGATGATGTCCTGATCATTTGTAAAAAATCTGAAGAGCAAATTATCAAAACCATCACAACGGATATCAAAAGAAAGAAACTTGGGGAATATCTGTAAGACATGTCTATGAAAAATGATTCACATTTTGTTAAATCCAAGTTGCCCAAGATAAAAACGTCCATTTTCTCTATTATGAGTCAGATGGCAGATGAGCATGGTGCCATTAATCTGTCGCAGGGATTTCCCGATTTCTCCTGTAACAATGACCTCATAAGTCTTGTGAGTAAGTACATGAAAAAAGGGTACAACCAATATGCCCCTATGCAGGGGATCATGCCATTGAGAGAAGTTATTTCCGAGAAAGTAGCGACCTCCTATTCAGCAAAATATGACCCTGTCAATGAGATCACCATCACTGCTGGGGCTACTCAGGCCATTAATGCTGTCATTACAGCAATGATAGGGGAAGGAGACGAAGTGATCATATTTGAACCTGCTTATGATTGTTATTCTCCAGATGTTATGATCAATGGGGGTACTCCAATTTATGTAGAACTTCAATATCCTGAGTATAGTGTCAACTGGGAGCAAGTAAAGAAAGTGATCAATCAGAGAACAAAGATGATCATCATCAATACACCCCATAACCCAACAGGCTCAATTCTTACAGCAGCAGATATGCTGAAGTTGCAGAAACTAACTGACAACACAGATATTGTGATATTAAGTGACGAAGTTTATGAGCATATTATTTTTGACCAGTTGGAACATCAAAGTATTGCCAGGTACCCTATACTAGCTGAAAGAAGTTTTATCACATTCTCCTTTGGAAAAACATTTCACAATACCGGTTGGAAGATGGGGTATTGTCTGGCTCCACAAAATCTAATGGAAGAGTTCAGAAAAGTACATCAATTCATTGTTTACTCTGCCAATACACCCATACAATATGCTTTGACAGATTACTTATCGGCACCTGAAAATTATAACACCTTGCCAGAATTCTACCAAGAGAAAAGAGATTATTTCCTCAACTTGCTTAAGGGAACAAAATTCAAATTTCTTCCTGCCCAGGGGACTTATTTTCAACTTCTTAGTTACGATAATATCATCAAAACTGAAAAGGATACCGAATTAGCTGTTCGTATGACGAAAGAGTTAGGTGTTGCCTCAATCCCCATTTCAGCATTCTATCATAATGAACTCGATAATCATGTACTAAGATTTTGTTTCGCTAAATCAAAATCTACATTAGAAAAAGCAGCAAAGAATTTATGCAGGATCTGAATATTTCAATTGTGCAAGCCAATGTTCATTGGGAAAACAAGGCGGATAATTTGTCATTATTTGATCGTTTACTGACAAAAATTCCTGACCAAACCGACCTCATTGTTTTACCCGAATTATTTAGCACCGGTTTTACTATGAATGCCAAGGAGCTGTGTGAGCCAATGGATGGCCCCACAATGGAATGGATGGTCCAAAAAGCAGAAGAGTTGAAGGCGGTAATAACCGGGAGCCTAATTATTGAAGAGGAGGACCATTATTTTAATAGGCTGGTATGGATCGACCCTAACAATGAATTACTAACCTATGATAAACGCCACTTATTTAGAATGGGAAATGAGCATAAAACGTATACGTCCGGAGATCAACGACTTATTACTACCTTAAATGAATGGCGGATTTGTCCACAAATTTGCTATGACCTAAGATTTCCTGTGTGGAACAGAAATGATGATAATTATGATTGCTTGATCATTGTGGCAAATTGGCCGGACATTCGAAGCAAGGCGTGGAAAATTCTTTTACAGGCCAGGGCAGTTGAGAATATCTCCTATGTAGTGGGTGTAAACAGGGTGGGCAATGATGGAAACGGGGTTTATCATTCAGGTTACAGCTCAATTATTGATCATGAAGGAGCAATTCTCTACGAGAGTAAAGATAATGAAGAAGTTCATTCCATAAAATTATCAAAGACTGCATTGCATGATTTTAGAGAGAAATTCCCTGCCCAAAAAGATGCTGACAATTTCACTATTGGCAATTGATGGATCGCTAAACTTAGCAATATCTAATATAAATTGAATTTTTGATAAACGCTTTTTTCTTTTATTTTTGCAGAAATTAATTATTTATCAAAACAAATATTATGAAATTGTATCTATACCTAATGCTATCAGTAATACTGATGAGTCCGTCCTGCGATAATACTGAAAAGGGTACTACTGAACAAAAACAGGAGCAAAAAGGAAAAAAAGAAGAAGTTGTGAAAAAGGAACCTACTCAACAAGAGCCGGCCAATGAACGCATCGTGGAGATCATCACAGATCTTGGCAGCATGACGATCAGGTTATATAATGAAACTCCAAAGCACAGAGATAATTTCATTAAACTTGCTTCTGAAGGAAAATTAAATGGCTCAATCTTTCATAGGATCATTAAGGGTTTTATGATTCAGGGTGGTGGAGCACCTAGCTCTGGCGGTCAAAAAGATATTGGTGATCCGGTACCGGCAGAATTTATTCCTAAATATTTTCATAAAAAAGGTGCATTAGCTGCTGCAAGAATGGGAGACAATGTGAATCCAAAGAAAAATTCATCAGGATCCCAATTTTATATTGTTCAAGGAAGGGTGTTTTCCGAACAGGAACTTACCCAGATTGAACAAAGCAGGGTGGGTTTGAGAATTACTCCTGAACAGAGAGAAGTTTATAAAACTATTGGTGGATATCCTCCATTAGATGGTCAATACACCGTATTTGGAGAAGTGACTTCGGATCTTACAGTTATTGATAAAATTGCTTCAGTAGAGACTAATAAGCAGGGCCTCTTAAGGGACAGGCCAATTAAAGATATTATCATGACTGTAAAAGTAGTGCAATAATCAACCAATTATTGCATTTGCTTTCTTCACTTTAGAATGTACTTTTTTATATAGTAAAATTCTGAATTTACCCCCATTTTTACAGTTTTTTTCTTTAAATTTGAACTCATATAACAAATAATCCTGAATTTAGTGTCTGATGAAAAGACTTTGTAACATCATTAAATCGCTGGCCTTCGTGGTTTTGATCATTGGTACGATTTCTTGTGGAGGCAAGAAAGGTAAATCATTCAATAACCTTGAGAAAGTCAACGGCAATGTTTATATGGGTGGCACATTTAATTATAATGAGGTTACAAATTGCAGAAGCCTATACCCTCTTGATGTAACTGATGTCACTTCTTTTAGAATAGTGAGCCAGGTGTATGAAGGGTTGGTTTCTTTTTCACTCTTTAATTTAACCATTGAACCATGTCTGGCTGAGAGTTGGGAAATAGATAGCACAAATACGATATATACTTTTCACATAAGAGAAGGGGTTATGTTTCATGATGATTCCTGCTTTGAGAATAATAAGGGTAGAGAATTGAAGGCAGATGATGTTAAATACTGCTTTGAAAAACTATTTGAAGCAAGTCCTTACAATCAGGGGTATTCCTTCGTTGAGAATATTATTGTAGGTGGAAATGAATATCATGAATCAACCGTCAATGGAGAACCTCTATCGGGTGGTGTATCCGGTGTCATTGCATTGGATGATCACACCTTACAAATTCACCTTACCAATTCTTATCCAAACATACTCAACATATTGGCTACACCCTATTGTTATATTTATCCTAAAGAAGCTGTTGAGAAATATGGCGTTGACATGAGAAGAGCCTGTGTTGGAACAGGACCTTTTCTAATCAAGGACATCAAAGAAGATAAGGCTTTTATACTTACGAAAAATAAGAATTACTGGGGCGTAGATGAACACGGAAATCAGCTTCCTTATCTTGATGCTATTAAGGTCACATTCATTCTCGAGCACAAATCTGAATTCTTGCAATTCAAGAAAGGCAATTTGGATATGGTATATCGGCTACCACTTGAAATGATGGATGAAATTCTTGATGGCAGGAGAGAACTAAAAGAAGAATACCAGAAATATCAGCTTCAAAAAACTCCTGGACTGAATATTCAATATTATGGCTTTCAACATAAAAGCGAACTTTTCTCTAATCCTTTTGTGCGTAAGGCATTTAATTATGCAATAGATAGAAGGAAGATCGTTGATTTTACCTTAAAAGGAACTGCAATACCTGCAATATATGGAGTTGTACCCCCTGCTCTTATAGGCTATAATGCAAAATCGATCAAAGGATATACATATGACCCTGACACTGCAAAGCAACTATTAACAGAAGCAGGGTATCCAAACGGAGAAGGATTTCCGGAATTGACCCTTCAGATCAGCATGTCAGGGGGTAGGAATATACAGGTCGCTGAGGCCATTGTAAAAATGCTTCATGAAAATTTGAATATCACAGTGGAAATTCATAAAATTCCGCTAGCCCAGCACTATCAAAATGTTGAAACAGGCAGGGCCCTCTTTTGGAGATCAGGGTGGCGTGGTGATTATCCCGACGTTGAAACCTTCCTTTCTATTTTTGTTGGTAAAAATGTTCCAAAGAAATTGACAGACAGGACCTATTTGAATCCAGTTCGGTATGTTAATAACACCTTTGATTCATTGTATTTTCGGGCAAGACAAACCATTGATGAGGATGAAAGATTTAATCTTTTCCTACAGGCAGAGCAAACACTTATGAATGATGCTGCTGTGATGCCTATATACACTGATAGGGAATATAGATTACTACAACCTTATGTTAGAAATCTGCATCAAAACCCATTAGAATACAGAAATTTCAGAGCAGTTTATTTTGATCCTGAAAATGAGAATATTTGAGTTTTCTCATCTATTTGCAAACCTACCCTAACAAGGCTTACGCCCATTAACATATGGCTCTAATCTGGTAACTATTCGGCAATATTTTCGTATATTCGGAGTTAATCTAAGTAGAGATCGTTTTCTTGCTGCTTTACTATGAATACAAAAATTGATAACTACACGCTTCTCCTCCAAAAATTAGATGAATTTATTCGAAAATTTCATCTCAATAAATTGATCAGAGGACTCTTCTATAGCTTCACGTTGATCATCATTTTCTTTCTTACGATCACTCTAAGCGAATATTACTTCCATTTCTCATCAACAATTAGAAAGCTATTATTCTACGGATTCTGCATTGCTACCCTCTTTGTACTCTACAAGTGGGTGCTGGTCTCAATACTACATCTGATCAAGATCGGCAAATCGATCAGCCATGAGCAAGCCGCTTCGATCATTGGCGCACATTTTACAAATGTTCAGGATAAGCTCCTTAATATATTACAACTACAATCACAGAACTCATCAAATGATCATACGGACCTCATACAGGCCAGTATAGACCAAAAGATCACTTCTCTGTCCAAGATCTCATTCACGAATGTAATTGACCTTAGGATGAATAAGAGATACCTTAAATTCATTCTTCCGCCGTTTATGGTCTTTATCATCATATTATTCTCGTCGCCAAACCTGATTAAGGATGGGACCAAAAGACTGATCTACAATAATGTTCACTTTAAAAGGAAAGCTCCTTTTGACTTCGTAATAATGAATGAAAAATTAGAGGCGCTACAGTTTGGGTCCTTTAGAATTAAAGTTAAGATGGAAGGTAGTGCCATACCGGCAGATGTGTACATCAATATTGACGACTATGATTTCAAATTATCCAAGCAAAAACCTTCAGAATTTTCCTATTCATTTAAGAACCTCCAGAAAGATCTCCATTTCTTTCTAGAGGCAGGCGAATTCCGCTCCGATGATTATAAACTAACAGTCATTCCAAAGCCAATGATCCTAAGCTTTGACGTATTTCTGGATTTTCCCTCCTATCTTTCCATTGATAATGAGCGGATAAAGAATATTGGAGACTTTACGATTCCCGAAGGCACTCATATCCAATGGAAATTGTCCTCTAAAAACACAGAACAGGTGGCTCTCGCCTTTGGCGATTCAATTTTTCAGGCTAAACGCAGCGGTGATGGCGAATTCACTTATAGCTCTCCCATCTTTCAGGATGCCTCTTACACTATCTACGTTTCAAATGACAAGGCATATAATGCTGATTCCATATCTTATGTTCTAACAGTGATCCCGGACCAATACCCATCAATTAAGGTGGATGAATTTATTGACAGCATACATCGATCCAATATTTACTTTATTGGCGAAACCGCTGATGATCATGGCTTAACCAATTTGTACTTTAAATATAAGCGATTTTCATCTGATAATACCTCTAAAGATTCTGATTATCAACGTGTTACGATAAATCTAAGCGATAATTCCTTATATAATCACTTTACCTTTTTTCTTGATATTACTCAATATGGCCTGAATCCTGGCGATCGCATAGATTACTTCTTTGAAGCTTGGGATAATGATGGGGTTAATGGAAGTAAGTCTGCCAGGACCCCCTTAAAATCCTTTGAACTCTCTACTCTTGAGCAGTTTGAAGAGATCACCGACAAGGCGAATACTGATCTTAAAGAGGATCTTGAGAAGACCATTGAGGAATCTAAAGCGCTAAAAGAGGAGATAGAATCACTTCAAGATAAATTATATCAAAAGAAGACCCTCTCGTGGGATGACAAAAAGTCCCTTGAAAGTGTGATCAATAAGCAGCAACAAATTCAAAATCGCGTGAAAGATATCCAAGAGAATTTCAAAAATAATCTTTCACAACAGTCTGATTATAAGCAGATTAGCCCTGAAACTGCACAAAAATATCAACAACTTCAGAAGCTATTTGATGACCTGCTAAGTGATGAAATGAAAGAGCTTTTTGAAGAATTTGAAGCACTTCTTGAGAAATTAAACAAAAACAAAGCCCTTGAAGAATTAGATGAATATGAGTTCAACAGCGAAATGCTTGAGAAGGACCTTGATAGGATGCTATCTCTTTTCAAACAGTTGGAATTTGAACAGAAGATGAATGAAACCATTGAAAAATTGAAGCAATTGGCAAAGGATCAGGAGGAGCTTGAAAAGGAATCAAAGTCAAAGGATAGCGAGGAATTGGCTGAAGGTCAGGAGGATATCAATGAACAATTTGAGAAGGTTAAAGAAGATATCTCGCAGTTAGATACCCTTAAAGAGGAACTTGAAACAGCCACCAATGAATTAGATAAGGAGCAACTTAAAGACGAAATTCAGAAGGAATTGAACAATAGTCTGGAGAAATTACAGCAGAACAGCAAGAAAAAGGCTTCAGAGAGTCAAAAAAAGGCCTCACAAGACATGAAAAAGCTCTCTGAGAACCTTCAGTCATTCCTTAACTCAATGCAGCAAGACCAGTTAGAACTAGACTTACAAGCCATCAG
Organism: uncultured Chitinophagales bacterium; assembly: GCA_964572485.1. GTDB lineage: Bacteria > Bacteroidota > Bacteroidia > Chitinophagales > CAZNGA01 > CAZNGA01. Next base: position 14,076 of record CAZNGA010000001.1, read on the forward strand.
GCAGCTTTTAGAAAATTTGATCACCTTGTCTTTTAATCAGGAGGAACTACTCAATAGATCTAAATCAGTGAATATTAATACTCCTCAATATAATCAGCTTGTTAAAGAACAATATGATCTTAAGGACAATGCAAAAATGATAGAAGATAGTTTGGCATCTTTAAGTAAAACTCTTTTTCAGATAGAATCATTTGTAAATAAGGAAGTGGCGGAAATGAATAAAAAGATCAGCAAAAGTATAAATGATCTTGAAAACAGGAAGACAAATACTGCAGCAAAGAATCAACAATATGTGATGACTTCGGTTAATAACCTTGCTTTGATCATATCAGAGATCATGAAATCCCTTCAAGAGCAAATGTCCCAAAAGATGTCTTGTAAAACAAATTGCCAAAAGCCAGGGCAAGGGAATCCTTCTATGAGCAACCTAAGCAAGCAACAAAAAGAACTGAATAAGAAGATAAAAGGCCTTCAAAAAACCATGAAAGGAGGGAAAATGCCTCAGCAGGAAGTAAGTAAGGCCTTGGCGCAGATGGCCTCCAGACAAGCTGCACTTCGTGAAGCGTTAAGGCAGTTAAGTGAAGAATATTCTAAAGATGGAAATGGTGAATTGGGAGATCTTGAAAAAATTCAGGAAGATATGGAGAAAACTGAAACTGATATGGTTAATAAGCGTATACCGGAGGAATTGATCAAACGGCAGGAGGAGATCCTTACAAGGCTGTTATCCGCTGAAAGTGCTGAGAGGGAAAGGGAATTAGACACAAAGAGAGAGTCGGAAAACGCTAAAGAATACAGTAAAAAGACCCCTCCTCAAATTGAAGAATATTTAAAAAAGAGAAAAGCGGAACTTGAATTGTATAAAACTTTACCCCCAAATTTAAAACCATATTACAGGGATCTCGTAGAAAAGTATTTTAAATCAATTAGCTATTAAGAACAATGATTAAAGAAAAAAAAGATTTTGGTCTTCAAATCGGCTCTAAACTTGGTAATATTATACTTGTAGAGAAGTTTATTGAAGAGATAAAAGAGACATATAATATTTCCAATGAGATATTTGGTAATATGCTTATTGCAATTACAGAAGCTGTAAATAATGCAATTGTACATGGCAATGATAATAATGAAGAAAAAATGGTTGAGATCAACATGACTTCAGATGTGTCTTTGATGAAGTTCATTATCACTGACTCAGGTAGTGGATTTGATTTTAATAATCTTCCTGATCCTACTGCTCCGGAAAACCTTGAGAAGGTTACCGGCCGTGGTGTTTTCCTTATGAAGCACCTCTCTGATATGGTCATTTTCTCCAACAAGGGTAGTATTGTAGAAATACAATTCAAAATGTAATGGACTCACCCCCAGTATCATTTCACTCACAAAATATCACATTTCAACCCAAACAGCCGCAGCAACTTAAGAATTGGCTCAATAACTCTATCATTGAAGAGGGTAAAGAACTTGAGCATCTGAATATTATTTTCTGTGATGACAATTACCTTCATGCTTTAAACAAAAAGTACTTAGGTCATGATACATTTACAGATGTCATTACTTTCCCGCTCTCTGAGAAAAAAGAAACCCTGGAAGGTGATATTTTTATTAGTATTGACCGTATCACTGAGAATTCCTCAAATTTTAAAGCCACTTTTGATGAGGAGTTGAGAAGAGTAATGATCCACGGAGTCTTACACCTGCTGGGATACAAGGACAATACTCCCACAGAAAAAACACGGATCAAGGAAAAAGAGGACCATTATCTTACCTTGATCGGGTGAATGTTCCACGTGAAACATCTTTTGTCATATATTTCTTAATTTTACATCCTTCCATTCGCGATGTTAAATTCATATGACATAATAGTAGTAGGCGCCGGCCATGCCGGTTGTGAAGCCGCATCAGCTGCTGCAAAAATGGGATCATCTGTACTGTTGGTCACTCTCAACTTGCAAACTATTGCGCACATGTCATGCAATCCTGCAATGGGCGGTATTGCTAAAGGTCAAATCGTTAGGGAAATCGATGCTTTGGGCGGATCTTCCGGAATAGTAGCTGACAAATCTATGATCCAATTTAGAATGTTAAATCTCTCCAAAGGCCCTGCAATGTGGAGTCCAAGGAGCCAAAATGATCGCCAACTCTTTTCTGCAGAGTGGAAATCTCTTCTAGAGAATAACGATAATATAGACCTTTGGCAGGATATGGTCCAGGAGATCCTTATAAAGAAAGGAAAATGCGTAGGTGTCAAAACAGCTATGGGCCAGGATATAAAGGCAAAAGCTGTGATACTGACGAATGGCACTTTCCTCAATGGATTGATCCATATTGGTACCATGAACTTTGGAGGTGGAAGAATGGGTGAAAGTTCTGTCACCGGCCTAACAGAGCAATTATGTTCCCTCGGCTTTGATAGCGGCAGGATGAAGACCGGTACACCGCCAAGGGTTGACGGCAGATCCTTGAATTATAGTAAAATGGAAGAGCAAAAAGGAGATAGTCCCCCTTCAAAATTCTCCTTTTCTGAAACAAAAGCTTTGAAAAAGCAAAAAAGCTGCTTCATTGCCTATACAAATCCTCAAGTCCATTCAATATTGAAAAAAGGATTTGAACAATCACCTTTATTTACCGGAACCATCAAGGGTACAGGCCCTAGATATTGCCCTTCCATTGAAGATAAGATCGAGCGCTTTGCTCAACGAGATAGACACCAGCTATTTGTAGAACCTGAAGGATGGAATACAACCGAAATGTATATCAATGGATTTTCTACTTCACTTCCCTATCTTATTCAGCTGAAAGCACTTCGTAAAATAGAGGGCTTTGAGAATGTGAAGATCACCAGGCCCGGCTATGCCATAGAGTATGACTATTTCCCCCCAACCCAGTTAGAGCTCACACTCGAGACAAAATTGCTGAATAACCTATTCTTTGCAGGCCAGATCAATGGTACAACCGGTTATGAGGAAGCTGCAGCCCAAGGGTTATTAGCAGGTATTAATGCACATAACAAACTCCAAAAGAAGCCATTAACCATCATTAAAAGATCAGAGGCTTATATTGGAGTGCTGATAGACGATCTCATAAACAAAGGCACAGATGAGCCATACCGTATGTTCACCTCACGTGCTGAATTCAGAACATTATTGCGCCATGATAATGGAGATCAAAGGCTCACTCCACTCGCCTATAAGTTGGGCATGGTAGATAAAACCACTTTGAATAAAGTAAAAGACAAGACCAAGGCAATCAGCGATATAATAAAACATTATGGTTTGATCTCAATAACTCCAAAGGAGATCAATAATATCCTTGTTGCAAATGGGACATCACCCCTTGAGCAAAAAACCAAACTCTCCAAACTATTGACCCGCCCTCAATTAAATATTTCCCATTTGCTGAAAAAGCATCCCAGGATAAAAAAGGTGCTCTCAAAATATGAGATCTCACATCTTGAGGAAGCCGAAATTCAACTAAAATATAAGGGGTACATTGAAAAGGAGCAAGAGCTTGCAGCTAAAATGACTAGATTAGATGAAGTAAAGATACTTGATACGATCAACTATAATAAAATGAGTTCTCTATCATCAGAAGCAATTGAAAAACTATCAAAGGTCAGGCCTAAAACTATTGGCCAGGCTACAAGGATCAGCGGTGTAAGTCCGGCAGACGTTTCCATTATAATGATCTATCTTGGACGGTAATTCTATGAATTTCTACGATATACGCATATTATTTAATTCTTATGTTTTAGTTTGCTTGGTGGCAATCCTGCTGTCCTCCTGCGCCAACATTGTAAGCCCTTCGGGCGGTCCTAAAGATGAAGACCCCCCGCAGATAACCTCTTCAGTACCAGCTAACTATAGTGTGCATTTCAATAAACAAAAGATCATTCTTTATTTTGATGAATACATCAATTTGACCAATCCTTCCAATAATATCATTATCTCTCCACCACTAAATAATAAACCGATTTTCAAGATAAAAAAGAAGAGCGTTGTTATTTCCCTAAATGACGATACCTTAAAAACAAATGCAACTTATACCATCAATTTTGGTGAAGCAATTTCTGACCTTAATGAGGGAAATAGATTGACCAATTACCAGTATGTCTTTTCCACCGGTAGTTATGTTGACTCTTTATCTATCAAAGGGGTGGTTCAATTTGCAAAGGACACGAAAACAGAAAAGGATATCCTGGTGATGCTCTATCCTGAGATCAGCGATACGGTAGTATTCTCAAAGAGGCCCTACTACTTCACAAAGACATTGCCTGATGGCTCCTTCAAACTCCCCAACCTCAAACAATGGGACTATAAGTTATTTGCTTTGAAAGATCAGAATTATAACTACCTATATGACCTGCCTAACGAGGAAATCGCTTTTTCGGATACCACCATTTCCATTACCGATGACACCTCAAGGGTTCTTTATTTGAATATGTTTAAGGAAGATAATGAAGCTCAAAGCCTTACAGACGCATATTCAAAAAGGTATGGGAGGATATATTTGACCTTTAAGAGACCGGCAGATAGCATTTCGCTTCATCCTCAAAATTTGGATACTGCCAATTACTTCACGCTCATTGAGCACATTTCACCCGACACAATGAGATACTGGATTGACGACCCTCATCTGGATACCCTCATATTCTTTATTGATAATAACACAGTAACGATCGATACTGCAATAGTATCCATCCCGGCGATACCGGCAGACTCCTCTTTACAATTGAAACTCAGGATCTTTCATCCCTTCTCAACCAATGGTAATAATCGCTTTGGCCTCTTCGATCCATTGCTCCTTTCCTTTCACCACCCAATTTCCAATTTCGATCCAAAGAATATCACACTTTTAGAAGATACCTTTTTAACAAAGGTTATTGCTGACTTCGAACTCCTTGGCACCGGCAACAGAAAATTATCTGTATCCTATCCCTGGAAGAAACTAACCCCTTATAAGGTCATAATAACTGACAGTGCGATCACCGATATTTTTGGCCTCACCAATGATAGCCTGATCCTTGACTTTGTGACAAAAAGCCCTGAAGAATACTCCAACTTAAAAGTGAAGGTTGTACTCCCAAATACCGATATCCCTTATTTTATCCAATTGCTAAATAAGTATGATAAGGTCCTTGAACAGTATCCATTAAAGGCTGTGGAAGAGCAAAGTATTGATTTCAACTTTCTGGATCCCTCAACCTATTATGTCAGGATCACTGAAGACATCAATGCCAACGATAAATGGGATATAGGGCATTATTTGAAAGGGGTGCAACCTGAAAATGTGTATTACTATCCTGAAAGGATCGTACTAAGAGCTAATTGGGATATAGAGGTTGATTTCTCTATTTCTGATTACTAGTGCTTTCTAAATCTTCATTTTTCATACCACTTCATATACTTAAGGTAGTTCTGCACACTATTATCAATGATGCCAACCATTTGCTCTTCTGTCAATTGCTTTACTTTCCCGGCAGGTGTACCAGCATAAATTGAGCCCTCCTCAACTATTGTATTCTCCAGGACCACAGCACCTGCAGCGATAATAGAATTGCTATTTACGATCGCATGATCCATAACAATGGCGCCCATTCCTATCAATACTCTTTCATTTATTGTGCAACCATGGATGATAGCACCATGCCCAATAGAAACATTACTTGCTATACTGGTTGCTGCTTCAAGGTAGGTCCCATGAATGATCACACCATCTTGCACATTCACTCTATCTCCCATTCTTATCTTGTTAACATCACCCCTAACCACTGCATTGAACCAGATGCTGCATTGATCTCCCATAATTACATCTCCTATAACCGCTGCGCTTTCAGCAAGATAGCAATCCTCGCCAATGATTGGTGTAATCCCCTTTAGTTCTTTGATTAATGCCATTTCGTAATTTGATTAATAATTTCTTTTTATTCAAATGCGTTCACTTCATATAGCAAGTGTTTTCCACTTGTGATATACTAAGTTAAGAAATTATTTGGCTCAAGTGGAAAACACTTGCGCCCTAATGGTAGCAGCAATTACCACATTGGATAATAGTTAAAATCTTCCCCGTAAATTATTTTAATGTTGATTTGTCTTTTAATTTGTCCGGAAAATTCTATTCGCTTAAAAGTAACAGATAATACAGAACCCATATGCCAATAATACCTAACATTCCAATTATTTTTTAAGCTAATAATTATGTCAGTAGCACTGTTTATATATAACTTTAATTTACCAGAATCAGCTAAAGTTATCCTCTTTTGTCGTCCTTCAGTTTTTTGATCAACAGTTGCAGGAACAGGTAGGTAGCCGTAAATTATCTGCCTAATAAAAGAATCTGCTTTCTCGAGATTTGTATCACTTATTCCAAAAACTTGTTCATTTTCAAGAATAAAATTTAAATTTTTTTCGATTTTCAAATTATCCAAGTAACTTTTTCTAAGAAGATCATCTGCGCTATCACAGGGCATCCCCATTGATAAATTTGCATATTCATAATACCAATAATCATCCATTAGAGGAAACGAATCATGATAATTATTTTCACCAATAATGCACAAAATCATATAATCTATACATTCTCCACACTTTGCTGGCACTATATACTCTTCTATTTCTAAATCAAATATTTTTTGACCAGGCCCTTTAACCATAAAATCTTTAATGTTGCTTATAAGAATATTTTTAATTTTTATATCCTTAGCATTGTCATTAATATAGGTATTAAGGATTTAATCTGGTATTACTTCTTTTGAAGAGGGTATTTCTTTATTATTATTGCAACACAGAAATGTAGCAAAGCAAGAAAATAATAATACTTTGGAAAATGATATTTTTATATTCGATTAATAATTGTTTCTAATCGCCTTATAGCATAAGTGTTTTCCACTTGTGCTATACGAAGCTAGGAAATTTTTGGGTACAAGTGCAAAACATTTATCTACCGTAGCGCCGGCGAAGGCATGACTTGAGCCGTATAAGTAACTTCAAAACTCAGACACTTTTATTTCCTCTTTGGACTTCCCTGCATTTTTTTATAAATAATCGATCAGCATACATAAAAAGGTCCTCATTTGTCATAATTACTTCTATCGGACAAATAATTTAATACTACTTGCAATTGTGCCTTTACTTTTTATCCGCATTAAATAAAACCCACCATCTAGCGAGCTTATATCCATTGTATTCCTATGCATCCCCGCTGATCTATATCCATACCCATTGTGGTAGACCATTTGTCCCAGAATATTTTGAATCTCGAATTCCACCTTTCCACCATGCTCAAGAAAATAATCTACATGAACTTCTGAGCTAGTAGGATTGGGATAGACCTTTGCGATCAAAGTGAACCCGGACCCAAGTTTGTCCATTTCACCCACACCATTGTAACCACCGACCTTCATCAAACATTTATGCAGATTAAGCCTTCCCCCCGTGACTGTCAATCCTTGCAAAGTCGATAGCGTATCTACTCCTTGTAAAAGATAATTCTTCATTATCAAAGCTATATTTTGAGGATCGTTATTATAATCCTGCATCATCTCTACTGATGCAGCAGAGAACATTAATGCAATTGCTCCGGCAACGTGAGGGGCGGCCATGGAGGTGCCCGACATGAAGGCCGTTGTGTCTGAGGTAACCGTTGATAATATTTTTCTTCCGGGAGCCCCCATATCTATGTTCACATCACCATACCCAACACTCAAGTCCATGGTATCCTTATTCGTGGTACTTGTAACTCCTATCAAAAAGTTGCTTGGACATGTAGTTGGAATATCTCCCTGTGTATCTACATCAATTCCCAGGTTAGGGGCTGAGCCAGCATTAAGGATCCCCAAAGTGCCAAATGAGTCATACAAAGAACACCATATTGGGAAATCCACCACCTTGCCAAAATTGACGCCAAAGGATGAATTGGTAGCCACAACAAAGGCCCCTTCACTTCCATTGGTCTCATTGTATCTTGCCCTGACCTCATATACATAGGAATAGGCGGCTATGACATCCGACTCAAGGGTTGACCCCCCTACAACCGGCAGTATTCTGACATTCCAATTAATGCCTGCTATTCCATTCCCATTGTTGCCAATGGCTCCAATTATTCCACTTATATGCGTTCCATGATCAGCGCCCGGAATTGTACCACTATTGGTAAAAACATTCCATCCATCAAAATCATCCTTATACGAGTTACCATCATCATCGATCCCATTAGATGGAATTTCATTTCTATTCTTCCAATAATTCAGATCAGAATTCCATAATGCAAACCCATCATCTATTACCGCTACCACAATAGTATCTCCCAGGGGCGAAAGGCCTCCCGTAGAAATATCCCAAGCCTCAACGGCATCAATATCCGCATCAACATTGCCTCCGCCACTGCCATCATTATTCATATTCCACTGAGTGGCAAAAAAACTATCATTTGGCACTGTGGCCCTTTGCTCCACAAAGTGATTCAGCTGGGCCATTTTAATTTCAGGAAATCTCTTGACTGCCTCCAACACAAAATCACCTTTAAAAAATTTGTCAAATTCAAATACCCATATGTTCAACCGCTTTGATAATTGCTTCTTCGGTGTGAGCTTAAAATTGATGATATCCGGATTCCCATCAAGGGCTGTTGGGTTGACAAAAGTTCTGTTCTTTCTCAGCTGCACGATCAACTCTCCAGGCTTGGCTTTGGGCGATTGACCATACGATGTGGTTGCAATGCATACCAATAAAATAACGATCAATATTTTTATGCTCGCATTCATAAACTCTTCGAGAAATATTTGAAATACATGATCAATTTTCAGTTTTAATTGTCTTCACGAAGTTCTATCCTCTTATTTAACTCCGCTCTTTTAACATCTTCATGCTTTACTATTTTTGCCAAGACCTTTTCAGGGCTTTTCTTTGTTCTATCATAAGAAATCAATAAGAGATTTTGTCTTGGACCCAGAATTTTTATGATCGTTAGCTTTGGTCTTTTGAACCGCTGAACAAATTCTTCCGGCTCCACATCTTTTTTCAACTCAATGATTACCTGGTATGGATACGGATCTTGACTGTCAATCGGCTGTTCTGAAGTGGGTTCTTTGCTGCCAGAGCAACCAAGAATAGCAAAGATCAATCCAAAATAGATATATAAACCGGTATTCTTCAAATTGGTCATTTGGTTTGAATTATGCATGATCTAAATGAAAATGTCCACGATACAATTCACTGGCTTCTCTTTCAAGGCGTTCCTGATGATCGGGATGGGCGATCTCGATCAATGCGGCAGCTCTATCCTTCAATGATCTTCCATATAGATTTGCGATGCCATTCTCGGTAACAACGTAATGGATATGGGCACGTGTGCTAACAACGCCGGCACCCTTTTTAAGTGTGGTTTCAATTCTTGATTCCCCCTTTTTTGTTATTGAGGGGAGTGCTATTATTGGCTTCCCATTCTTTGACAAAGAAGCACCTCTAATAAAATCCATCTGTCCCCCGACACCAGAATACATGAGCTTTCCAATAGAGTCTGCACAGACTTGCCCGGTTACATCAATTTCAATGGCGCTATTGATGGCAATAGTCCTTGGGTTTTGTCGTATCACGTGGGTATCATTAACATAGTCACATTCCAGCATCACAACTCCCGGATTATCATTTACAAATGAATAGAGTTGATTACTACCCATAGCAAAAGTGGAAGCGATCTTTCCTGGATGCTTTTTCTTGTACTTTCCCGTGATCACCCCTTTTTCGACCAAGGGGATCACCCCATCAGAGAACATTTCCGTATGCACGCCTAAGTCAGTATGGTCTTGCAATGCCTCTAGAACTGCATTTGGTATGGCTCCGATACCCATTTGAATGCAAGATCGGTCTTCTATTAGTGAAGCCACATTTTTACCGATGCCACTTTCTAATTCAGAAGGTTCCTTTTGGATTATTTCAGGTAAGAGCTCATCCTTCTCAACTGTTGTATCAATATTGCTTATATGGATCAAGCCATCACCATGTGTTCTCGGCATATTATTGTTTACCTGGGCAATGACGCATTTTGCATTTTGAACCGCTGCTTTTGTGGTATCTACAGCCACACCTAATGAGCAATACCCATGATCATCCGGTGGAGAAACTGTAATAAGGGCAACATCAAGTTTTATGATCCCATGTTTAAAAAGCTTAGGAACTTCACTTAAAAATATAGGGATATAACTTCCTCTACCTTCCTGGATAGCACTCCTGACATTGGCACCAATGAAAAGTGCATTCACTTTAAATGCGCTTGCATATTCTGGTAATGAATAATCGGCTTTACCCTCTGTATGAAGATGGTAAATTTCAACACCTTGCAGCTCTTCTGCTCTTTCAACTAAACCATTTATAAGCTCTTGTGGTGCCCCAACACCACTATGAATAAAAACATGGTCATTACTTTTAACAAGTTTCAGGGCATCAGTTGTGGTTGATTTCATAAGTCTGCAATTTATTAATTCCATTCATCCTTGTCGTTCCTAATTCGAAATTCATCCTCCCCGGTCCAATTCCTATAGGTCCAATAACGATCTCCATGAATATCATCTTCTTCCTCATCTTCCCAATCATATCTCTTTGTTTCATGACCTTCCCTTCTGAAATAAACAGCACAAATACCTCCGGCGATCACACCAAACAAATGTGATTCCCAGGAAATTTCTGGCTGAAATGGCAATAACCCCCATATCATACTTCCATAAAAGAAAATTACTAACAAGGAAATGGCAAGCAAGTTGATATTCTTTCTGATCACACCACTGAAAAAGAGAAAACTTGCAAAACCATATATCAGGCCGCTGGCTCCGATATGGTAATTTCCTCTTGCCGCAACCCACACCCACAATCCAACCAATAAATAGATCCAAAAAATTACCTTTACGGCTATTTTCTCATAGAAATAGAAAACTCCACTTCCAAGGACTATAAGGGGCAGCGTATTTGAAATTAAATGCTTAAAATCTCCATGTATGAGGGGTGCTGTCACGATTCCGATCAGCCCGGAGATCTTTCTTGGATGGACTCCTAACTTAACGAAATCAATGGAAAGTGCTGTTTCAAATAATTTGATCAGCCACAACAGCACAACAAATGTCATTGGGAGATATAAGCTTCTAATAAAATTCCTGCCCTCTTGTTTCATTGATTTAATAATTGTTTATAAATGGCTGAATCTCTTTACCAGTAACAAAAATACTCTATTTCAACTAAATATGTTATTGCCTGAACACCTCAAGGGTCATATCATCAACAAATATTCTCTTTCCTCCAGGTGACCATATGTAAAATTTCAGAACTCCACCATTTTCAATTTTTTCAGTTGGAGCAGTTTCTATAAATACATAAGTCCATTCATCAGGTACTTTTACATACTTGGAAAGCACTGAGTGATTCCATTTATAGATCTGCCCGCTCTCATCTTCAAAACTTAGCACAAGACATGCATCAATATCAATCGTATCGCTTAATCTTACCCAAGCGCTTCCCCTGATGATATCTCCTTCTACACATCTTATTTTATTAAAGCTATTTACGAAAGAAACACTATAATTGTTATGATTATTCATTTCAGACACCCATTTTCCATTATAGCTGTCCAATTTCTTTCTTGTCACATCTCCAAACCAGAGACCTTCTTTTGCGGCAGTTTCCATTCCATTTGAATTGGAATAGATCTGTACATACGAACTATCAATGGCTGTGGCAATAGGTAAAGACCCCTCTTTTTCATATACAGTTATATCACCAAATTCCCTGCTCTTTTTATAGGGTAGCCCCCCATTCCTCAATTGGCTATAAAAATTATATCGCTCAATAAAAATCTCTTCACCATCTACAAACCTCATTGCATCTTCCAGATTTGAGTATCGATTATTTGATACCCTGGTGGTTATGATCAGGTCAGGCGCGGTGGCTTTTACCAGATCATCATCCATAGCCCAGGTGGTATAAAAATAAGTGAATTGCAGGGGCACATAACTGTAGGCATCGCCCATTATTGTTATCGATTTATCGTAGTTTTTAGATATCCAATTGCCTGCGATCATAGTATTTGAATGCTCATATCTTGAAAATATCTTTGTTCTATATGCAAAAACCTGTTGGAAAGATGGGTATATGATCGCAAGGCATCCTGTAGCCAATAGCAACGACATAACCACCTTGCTTCTCTTTTTAGAAAATCCCCTGGCGAGGTAGCTACAAATATCAACTAATGTAGAAATAGCGATGATCATTACAAATGGGATCGCCGGTAGTAAATAGTGTCCAATGTTTGCTCTAACTCTTATTATGAGGTAACCGAGGTAGAGGATGAGCCATAGCAGGGTAATTACTTCAGCGGTCAACAAAACATTTCTTGTCTCTTCTTCTCCCTTTCCTTCTTCCCTCTTTTTTACCATCGCCCTAAACATGATCCGAAAGGATCCTGCAACACTCAATACAAATAATAGGATTCCCAGAAAACCTCTACTTGCCAAGATCTTAATCCAGTCAAATCCACCCATCTCATCAATGAAAACATGCCCTGTAGTAATGTGCTGTGATTGAATGATCAATCCCTTTATAAATTGAAGTCCTATAAAAGAATTAGGGGACCCTACATAAAATCCTACAAGAAACAGATATATCGGTGCGATTACAAAACCACAAATACCAATCAATTGATTAAGACTTGCCGGATTCTTCCTCTTGATCAAGATGGCGAACCACATTCCAACGCCCACAACCAAAAGTCCCATTCCAAATATCTTTAGAAGGGTACCAAGAAGCACTCCTTCCTCAGATTGAAATTCCAACTGTCCCTGTTTTAAAAAATTAACCAAATAAACACCCGTAATATACCAGGCTACTAAATAAAGTGCCGAAATACCACCACCTCTATATAAGTCTCTTCTGTTCAGCCCTCTCCTGACATCAATGTTTTTCTGCTGAATCAAATTATAAATACCTATAACAACAATTATCGGTACAATAAAAATGCCTGCATATTTAGCTGCAAAAGCCAGGCCGGCAGCGATCGATGCAATGGTCATTGCTTTTATGGTTCCTCTTTGAGCAAAATCATAACACCAATACATACTTAGTATTATAAAAAATAGCTGCACATTATCAGGATGCGCATTCCAGGAATAGAAAACAAAAACAAGGGGGACTATACAAAACATCCCTGCACTGATCCAAGCTTTTGTAGCTCCAAAGAATCTTTTAATCAGTGAAAATAATAGATAAAGGGATGCCAGAGAGAATATTGCAGGAATGACCCTCAGGGTGATGATCAATACCTGGTCATCTATAACAATAAATTGCTCAACAACCTTTAAAAAAAGCAATACTATATTAAAATATAGGTAGCCATATACACTATAATCCAATGAAAAACTCCCCTCAACAAGCGCCCTTCTGATAAGTTTCATGTGGGTCGCCTCATCAGAATCAAAAGCTGCAACAACTCTAATGCTCTCTGACCCAGACCAGATCATAGGAATCAAAAACCATACAAAGAATATGGTGATCAGTCCACAAAAAAGGTAAAACTCCTGCTTTTTATTTAAGATCATCCCCTTTAACCGTAATGGTAAATAAGAAATGATAAAATTAGGGATTTAATTTATGATGAGGAATTTTGCTACAAAAGTCTCGCTACCATCGCTATTGGTACTGAAAACCAGATACACTCCCGTGCTTGCTTTTTTACTATTATAGTCATATCCATTCCAGATCGCTTGACCTCCAAGTGCCTGGGTTTGGTAGATCAACTTGCCACTAATATCTGTGATCTTAACGTAGGCATTATTTACCAGCCCCTTAATGGCTATGGTGCCGCTATAATGTTCCTTTACGGGGTTTGGATATACCAATACGTTTTTGTGTGTATCAAATCCCTCAGTTGCTGTGGACTTATAGGAAATTATCCCTTTGTCGGTTCCTATAAAAACTTCCCCTGTTTCGTGATTGATCGCAATATCAATAATTATATTTGAAAGTATGGGGCTATTTTCGGTATTAAAATGTTGGATTTGGCTGGTACCATCTTCGGACATCAACCAGACACCATTGTTTGTGCCGATCCATTTTCTATTGGCCCCATCAACAGCAATTGTATTTACAAATTCTGTCTCCATAAGATAAGCACCATAACCATCTTGGGTTACAAATATTCTATCAGCGTCACAGCCTCCCTGCGAGAAAACCTCCGACGGGCAATAGAATACACCAATCCCTTGTTTGGTACCCACCCATATCTCTCCTTCAAGATCTTTAGCTATACACAACACATTCACATCCGGCAGATTCCCGGTACTCTCTCCGGTCTTCAAGGATTTGTACTTATCATCATTTGTTCCGGAAATACTCTCACCATGGTTATAAACTAAAATACCTTTTCCCTTCGGTAAAATAATCCATATTTGTCCCACGTCATCAATAATTATTGGTCCCAGGAAGCTATCTCCAATATCCAGAGAGCCGGGTGGTGAGAAAGAATACCATGAGCCATTATTGTGCTTAACGCATATAGGATTTACCGCACCAAAGTTTGATATCCACAAATTATTATTTTCATCAAATGCTAATCCACTTACTCGTACGGAAGTATTATCGCCTTCTGTTTTTTGTAAGGAGCTATTATTTCGTTCATAGATATTTATGATCTCATTATCAAAAAATTCAACAAGGCCACCTCCGTATGAACCCATATATACATGATTATTAGAGGGATCTTTAGCAACAGTGATGAAATCTAACAAAGTATCCAGTTGGGGATTATTATAGTCAGCTGTAGCACTCCACCAGTCACCAATAAAGGAGAAGAACCCATCCCTGTTATAGGTAAATGTCCAATCAATATGAACACCTCCCGGTGCCACCCACACTTCGTTATTGTCGATCAATATCTCATGAATATTCATAGATGCAGGGCCATTGGGTACGATTCTGTCCAAGCTGCTATTTTCCACCTTTATAAGTCCTGTATATGAATCAGATATCCATGCTACCCCATTATTATCTTCAAATGCGTGGCTGGGTTCAATGATGAACTGGCTATTTTGAATAATTGTTTTTGACTTTGTTGAATCAATAATGACCACCCTGGGGCCTGAATTTCCGGAAGTATCGCTAGTCTCACAAATGGCTAGTTTCGAATTTCCTGAATTCATTGAGATAATATTCCTTGTTGACTCATTATAGTAATATGCCCAATTACCTCCCTCATATTTATAAATGGAATCTCTGCTGAGTGAATAAAAATTGCCACTTTGGTATAGAATATCCGCGCAATTGGCAGTTGAAATACCATCACTTGGGGTATGCTGCTTCCAGGAAGCAGGATTGGTCAGCAACGGATTAGAAAGGTCAGCTTCAAATATTCCAATTTCTGTTGCAGCAAATATCTTACTTCCATCTGAAGCCACTTCATTCACTCTTATAAAATCTCCTAGTGGCCCAATGTAATAAGTGTCCTTAATTTCATGTCTGCCAAGATCAAGAACTACGATCCCAAATCCACACGACAGGTATGCGTAATTACCTATAAAGCAGATGTCATAGATCTTCTTGTCTCCAACAAGGTTCTTCCGCTCTATATCCGAGATATTTGTTACGATCCCATCAACGATCAAATCCAAATTGCTGTTTTCATATGCAATCAATAAAAGATTCTTATCACTATAATAATTTAATGTGCTTACTCCAATATCAGACAACCCATTTACTTTATTGAGAACTTCGATCGAATGATCCTGTTTATCATAAATGAACATGGCTAGACTCGTACCACAATAAATTTTATCACCTCCATCAGCAGAGGTCAAGGCCGAATTATAGGGAATGTGTACCCTCCATTTGCCAATAGCAACGTCCTGAGTTGAAGCCCTTGTAGAAAACAAAGACAGCAGTAAAAAGAAGCAATAAACCCTACTCCAATTCATCAAATATTACATTTAAACCTCTAAATTATTAAAATTCTAATCTCCAAACGCAGTGGAAACATGGATTATTACAATAAACACATTTATCGGCCATTTAATTCGTGATCTATGACCAGCAATTTTCTTTGACATCACTTCAAGAATTCGAAGGTTCAATTAGCTATCTATAATAGGATTCGCAATTGGTGCATTGAGTGTCTTTTCGTATCTTTACGCACTTTTTCAATGACTCATGTGGTATAAAATTTCAAAATTCATTCTTAAGAATCGGGTATTGCTTCTGTTGCTCCTGATCCTGGCCACAGTTTTTGCTGCATATAAAGCCAGCAAGATCGAAATGACCTATGGCATATCGCGAATTATTCCAATTGATCATCCTATTTATAAGGACTATGTAAAATTCAAGCAGCAGTTTGGTCAAGATGGTAATGTTATGGTGCTTGGTGTACAGACCAGCAATATTTTTCAACTTGATTTCTTCAATCGTTGGTATGAGTTTGGAAATGAAATAAAAAATGTTGAAGGCATTGAAGATATTATCTCCGTAGCTCATGTCATTAGCATAACCAAAGATCAGGAAAAGAAAAAATTTAAGATCGACCCCATCTTTCCTGGAGGATTAACAACACAACATGAACTTGATAGTCTAAAGGATATTTTCCTATCACTTCCTTTTTATAAGGGTGTTATATATAATGAAGAGACCAATGCTTCCCTGATGGCAATTACCTTTAACAGGAAGATGCTGGACTCAAAGAAGCGTATTGGGATCGTAAATGAAATTGCACAATTAACGGCAGATTTCAGTAAAAGAAACAATGTGGAGATTCATGAATCCGGGCTACCCTTTCTACGAAATTATCGGACCACCCAGATCGCAAGTGAATTGAAATTATTTCTTTTTCTTGCTTTAATTATCACTGCTATACTACTTTTTCTATTATTCAAATCATTATACCCTGTATTCTTTCCAATGTTAGTGGTTGTTATTGGTGTCATTTGGTCTATTGGCTTGATCGTAATGTTGGGGTACAAGATCACCTTATTGACCGGACTGGTCCCTGCTCTAATTGTGGTGATCGGTATTCCGAATTGCATCTATTTTTTGAACAAATATCACGGTGAGTTCAAGAAACACAAGAATAAGATCAAGGCACTTTCACGAGTGATAGAGAAAATAGGGCATATTACATTTTTTACCAACCTCACTACAGCCATTGGTTTTACGGTATTTTATCTGACACGCAGTAAAATGCTGGAAGAGTTTGGGTCTGTAGCAGGATTGAGTCTTGCTGTTCTCTTTCTTATTTCCCTAATACTTATTCCTGTTGTGTTTAGCTTTTTGCCTCCACCCAATGTCCGTCAAACAATCCATCTTGATAATATTCTGCTCAATAAAACACTACATTTTTCTAATTACCTGGTCAACAATCATAGGAGGAAGATTTACATTTTCACTTCTATCGTATTGCTTATGGCTATATTTGGTATGTTCCGCTTAAATGTGAAGGGATTTATCTTTGATGATATCCCATTTGAATCAAAACCCTATAAGGATTTGAAGTTCTTTGAGGGTAATTTTCGGGGGGTTATGCCTTTTGAAGTTATTGTGGATACAAAAAAGAAGGGAGGTGTTCAAAAACTATCCGCCTTAAGAAAAATCGATGAAGTGCAAACATTGCTTTCTTCCCATGATATCTTTTCAAAACCACTTTCATTGGTTGATGGTCAAAAATTCTGCAGGCAAGCTTTTTACAACGGGAATCCCGGTCAATATCGACTACCCAATGAATTGGAAAAAAGCTTCATTAACAAGTATCTTTCATCCATCAAAGATCAAAGAAACCTAATTAACTCATTCGTTGATTCAAATAAACAGATCGCCCGCATTAGTGTTCAGATCGCCGACATAGGCTCTGAGGGAATGCCCTTATTATTAGATACCTTGAGGCCCCGTATCGAAAGTATTCTGGACACAGGCTCCTATAATGTTTCAATAACCGGTACTAGTATTATTGCCACTGAAGGATATAACTACCTTTTTAGAGGGTTATTGAATAGTGTTGCTTTTGCACTTCTTCTCATTGCTTTGATCATGGTCTATCTCTTCAGGTCCTGGAAAATGCTATTATTCTCTCTGGTCCCAAATCTGATCCCCCTGATCATTACAGCAGCGATCATGGGATACTTCAATATTTACTTAAAACCCTCTACTGTATTGATCTTTAGTATCGCTTTCGGTATATCTGTTGACTTCACAATTCATTTTCTGGCCCGTTTCCATGAGGAATATGGCCGCCATAATTGGGACATTAAAAGAACAGTTACCACCTCATTGCACGAAAACGGTGTTAGCATGATATACACTGCCTTAACCTTATTTTTTGGATTCATCATCTTTACTGTCTCTGATTTTGGTGGTACTTTTAGTTTAGGTTTGCTTACCTCCATCACCTTAGTGGTTGCTACTTTCACTAATTTAGTGTTGCTTCCCTCACTGTTAATGTCTTTTGAAAAACAGATCAGCAGGAAAGCACTCAAAGAACCGCTATTAACAGTATTTGATGAAGAAGAAGACATTGAATTAGAAAAACTAGAATTGATAAAATAAGTATCTCTATGGAAGAGAAAAGTAATTCATATAAAAAATACAATGAGCTTCATCTGCCTTCATTTGAAAAAGAGATCTTGTCTTATTGGGATGAGGAGTCCATCTTTGATAAAAGCATCTCTAACAGAAAAGATAGCAAACCATATATCTTTTATGAAGGCCCGCCATCAGCAAATGGTATGCCTGGCATACATCACGTAATTTCACGAACGATAAAGGACCTTTTCTGTCGCTATAAAACACTGAAAGGGTATAAAGTTGAAAGAAAAGGGGGATGGGATACACACGGATTACCTGTAGAATTACAAGTTGAGAAGGAGCTGGGGATATCCAAAGAAGATATCGGCGACAAGATCACCATAGCGGAATATAATAGCAAATGTCGCAAAACGGTCATGAAATTTAAAGGTGAATGGGATGACCTCACCGTAAAAATGGGCTTCTGGCTGGATCTAAATAATCCATACATCACATTTGAGAATGACTATATTGAAACACTTTGGTATTTATTGAAAAAATTGTACAGTGATGACCTTCTATACAAAGGATATACCATACAGCCTTACTCTCCTGCAGCAGGTACGGGCCTAAGTTCTCACGAACTGAATCTTCCCGGCTGCTATAAGAATGTCAAAGATACTTCCATAATTGCCCAATTTAAGGTGGTCAACAATAGTTCCTCAAAGCAATTGTTAGAAACCTTGGATAAAGACCTTCCTGTTTATTTCCTGGCATGGACAACAACGCCATGGACCTTACCATCCAATAGTGCATTGGCTGTTGGGGCGAAGATCGATTATGTCTGTGCATTGGTTGAACATCCAAAGACGAAGGTGTCTCAATATATTATTTGCGCATCTAACATCCTTCCTTCTATTGCGGAGGGTGCAAAGATCATTGATGAATCACGCCATTTTAAAGGGAAAGATCTTGTTGGTATTGAATATGAACAATTGCTTGATTGGGTAAAGCCATCAAAACCGGCATTTAGGATCATTACAGGGGATTTTGTGACTACAGAAGATGGCACCGGTATTGTTCATATTGCTCCCACTTTTGGTGCAGATGACTTTAAGGTAGCAATGCAAAATGACATTCCTGCAATAACGGTAAAGGATGAAAATGGAAATCAGTGCCCCTTGGTTGATAAAAGAGGGTGTTTTGTGAAAGAAGTCACTGATTTCGCCGGTAAATATGTCCGCTCAGAATATGAAGACGAGGAAACTTTGAAGGATCCTGATTATAGATCCACGGATGTGCTCATAGTGATAAAGCTATTTAACGAGAACAAGGCGTGGAGCAAAGAAAAATTTGAACATTCCTATCCTCATTGCTGGCGAACTGACAAACCTATTATCTATTATCCCATGGATAGCTGGTTTATTAAAACTACTGCTTGCAAGGATAAATTTGTCAAAAGAAATAAGGAGATCAACTGGAAACCAAAATCAACAGGTAAAGGCAGGTTTGAAACATGGTTGAAAAATTTAGTGGATTGGAATTTATCCCGTTCCCGCTTTTGGGGAACCCCATTACCTATTTGGAGAACCGTTGATGGCAAGGAAGAAATATGTATTGGATCTGTGGAAGAATTAAAGCAAGAAGTTAAAAAAGCAGTGGATGCCGGATTAATGAAACAACCATTACCCGCCGACTTCGATCTTCATCGTCCCTATATCGATGAAGTCATTTTGGTTTCTCCTTCCGGAGCTGAAATGATGCGCGAGCCGGACCTCATTGATGTTTGGTTTGATTCCGGTGCTATGCCTTATGCACAGTGGCACTATCCCTTTGAAAACAAAGAAACCTTTGAAAAGAATTTTCCTGCAGATTTCATTGCTGAGGGCGTAGATCAGACGAGGGGTTGGTTCTTCACCCTTCATGCAATTGCAGTCATGATATCCGATTCTATATCTTATAAGAACGTTGTTGCAAACGGATTGGTCCTGGATAAGGATGGTAACAAAATGTCAAAACGTTTGGATAACGCAGTTGACCCCCAGGAAACAATAGGCAAATATGGGGCTGATGCAACAAGATGGTATATGGTGGCAAATGCGCAGCCATGGGATAATATTAAATTCGACACAAAAGGCATATTGGAAGTGCAAAGGAAATTTTTTGGAACCCTTTTTAATATCTATTCTTTCTTTTCATTGTATGCAAATATTGACAAGTTTACTTACAAAGAAGAGACGATTCCCGTTAGCAATCGACCCGAGATTGACAGGTGGATCATATCGTTGCTCAATTCACTCATCATAACCGTAAATGAATATTATAGTGATTATGAGCCTACAAAAGCAGCCAGGACTATCCAGGAATTTACTGACAAGCATTTAAGTAATTGGTATGTGCGTTTATGCCGTAGAAGATTTTGGAAAGGGGAGTATTCTGATGATAAGATCAGTGCATATCAAACTCTTTACCAATGCATGCAGGTCATTTCCCAGTTAATGTCTCCGATAGCACCCTTCTTTTCAGATTTTCTATTCCTAAATCTTAATAGTGTAACTTCAAAGGAAAGTTACGCTTCTGTTCACTTAAGTGACTTCCCTGAATCAGAAAGTTCTTCTATAGATGAAGGTCTTGAAGCACGAATGAAAATAGCCCAGGATATTTCATCATTGGTGCTATCATTAAGGAAAAAAGTCAACATAAAAGTAAGGCAACCTTTAAGTAAAATTCTCGTACCTATATTAAATGAAAAAGATAGAGACCAAATTGAGAAAATCAGAGATCTGGTCTTATCAGAGGTTAACATAAAAGAGATTGAATATGTAACAGACACTTCGGGTATCTTTTTGAAAAAAATAAAACCCAATTTTCAACTATTAGGTAAGAAGTGGGGACCAAAAATGAAAGACATTTCAAACCTGATCAGCGCTTTTGATCAAAAGGATATTGAAAAAATAGAGAATACGGGTTCTTTCACTATTGGTCTAGCTAACGAAAAAATCGAAATACTGCTTGAAGAAGTTGAGATATCTTCTGAAGACATCCCTGGTTGGCAAACAGAAACATTAGATAACTTAACTGTTGCTCTAGATATTACTCTTACCGAAGAGTTAATCGATGAAGGGAATGCCAGGGAATTTATAAACCGGATCCAAAATGTTAGAAAAGACAAAGGTTTTGAAGTAATTGATAGAATTCAAGTACATATTCAGAAAAACGAGGAAATACAGTCTGCAATTATCAATTTTAAAGATTATATTTGCAGTGAAATTTTAGCAGAGGATATAATGGTACAAGAAAAAGTTGCTGATGCAACTGAAATAAATGTGAACAACAAAATAATATTTGTTAATATCCGTAAAATCAAGGATACAAATGGCGAAAAAGAAAACAAGATATAGTGATAATGAACTTAATGAGTTCAAGAATATTATTGATAAAAAATTGCAGGCTGCATATTCTGAATTAAAATATTTGCAAGAGCAAATCAATAGAACAAGTTCTAATGGCACTGAAGACACTGAGAACAAATTCCTCGGATTGGATGACAGTAACGCATCTATGGAAAGAGAGTATTTGACTCAGATGGCCGGCCGACAACAAAATTTTATCAAGCATCTTGAAAAAGCTTTGATCCGTATTAAAAATAAAACTTACGGGGTATGCCGCGAAACTGGTAAGCTTATTTCAAAGGCTCGTTTGAAATCTGTACCTCATGCTACCTTAAGCATTGCTGCAAAAAAGTCCCAACAAGTATAATCCGTTGAAAGGTTACAGGCCCATTATAATAATTCTTCTAATCCTTCTCATTGACCAATCCTTAAAGTTCTGGGTAAAGACCAATATGGTTTTGGGTCAGGAATTTGATGTGATCAGTGATTTCTTCAAGATTCACTTTACCGAGAATGCCGGTATGGCATTTGGTCTCAAATTCGGAGCCGAA
Source organism: uncultured Chitinophagales bacterium (assembly GCA_964572485.1). Lineage (GTDB taxonomy): Bacteria > Bacteroidota > Bacteroidia > Chitinophagales > CAZNGA01 > CAZNGA01. The sequence continues at coordinate 36,534 of CAZNGA010000001.1, forward strand.
ACAGGAAAACTAATATTAACCTTTGGCAGGATCATCGCTGTCATATTCATTACCGGGTATTTAATAAATATTATTAAACGGCCTGGCCATCAAATATTGATAACAAGTATCTCGCTGATCCTCGCAGGTGCCATTGGCAATATCCTAGACTCTATTTTCTATGGCATACTTTTTTCTGATAGCACACATCAGGTGGCACAATTCTTATCTGAGGAAGGGGGATACTTTGGATTATTTCACGGCAGGGTAGTGGATATGCTCTATTTTCCCATTGTAAAAGGATATCTGCCCTCTTGGTTTCCATTTTGGAGTGAAGAATATTTCATATTCTTCAGGCCGGTATTTAATATTGCAGATGCTTCCATCACGACAGGGGTGTTGACAATTATTATATTTCAAAGAAGACTATTCAAAACCAAAAAGGTGAAGAAACAAGAAGTTGAGGAAGAGGTTGGTGTTTCTTGAGCTAATTAATGAGCTCAAATCCGGTATATTTTCTAAGTACCTCAGGAACTATTATCCCATCTTTGGTCTGATTATTTTCCAATAATGCGGCTACAATTCTGGGTAATGCCAACGCACTACCATTTAAAGTGTGGGCAAAGGTGGTTCCTTTTTCACCATCTTTATATCGCAATTTCATTCTATTGGCCTGAAAGGACTCAAAATTAGATATCGAGCTGACCTCCAGCCACTTTTCCTGGCCCCCTGAATATACTTCCATATCAAATGTTAAGGCTGAAGCAAAGCTAACATCACCTCCACATAATCTTGCCACCCTATAATACAATCCTAACTTTTTCAATAATCCTTCCACATACTTTACCATTTCATCAAGTGTATCATATGACTTCGTAGGGTGCTCAATTTGAACGATCTCTACCTTATCAAACTGATGCAACCTGTTCAATCCTCTTACCTCTTTTCCGTATGAGCCGGCTTCCCGTCTAAAACAAGGAGTGTAAGCAACCATTTTGATAGGGAATTCTTCTTCTTTTATGATCACATCTCTATAAATATTTGTTACCGGTACCTCGGCAGTTGGGATCATAAAATAGGGATCATCCTTTAGCTCATACATTTGTCCTTCTTTGTCGGGTAATTGCCCTGTCCCAAACCCTGAATCCTCGTTTACCATCAGTGGTGGTATAATTTCAAAATAGCCATAATCAATAGCACTATCGAGGAAAAAACTTATTAGTGAGCGCTGAAATTTTGCTCCCTTTCCCTTGTATACGGGGAAACCGCTTCCTGTGATCTTATTCCCAAGCTCAAAATCAATGATGTTATATTTTTCTGCAAGCTCCCAGTGAGCCATCGCATCCTGAGATAGTTCCGGCTGAGAGCCTTCCTCCTTAATGACCTCATTATCTTCTGAAGTTTTCCCCTTTGGAACAGAGGAGTGTGGTACATTTGGGACGCTTATCAATAGGTCCTGCAATTCCCCATTGATCTCGCCCAATTGCTCTGTGAGTGTCTTTGATTCTCCCTTGAGCACTCCGGTCTCTTGCTTTACCTTTTCTGCTTCTTCATTCTTCCCTTCTTTCATCAGGTTACCAATAGTCTTTGATAAATTGTTTATGCTCTCCAAAACCTGATCAAGGCTGTGCTTGGTTTTCTTCCTGGTGTCATCAAGTGTAAGGATCTTATCAATGATATCAATATCATTGAAATGTTTTATCGCCAGTTTTTCAACTACCTCTTCTCTGTTGTTTCGGATATAAGAAACCTGTAACATATTGTTTGCTATTTTTTGCAAATATACTACATCATTTGAATAGTTTGTCTTGTCAAATTCAGTCTCAAATAACTATAGCAGTAGGCAACTTTTTGAAATTAAATTTTTCTTTTCCATAATTTATAGCTATTATTGCACTCTAGTCTACCTTTTCACTCTCAAGGGATAGATAATAATTCACTAAAATTTTTGGAAATCTACAATCTTTCATAGTTCTATGATTAGATTATTTGATTTTCTAGGGTAAAACAAATCCTTCATATGATAACAGTCATCTATTTTTCTAAATAGAAATCTATAATTACAACCCCTTTATTTATGTATGATATCTTGCAACTGAATGAAATGCTGATCCTTGAATTAGCAGATATTGCCGGTAAACTTAAGATCGGCAATGTAAAAGGCTTGAACAAGCAAGAATTAATTCACAAGATTCTTGACCAGCAAGCAGTCCTTCCTGAAGCTGATGGTAACAAAGAGACCAAAGCAAATAAAAGTAAAGAAGAACCAAAAAAGAGTAAAAGAAAAGTTCTCTCAAAAAAAGTAAATACTACAACGGATACTTTGGACAAACCCGAAGAAGAGAAGCCTGTTGAACCTCAAAAAGTAAAAGCTGAGACGCCAAGTGCCCCAGCTGAACCAACAACGCCAAGTGCTTCGGTTGATACACCAAACACTCCTGTTGAGCCACAAAGTGCTTCTCCGGTAGAGTCTTCTGTTCCTCCTGCGGAACCTCATAAGAAGAGGCCATTTAAAAAGCCTGAGCATAGTGAAAAACCTAAATCTGGTTTTAATGTTGAGATCGATGGTCTGATCATTGGCGAAGGTGTTCTTGAACTCATGCCTGACGGTTATGGTTTTCTCCGCTCTTCAGACTATAATTACCTGACCTCTCCCGATGATATTTATGTATCGCCATCCCAAATTAAGTTATTCGGATTAAAAACAGGCGACACCGTTCAGGGTGCCATACGGCCCCCAAAAGAAGGTGAAAAATACTTTGCCCTTTTAAAGGTGGAAAGTATCAATGGCTTTACCCCTGAAGAGATTCGTGACCGAGTACCATTTGATTATTTGACACCATTGTTTCCTGAGAAAAAATTCAGCCTCTATACAGATAGCTCAAATTATTCAACCAGGATAATAGATATTTTCACGCCTATTGGCATGGGACAAAGAGGACTTATTGTTGCACAGCCTAAAACCGGAAAAACTGTCCTGTTGAAAGAAGTGGCTAATGCTATTGCTAAAAACCATCCTGAAACATATTTGATCATTCTTCTTGTCGATGAGCGCCCTGAAGAAGTGACGGATATGCAAAGAAGTGTGAATGCAGAAGTGATCGCATCTACGTTCGATGAACCTGCAGAAAAACATGTGAAGGTTTCAAATGTTGCCCTTCAAAAAGCGAAACGCCTTGTTGAATGTGGACATGATGTTGTTATTCTTCTGGATTCTATCACCCGATTAGCACGTGCACATAATACAGTTTCTCCTTCTTCAGGAAAAGTTCTATCAGGTGGAGTTGAGGCAAACGCCTTGCATAAACCAAAGCAATTCTTTGGTGCTGCCAGAAATATGGAAGATGGTGGTTCGCTGACAATTTTGGCTACTGCTTTGATCGATACTGGATCTAAAATGGATGAGGTGATCTTTGAAGAATTTAAAGGAACGGGTAATATGGAATTGCAGTTAGATAGAAAATTATCAAACAAGCGTATCTATCCAGCCATTAACGTTGTTGCATCTAGCACAAGGCGTGATGATCTTTTATTGGATAAGGACATTCTACAGAGAATGTGGATCTTGCGCAACCATGTTGCAGACATGAATACTGAAGAGGCTATGGCCTTTTTATTGAATCATATGAAGGGAACTAAATCTAATGAAGAGTTTTTAGTTTCTATGAATGGATAATTATTAATTTGTAAAGGTAAAATTGAACAGCAATGAAAAGAACTTTTCAACCTTCAAGAAGGAAAAGAAAAAATAAGCATGGCTTTCGGTCAAGAATGGGTACTCAAAATGGTTCGAATATTGTTTCAAAAAGAAGAGCCAAGGGTAGAAAAAAACTAACCGTTTCCGACGAAAGAAAACTCAAATAAACCAATAGTTAGCTTGAGCTTATCTGGTAAAAGTGAAATAATATCTCCACGAAAAAATAACTCATTTGATAAGTCAGAACGGATCAAAAGCAAAAAGCTGATAGACAACCTCTTTACTGATGGTAAGTCTATTAACACCCCTCATTTAAAACTTCTCTGGTTACCAGTCCCTGCAAGTGACTCTCCAGCCAAAATTGGATTTGCAGTTTCCAGCAAAGTTTTTCGTAAAGCTGTTGACAGAAATAAGCTCAAGCGACTTTTGAGAGAGTCCTTTCGGCTAAATAAAAAGAGGGTCTATGATCATCTTTCCGCAAATAAATCATCCGCCACTTTTATGCTCATTTTTACAGGTAAAAAATTGGTCTCCCATAAGGAAATTGATGATGAAATAATTCAACTTTTAACCCGTTTTATAAAGGATAATGAAACTTTTATCCCGAATTCTTAGTATATTGTTGTTAGGAATAATAAAGTGCTACCAATATATTATTTCTCCATTGCTAATGCCTTCATGTAGGTTTACTCCTACTTGTTCACAATACGGCATAGAAGCTATAAACAAACATGGGCCGCTTAAAGGTGGCTGGTTGGCACTAAAAAGAATATTGTCATGTCACCCATGGGGAAAACATGGCCATGACCCTGTTCCTTAATTAAAATATTGATCAGTAAAAATCTATTAAAATGTTGAAGAAATTTAAAAATAGGGTACTTATCCTTATCGTTTTCATCTCCAGTATTGGCAGTGTGGCATTCATTGAAGATTACTTTGAAGTCTCCAAGAATCTCGACGTTTTTGCTACAATGTTCAAGGAACTAGATAGCTATTATGTGGATGATATTGACCACTCAAAACTTATCGAAAAAGGAATAAAAGCCATCTTAAAATCACTTGACCCTTATACCAATTTTATTTCTGAAGCTGAAATGGAAGACTATAGGTTCCAAACAACTGGTAAATACGGTGGAATTGGGGCCCTTATTAAATATAAAGATGATTTTGTAGTGATCTCCGAGCCCTATGAAGGTGATCCTGCTTTTAAAGCCGGATTACGTGCTGGAGATATCATTATCGAGGTGGACGGAAAACCGGCTCACCTTAAAAAAACTACCGAAATAAGTAAAGCACTAAAAGGTTCTCCGGGAACAGAAGTAAATGTTTTGGTGAAACGACCTGGCGTTGAAAATGAAATTCTTATCACAATTGTACGTGAAGAGATAAAAATAAAAAGCGTTCCCTATTATGGTTTTATCAATGATGACTACGGATATATAAAATTTATCAGCTTCAAGGAAAATGCAGGAAAAGAAGTAAGGATTGCTTTAGAGGATCTCAAAAAGAGAAACGAAAACATGAAAGGCATTATCCTTGATCTGAGAGGTAATGGAGGCGGTTTGCTACACGAGGCAGTTAATGCTTCCAATGTGTTTGTTGAAAAGGGAATGAAAGTTGTAAGCACAAAAGGAAAGATCACCGATTGGGATAAGACATATAAAACCCTTAATGCGGCAGTTGATAAGGATATTCACTTAGTTATTTTGGTGGATAGATCTTCTGCATCGGCTTCTGAAATCGTGGCAGGAGCAATTCAGGATTATGACCGTGGGATCATCATTGGCCAAAGAACTTTTGGCAAGGGGCTTGTACAAACAACCAGGCCTCTTAGTTATAATAACCAACTGAAGATAACAACAGCAAAATATTATATTCCTAGTGGCAGATGTATTCAGGCGGTCGATTATTTTAATCATTCTGCCAAAGATGGAGATCGCACTATTCCGGATTCATTAAGAAATGAATTTAAGACTCAGGGTGGTAGATTGGTGTATGACGGTGGAGGTATCACACCTGATATCAAGATCGAACCCAAAAAGCTGAGCAATATTACTATTAGTCTTCTATATAAGAAGCAGCTGATATTTGATTTTGCAACTATTTACCGTACAAAACATGAAAACATCGTTGCCTTTAAGGAATTTAAACTTACAGATGCAGATTATGATGATTTTATTGAGTTCTTATCTGACAAGTCATATGATTATTCTACAAAAAGTGAAGAGCTGCTTGAAGAGTTAAAAAAGATAACTGAGAAGGAAAATTATTTTGAAGCTATAAAAGCAGATTATTCTTCAATGCAAGCTAAAATGCAGCATGATAAGGATAAGGACCTTATCAAATATAAAGAAGAGATTCTCAATCTTCTGGAAGAAGAGATCGTAAGCCGCTTCTATTATCAAAAAGGCAGGATCGAAGCTTCATTTGAGCACGACATGGTAATTTCGAAAGCAATAGAATTATTGCAAAACAGCGATAAGTACGCTTTAGTCTTGAACAATACCAAATAATATCTTTTCTTTGTTATTGTAAAACACAACATTCATTTCACAACTTACAACAACAAAGATGAGATATTTTAATACCCCTATTTTATTTCTGGCTCTTCTATTTTTATGTCTAAAGTTTGCCAATGGGCAAGAGAAGTCAGAATTAATCCCAAATCTTAAATTACACATTGAGTACCTGGCTTCAGATAAGTTAGAAGGTAGGGCAACAGGTTCAGAGGGAGAACGGTTGGCTGCCCAATATATCTCTGCCCAATTCGAGAAAATTGGATTAGATCCGTATGGTGGAGACGAAATGTACCTGCAGAGATTTGAATATACTGCCGGGAAAAAACTTGGTCCCAACAATCATTTAACCATTAATTCCAGAACCTTCCTTCGCGGCCCTGATTCTTTGTTTGAGAACACCTTTTTTCCATTATCCTATTCGGGAAATGGCACCGTTCAAGGTGAAGTTGTCAATGTTGGTTTTGGGGTTTCCGCACCTAAACTTAACCACGACGATTATAAGGGTCTTAAAGATCTTGAGGGCAAAATATTTTTAATAGAGCTCTCAGGACCGGAGGGTAATAACCCTCATTCTGATTTCGCAATGTTTAACGACATCAATAGCAAGATCCTTTTGGCTCTAGAAAAAGGTGCCAAAGGAATTTTATTTATAAATACAGAAGAGGGTGTTGATGATCCTAACGGGAACCTTGACAAAAATATCTCTGCTTCCTCCGTTCCAATAATTTTCATGAAGAGCAAGGATATCGATCAAATCAAGAAATCCGGAAATTTGAAAGCGACGATGTCTACTGAGCTAATAAAGATCAAGAATATCGGCACTAATGTGATCGGATTCCTTGACAATAAAGCTGCTACCACCATCATTTTTGGTGCACATTACGATCACCTTGGTTATGGCACCAGCAGCTCATTATATCGAGGTGATTCTGCGGTGCATAATGGTGCCGACGATAATGCAAGTGGGGTGGCCGCGATCATAGAAATAGCAAATCACTATAACAGATCTAAGAATATGCACAACAACTTCTTATTTATTGCTTTCTCAGGAGAAGAACTTGGTTTGTATGGATCAAATTATTATGCTAAAAATCCAACTGTTGACCTGGCCAATATCAATTTAATGGTCAACCTTGATATGGTAGGCCGGCTAGATACCTCCAAGAACACACTTGGGATCAACGGAGTGGGGACTTCTCCCCATTTTAAGGATATCCTTTCAAGCATTCAAATTGATAGCCTTAAAATTAAAACCAGCGAATCAGGAATTGGGCCTTCAGACCAAACGTCATTCTATTTGCAAGACATTCCTGTACTCCATTTTTTCTCCGGTATTCATTCAGATTATCATAAGCCATCGGACGATTATGACAAGATCAACTACGAGGGTGAAGAAACAATAATAGAGTTCATTCTAATTGCCATTGACAGTTTAGATAAATTGGGTCGGTTAGAATTCATAAAAACTAAAGATCAGGAAGGTGGAAAAGCCCCTAAATTTACAGTTGCCCTGGGCGTAATTCCGGATTATCTTTTTGATGGAGAGGGAATGCGCATTGATGGTGTTTCTGAAGGCAAGCCAGCCTCAAAAGCAGGCCTGCTAAAGGGAGATGTTGTGCTTGGGCTGGGGCAATTCATTGTAAAGGATATGATGTCTTATATGGTAGCGCTAAGTAAATTTAAAAAGGGAGATAGTACCATTGTAACTGTATATAGAAATAAAGAAGTGGTTACCTTCGATTTAACCTTTTAATATTCTGATGTATCATGGGGCTTATCCTTGCCATTGAAACAACCGCTAATGTTTGTTCGGTAGCTCTCTTTAAGGGTGTTGATCTTGTCTCGATCAAAGAAAGTACTAAACAATGGTCTCATTCTTCCCTTATCACACCCTTTGTTGAAGAGGTGGTACGTTCTGCCAATAAAAAACTTGAGGATATTGATGCAATATCGGTCAGTAAGGGCCCCGGATCTTATACGGGCTTACGCATTGGCATCTCTGCAGCTAAAGGCCTTTGCTTGGCTCTTTCCATTCCACTCATCGGAATAAATACACTGGAATCTATGGTTCATGGATTTACATCCGAAAATGGTAAGAACCCTTCTCTCTATTGTCCGCTAATAGATGCAAGAAGAATGGAGGTATTTACTGCCGTATATGACAACCAATTAAATTGCTTTCTAGAGCCCTCATCAATGATCATTACCTCTGATTCTTTCAGCGATATCCTTTCAAAAAATAAAATTATTTTTTTTGGAAGTGGATCAACCAAAACAGCTTCCGCCATTCAACATAGTAACGCCCTTTTCGCTCATAATTTTTCCTTCTCTGCTTCATATATGGGTACCCTCTCTCACCATTATTATGAAAATGGGGCCTTTGAAAACACAGCCTATTTTAAGCCTCTTTATATTAAGGATTTCTACACCCCTACCAGCTGATCATCATCACAATAGATTACTAATCATTTTGATATTTTTTTCTCAAACTGATAATAATATTTACTTATACGCGATCACAAGCTACTATTTATGGGTAGTTTAAGTTTGGCACAGTTTTTGTTAATTGTGTATTTTATATAATTTTTTTTTAATAAAACTAACCACCAAATTATGAAGACACTTACTATGAAAGATTTTATCATTCTTTCCAATAATAATAACAGGAAGGATAAGATCAAACTTGATTACACCATTTTGAGAAAAGCAGTAATGGTTTTACGTGCTGTTAATCATAAGTTACGTCAAACAATATTACAATTACTGGAAGAGAAAAAAAGGCTCACTGTAACTGAAATCTATGTAAAGTTGCGTTTAGAACAATCTGTAGCTTCTCAGCACTTAGCTATTCTACGTAGAGTAGGTGTTGTTAAAACAGAGAGAGAAGGAAAATTTATTTTTTATTCCGTTAATTACGATAGAGTAGTAGAAGTATCACGTCTTATTGAGGAACTGGCATAATAACCTCTTTTTGCTTACATGCCCCGGTAATAATTATTGCCGGGGTTTTTTTTATGGCAATTTTCTTCTATATTTGTTTCTTCTTTTTTTGTCACTCTTATTTTATAAGTTATGGACGAAATAAAAATAGATTACCAGGAGCTCAAAATTGCCGCCAATGTTCTGAGATCATTAGCACACCCTTTACGTATGAAGATCATAAAATTTATCGACAAAAATGGCTCCATCAATGTTAATAAGATCTACAAGGTTCTCAAACTCGAACAGTCAATTACCTCTCAGCATCTGCGTATTTTGCGCAACAGTCGCATTGTCGTTTCTAAAAAGAAAGGGAAATTTGTTTTCTACTCTTTAAACTATAAACGAATTGCGGACCTCAACAAATCGATAAAAACTTTTTTAGGGGTTTCGTAACATCTTCTTTCTCTTCTTAAATTCTTCTCTTAATATAAGTAATTATTCTTTATATTATTATTACTATTAAGGGTGTTGAATTGTATATAAGATTTTTGTAAAAAGTTTGTTCGATAAGTTATCCATGTTTAAACCCTATTATCAACTTTCAAATACTGTGTAATTATTTGATGTTTAAATAGTTATATGGTTTTACACATTCTTTGGATTAAGATCAATGATGAAAACTTTTTGAAATACTTGGAAAAATTTCGTTGAAATACTCAAAAATTGTATGGAAAACTTGCTGGATTATTTTATAAATCCCCCGTTATCAACAGTGGTAAAAAATAAGCAAGAATTTGCACCTTAAATAAACATTAATAAAGAACGGCTGTTAATAAAACGGCATTTATATAATCAGTGAAAGGTCTGCCAACAACTATTTACTGAGATACAGGCCATTGCTCGAAATATATTCATTAACATGGTTGTGGATAAGATCAGCGACAGAAATACCCTCTCTGATCATGGTCCTTATTTCCGAAGAGGAGATGTCTATGAGCAGGGATTTATGTATATCGATGTTTTCATGTTTGCTAAAACCTGAATCCAAATACCTAGGGCGTAAATAAGTGTGTATTTTATGGTGGTCAAGAATAATTTGGTGATCCTTCCAATTATCGAAGTTCTTTAAATTGTCGGAGCCCATAATAATTGCCAGATCATCATTTGGGTATTTTTCTTTAAGATGGGCCAACGAATCAATAGTATAATTAGGGCGAGGTAGGTGGAGTTCAATATCTGATGCTTCTAAGCCATCTAAATTACTGATGGCTAACTTCACCATTTGCAACCTGGTTCCAGCCTCTATGATCTTATCGTTTGCTTTAAAGGGGTTCTGTGGCGAGACAACAAAGAGTACCTTTTGAATATCGGTATTCTTTAACATAAAGAGGGCGATAGACACATGTCCATTGTGAATGGGATTGAAGGTACCAAATAACAATCCGAGCTTCATGGCTTGAGTCCATTAATGATCAAATGGCTAAGGCTTTCACCAATATCTTTAGGAGCAATTTTTTCTGTGGATTTAAACCAATGATATATCCAATTGAGAGAGGAGAAAAGTGTTAATATGGTAAGCTTGATATCCAATTCTTTATAGGTACCCCGTTCAACCCCCGCAATAAGCATTTCTCTAAATATTTGTTCATACTTTTTTCTTAGGACCTTATATTTAGCAAGATCCAAATCGTTTAAATAGCGCCAGTCATTTATAAAAACAGCAAAACCATCAGGATTATTCTTGATCACCTCAACATGAGCGATGATGGCCTTTTTAAGTTTTGTATCCGGAGCGAGAGCAGACTCGTTGATGGGCAAGACCGAATTAAAAAGACGATCGGATACGTCAAAGCAAATATTGGCCAGGATCTCCTTTTTGGAGCTTATATGATTATAAAGACTCGCCGGCTCCACACCAATTATTGTGGCCAAATCTCGCATTGAGGTGGCAGAAAATCCTTTTTTTCTAAACAAGGTTTGCGCCGTCTTTATTATTTGTGCTTTGCGCTGTAATGAAGCAGATGAATCCATTATTATGAATAATTATCACTAGAAACAATACAATTGTAAAAGTAATATTATTGTTTGGAAAACACTAGGGGAGGACTATTTCATCATCATTTTTGTCAAAGAATCGATACTCTGTGAGATGATATGATGAGTTAGTGAAAATATTGACCTTAGAATAATATTTGATAAGCCACCTAACCTGTTTTGAAAAGAGGCCACTGGTTAAATAAGCTTTAATAAATGGGTGTACATAAAGTTTGATCTTCGGTTTACCCAACTCATTGATCAAATAGGCGATCTTCTTTTCGATCTCATCAATGATCAATATACTGGCACCGATCTTTCCGGTTCCACTGCAGGTCGGACAAACTTCACTCGTAGACTTATTGATCTGCTCCCTAACCCTTTGTCGGGTAATTTGCATCAGGCTAAATTTGCTTAAAGGAAGGATGGTGTGCTTGGCACGATCATTTTTCATGACTTCCTTCATCTTATTAAAAATTGCCTTTTTCTTAGCAGGATTTCTGATATCAATGAAGTCAATAATGATAATACCACCGATATCGCGCAATCTCAGTTGTCGTGCAATTTCTATTGCCGCTTCAATATTTACTGCATACGCCCCTGATTCCTGGTCATCAGAAGAACCAAATTTTTGCCCACTATTGATATCTATTACATGAAGTGCCTCAGTATGTTCTATAACAAGATACCCACCCTTTTGTAGGTTTACCGTTTTTCCAAAAGAGGCCTTAATTTGTTTAGTGATATCAAATTCATCAAATATGGGCTTGTTGGAGGAGTAATGACTAACGATCTTCTCCTTTCCAGGAGCAATTTTGGTAATAAATGATTTTGTTTCAGTAAAGATCTCCTTATTGTTTATTATGATCTTATTAAATGAATCATTTAAAAGATCACGAAGAATTGTAGTGGTCCTGTCGGCTTCACTAAAGATCTTTCTAGGTTTGTTGTTGCCCTTCAGTTGATTGATAATATTCTTCCAAATATCAACTTGCTGGGTCAACTCAGTGTGTAAGACGGAGGCAGTTTTCCCTTCAGCTGCAGTTCTAATTATAACCGCTTCGTTATTCGGCATGATGCTCTTTACCAGACGTTCTAACCGCTTTCTTTCTTGAAGAGATGTGATCTTTCTTGAAATAGCGATAGAATTACTAAATGGAGTTAGGACCACATTTCTGCCAGCCAGTGCAAGCTCGCAACCTATACGAGGCCCTTTTGTTGAAATGGGCTCTTTTAGGATCTGTACAAGTACCGTTTCTTTCTTTCGAAATACTTCACTTACGTTTCCCGTCTTTACGATCTTAGGTTCAGGCTTAAGGCCAGATATGAGTTGATCAGGATTATGCCCATTGATGGCATTACGTGTCAACTTTATAAGCGTCTTAATGCTTGGACCAAGATCGGTATAATGCAAAAAGGCGTCCTTCTTGTACCCGATGTCAACAAAAGCAGCATTAAGACCAGGAACAATTTTCTTGGTTTGACCAAGAAAAATATCACCAACGGAAAATTCAGTATTTGAGTTTTCCTGGTGAAGTTCAACAAGTTTTTTATCTTCAACGAGTGCAATTTCAACTGATTTGCCAGTTGAATTAACAATTAATTCCTTATTCAAAGTGTATAGTTTTTTCCTGAAAGGAAATTAACCTATAGAATAGATTTGGGACCATAGGTTGTATAGAAAACTAACGATTAATAGATAGAAAATGTTTGAATAACTATTTGACTCTCTTCTTATGTCTATTTTTTCTTAAACGTTTCTTTCGTTTATGCGTTGCTATCTTGTGTCTTTTTCTCTTTTTCCCACAGGGCATGTTTAACTTTTTTATATTTTAACATCGTTACAGTCCTTAGTGTTATTTAAACTAATATTGACGCAACAATTTTATCTATTTTCTGTTTTCTTTTCCTATATTAATAATAGGTGCTTAATTTTTCAGCATACAAAGATACAACTTTTTCTAATCGTTTGAAAGATTCTTATAATTGCTTTGATCGAGTGCTTTTAACGAATTCCTATGGAAATCTGATTTCAGACCTAAAATTCATAGAAATGTTATAAAATGAGAGATTGATTAGAAATGCAACTTAAACAAATTCTAGAGTTTTAAGCTCTTACTATTCTTGATCAGATCAACAAAAACTTTTGCTGGCTTAAATGCAGGGATATGATGTTCGGGAATTTCGATAGAAATATTCTTCTTTATATTTCTGCCGATCTTCTTTGCCCGCTTTTTAATAATAAAACTACCAAAACCTCTGATATAAACATTATCTCCCTTTTTCATTGAATCTTTAATTTCTCTGAAGAGCGATTCAAGAGTAACCAAAACATCAACCTTGGCAATACCCGTTTTTTCTGAGATATTTTGGATAAGATCTGCTTTTCTCATTTGAATGTATATTTTATTGAAAGTAAAAATTAATGATAGTTAGAGAATTACATCAGCAGCAAAAATATATATATTATGTTAAAGAGGCAAATTAACAATTACAATTTTGATATCTTTAAATTCTAGTGAAAAATCGATTTACCTTAACAGTCGTAAAGTGGTTCAAAGAAAAGGGAAGAGAGCTGCCTTGGAGAGGGTCGCTGAATCCCTATGTTATATGGATCTCGGAGATCATTCTTCAGCAAACAAGAGTTAAATATGGGCTATCTTATTTTAACAGAATTATTGAGGAGTATCCTACGATACAACATTTGGCTTCCACTGATGAGGACAAATTCCTTAAAATATGGCAAGGATTAGGATACTATTCAAGAGCCAGACATTTACTCGAATCTGCAAGTTATATTGTGAATGAACTGAATGGTGAATTTCCAACAGAGTATAGTTCCATATTAAACCTTAAGGGGGTTGGGCCATATACAGCAGCCGCTATAGCTTCCACTGCATTTGCCGAACCGGTGGCTGTATTGGATGGTAATGTTTTCCGTTTGCTGTCAAGATATTTTTATATCGACAAGCCAATCGATAATGTGGCTGGGCAAAAGATATTCAAGAAATTGGCCAATGAGCTCATTGCAATAAAGAACCCGGGAGAGTACAACCAAGCCATAATGGACTTTGGCGCGCTTATTTGCAAGGTCGTAAACCCTAAATGTGATACATGCCCATTAGAAAAACACTGTTTAGCAAAGAAAAAAAATAGGATTTCCCAATTGCCGGTAAGATCCAAGAGGATCAAAATAAGAGATAGATATTTTAATTTCTTGGTAATAAAGGGTAAAAAGGGGTATTATATAACTAAAAGAAAAGAAAAAGATATTTGGAGGGGACTTTATCAATTTCCCATGATAGAAACCAGTGAATTAGTTAATGAGGAAGAATTGATCAACTCTGAATCCTGGGGACAAATTTTCACTTCTATTGGTTATCGTGTTAAAAAAGATCCATTAAAATTGGAACAAAAGCTGACGCACCAAAAGATCAATGGTTCTTTTTGGGAAGTAGAAATCACAGATGAGCAGAATGTTCTAAAAGGCGATGATCTAATAGAAGCCAATTGGGAAAAGATAAAGAGGCTGGCAGTGCCTAAAATAGTGGATTGTTATTTACTGAAAATTTGATTATATTTGATTTTTATCTGTTAACAAGATTTTTGTAACAAAATGAGAGGAATTAATAAAGTAATTTTAATCGGGCATCTTGGAAAGGATCCCGAAGTTAGATATTTGGAAGGCGGTTCAGTCGTTGCAAATATTAGAATGGCTACATCGGAATCTTACACTAATAAAAGTGGTGAAAGGGTCGACCAAACGGAATGGCATAGCGTTGTCTTTTGGAGAAAATTAGCGGAAATTGCCGAAAAATATCTTAGAAAAGGCAGTTTGATCTATGTTGAAGGAAAACTTCAAACAAGATCATGGGAAGACAAAGAAGGCAATAAGAGGTATACTACCGAAATTGTTGGAGATAGTATGACCATGCTTGACAAGAAGGGGGATGTGTCGGATAGCAATATACCGATGGCTACCGAAAATGAACCCAATGAACCTGTAAAAAAGGAAAGTACAGATGAGGTTGCTGATAGCAAACCTACTGACGACTTACCCTTTTAAGAAGGATTGAAGTAATAAGAAGTTATTGTTTTGGAAATTAGTTCTGACGACGATTATTATTCGTGGTTAATTTTAGCAGACGCTGCTAATGAGCCACATGCATATCATATAATTCTTGCCATATTAGCGATCCTGGTATTATTATTTCTATCAGCAATGGTTTCAGGATCTGAAGTCGCATTTTTTTCTCTCTCAAGAAAAGAAATTGATAATATCAAAGAGAAGACTGATAAGATGTCTTCATTGATCATACAATTACTCGAATCACCCAAGAAACTGCTGGCAACTATTCTTATTGCCAATAATCTATTCAATGTAGGGGTGGTTGTGATCTCTTACTTCGTGATCATGAGTTTTATCGATGCTAATGCATACCCTTTCCTGGGATTTATACTTGAGATAATTGTTGTGACCCTAATGTTGGTCCTATTTGGTGAAGTGATCCCTAAAACATTTGCCAATTATAACAATAGAAAAATTGCCTATTTAACCGCCTTTCCCCTTACTATCCTTGAAAAGATATTTAACCCACTGAGCAAATTACTTGTATCATCCACGAATATTATTGAAAACAGAATCAAAAGAGATACCAACAGAAATATAAGTGCTGAAGATGTTAACGATGCCATTGATCTTTCTGTGGGTACGCAGGCCTCAAAGCAGGAGATAAATATTCTAAAAGGGATCGTAAAATTTGGAGATATTTCGGTGAAGCAAATTATGCGTGCAAGAGTTGATGTGATTGCCATAGAGCATGAAACAAGCTTTAAGGAGACATTGAATATTGTTAGAGAATCCGGGTTTTCACGAATTCCTGTATTTCAGGAAAATGAAGATTCGATCAAAGGAATACTTTATGTTAAAGACCTGCTAAAATATGTTAGCGAAAAGGAGGATTTCAAATGGCAGAGCCTGATCAGGACCCCATTTTTTGTTCCTGAAACGAAAAAAATTGACGACCTGTTGAGAGAGTTTCAAACAAAAAGAATTCACTTGGCCATTGTAGTTGATGAATACGGTGGCACTTCAGGAATTGTCACTTTAGAAGATGTTATGGAAGAGATTATAGGCGAGATCACTGATGAATTTGATGAAGCAGAAGAGATCAAATTTGATAAAATTGATGATAATAATTATATTTTTGAAGGTAAGACCCTTTTGAATGACATTTATAAAGTGGTGGGTATCAAAAGTGACTCTTTCGATGAAGTTAGTGGAGATTTTGATTCACTTGCAGGATTGATATTGGAGCTTTCAGGTAAAATTCCCAAGAAGAATGAGAGAGTTTCTTATAAGGACTTTTTATTTACAGTATTAGCAGTAAGCAGAAAACGGATTGTTCGAGTTAAATTAACCTATGTGCAAGATGATGAAAGCGCATGAAAAGACCATGATGATTAGCGATAAGGCACTGCTCTTTGTTTTATTTCTTTGCCTGTTGGGATGTACCGGAAACCATACCCCAAAGCCCAGAGGATACTTTAAGATCGATCTGCCAGAGAAAAAATATCAAATGTTCTCGTCTCCAACATGCCCTTTTGATTTTGAATATCCTCAATATGCTAAAATAGTTTACGACAGCTCATTTTTTGATTCATTGCCTGAACACAGGTGCTGGTTCAATATAGAATTTGGTGATATGAATGGAAAGATCCATTTTAGTTATAAGGAGATCAATGAGCAAACCACGCTTCCAATGCTGATTGAAGATTCTTATCGCCTTACCAGTAAGCACATCGTTAAAGCAGAATCCATTGAAGAGAATGTGATTCGCACACCACAAAAAGTATATGGCCTGATGTATGAAGTTGGGGGAGATGCGGCTTCTGCTATTCAGTATTACCTCACCGATAGCACCCATCATTTTATCAGAGGGTCATTATATTTCTATTGCTCACCAAACATTGATTCCATGAAACCGGTTATTGAATTTGTCAAAGTGGATATTTTACATATGATAAGCACCTTCAGATGGGATTCAAACTACGTTCTCAATGACGGAAACCTCGACAAATAACCTGGATACTCCCATTGAATATCTAAAGGGAGTGGGCCCCCAAAGGGCTGATATTTTAAAAAAAGACCTCTCTATTTTTACAATTGGCGATCTATTACAACATTACCCTTTTAGGTATGTGGACAAGACCAAAATTTATTCGATCAGCGAGATCACACCTGCCACCCAATTTATTCAACTCAAAGGTGTAGTCACCAATATTCAAACCAAAGGAAAAAGGTATAAGAAAATATTGACCGCCCTCCTTAAGGATGATACGGGAACCGTGGAACTGATATGGTTTAAAGGTGTAAACTGGTTACTGAAGTATATTCAGCCCAATTCAACATATATCGTATATGGCAAACCCGGCTACTTCAAGAATAAGTTCAACATCCCTCATCCTGAGTTAGAAATTGCTGCGATGCAACATAAAAACAAGCCCCTTGGACTTCAGCCGGTGTATGGAACTACAGAGAAACTTAAAAGTAAATACCTTGACAGCAGGGGGATAAAGAACTTAATGAAAGCAGTATTTACAATGATAAGCCCCGGTAAAATAAAGGAGAATCTCCCAAAGGCGATTCTTACCGGACGGGGTCTTGTTGATAGATATCAGGCAATGCTTCATATCCATTTTCCGGTAGATGAGCAGGTCATGGAAAGAGCAATTAGAAGATTGAAATTTGAAGAACTGTTTCTGATCCAGGTGAGATTGCTTAAATCCAAGAGTAATAGAAATGAAAATATTAAGGGCTATGTTTTTCCTGAACTTGGCGACCATTTCAATACGTTTTACAAAAAGAAACTCAATTTTGAATTAACAGGAGCGCAAAAGAGAGTAATAAAAGAGATCAGGCAAGATGTTCTGTCTGGAAAGCAAATGAATCGGTTGTTGGAAGGAGATGTGGGAAGTGGAAAAACAGTTGTTGCACTATTCTGTATGCTAATGGCGATTGACAATAATTTTCAAGCATGCATTATGGCCCCTACCGAAATATTGGCCCAACAACACTACCAATCCATATCAGCGATGGTGAATGATATTGGTTTGAATACAGGACTATTAACGGGCTCAGTAAAGAGCAAAGAACGGAAAGAGTTACTGAAGAAACTGGTAAATGGAGAGATACACATATTGATCGGGACCCATGCACTAATCGAGGATTGGGTGAAATTCGATAACCTAGGGATGGTGATCATTGATGAGCAACACCGTTTTGGTGTCGCACAGCGGGCAAAATTATGGTCAAAAAGTAAGCAGTTGCCCCATGTTTTGGTGATGACAGCTACCCCCATACCAAGAACCCTTGCCATGACATTATATGGAGATCTTGATATTTCTGTAATTGATGAAATGCCCCCAGGCAGGAAGCCAATCATAACGGTACACCGAAAAGACGAAAATAGGTTGAGGGTATTTGGTTTTATGCGGGAGCACATAGGTAAAGGAAATCAGGTCTATGTGGTATATCCCCTGATAGAGGAATCAGAGACAATGGACTATAAAGACCTGATGGATGGATACGAATCTGTGGTACGAGAATTCCCATTGCCAGAGTATAAGGTCTCGATACTCCATGGAAAAATGAAACCTGAAGATAAAGAATATGAAATGGGAAGATTCGTGAAGGGCGAGACCAATATAATGGTTGCCACCAATGTAATTGAAGTAGGTGTTGATGTCCCATCAGTTACCGTGATGGTGATAGAGAGTGCTGAGAGATTTGGACTTTCACAACTCCACCAGCTAAGGGGCAGGGTAGGGAGAGGTCCTGATCAGGCATACTGTATATTGATGACAGGAGATAAACTCTCCAATGATGCAAGGTTAAGAATTAAGACAATGACCAGCACTACAAATGGATTTGAGATCGCTGATGCTGACTTACGGCTAAGAGGCCCGGGAGAGTTGGAAGGGACCATTCAGAGCGGCATTACTAATCTGAAGCTGGTTAATCTTGGTGAGGATGGCAAAATACTTCAGGAGGCCAGAGAAGAAGCCATGACATTGATCGATGAGGACCCCAAATTAGCAAAGCAGGAAAATTTGGCCTTGAAGAAATATTTTGACAATAAGTATAAAGGCAAGATAACCTGGGGAAGGGTATCATGAAGAGAAGAAAACAAAACTATCTTTGTAATTAAACAAATAAGATCATTGAATTGCAAACTTCCCGATACCGACAACCTCATTTCCTTTTCGTGCCATATAATAATACATTCCAACAGGAAGTTTATCTCTATATAGAGTAGATTGATTTGAGGAAATCAGAAGATTTTTCACTTCAATACCTAAAGTATTGTAAATAGAAAGGTAAACATCACCATAAGACCACAATTGCTCAAAATTTGTGGTTATTGTTGTTGCGTGTGAAAAAGGATTTGGCCTTAAGAAGATGTATTGATTGTTTGGTTGAATAACATTTTCTAGATTACTAATGATATAATCAGTATCGCATGCGCCATTAATTGTTGAGTCAAAGACAAAATGCCCAATCAAGCTGTCTTCATAGCACCTGATAGGCCCGGGTGTAGGATCGGCTGCACCAGGCCAAGGAATTAGATCGTAGTACCAACCAATATTTTCGATTATCGGCCCATCAAACCAAAAAAGCCAATCATCAGGATCAAGGTGACTGATATATTGAATTTTAAATAGTTTACTATTTACAGTCCATGTAGCAATTGAATCCACTATGACAACAAATGAATCTTGCGGGCTATCAGGTGGATGAACTGTCCAGGTTTCGTTCACATCAGACAAAAAATCATATAACAGGTAAAAAGTTGTATCGTAATCATTAAAATAGAATACTTTACCGGAATCTTTATACATAATATAGAGGTCGTTGATATTCCGACAACTCTTTCCTTGAATAAGAGTATCTCCCTTTGATTCATAAGTTAAGTAGCTAACGTCAATCCATGGAGATGGCCAACTGGCATAAGTATAATACCAGATTGCTCCTGTAGGAGCCCAAGTAGAATCCTGGCCGTATGTGTTACAGCAGTTTAAGAATAATAAAATAATAAAAAACTTTTTCAAAGCAATGAATTACTATGTTAAAATTAGAATCTATTTTCATATAAACCAAAAATAAATAGGTTGGTGTTGGGAGAGAGAGTTATTTTTTATATTTATTCCTGATCTCTTTTGGGAAGAGTTCCATTTGTTGTTTCTTAAGTTTTTTCTGAGGCCGCTTTTGTCGTTTCTTGATATTCCTCATCCTCTTCTTTTGGGGGCGCTTGTTAAATTTTGGAGCATTCTTTGCCTTAGTGTTCTGCTTGAACCTCTTCTTAGCTTGCCTGTAAGTATATTTCGGCGGATTTGCCGGCCTGACCGCTTTCCGATACCTTTTTGCTGCCTTATTTTGAGTATACTTAGGGGCATTCTTCGGCTTGATGGCCAACCGATGCCTCTTGGCAGCTTTCCTATAATTATCTCTCGGAGGGTTGATGGGGCGAATCGCTAATTTATGTCTTTTCACTGCCCTCCTTTGTGCATACTTCCAAGGGTTATTGGGTTTTTTGGCTATGCGGGATCTTTTGGCTGCATTTCTTTGTGTATATCTTGGCGGGTTCTTTGGTTTCCTTACCTGCTTGTATCTTTTGGCCGCCCTTCTTTGTGTATACCTGGGTGGATTCTTTGCTTTTCTAACCTGCCGGTACCTTTTTGCAGCCTTGTTTTGTGTATACCTGGGAGGGTTTTTAGCCCTCTTGGCTTTCGGCCTCTTGTTGCTTGCCTTGCCGTAACTATCCTTTGGAAGTCCTGAGTTTCTGGAAACGTGTCGCTGCCTTTTAGCTGATTTTCTGTAAGAATGTCGCGGTGCATTTTTCGGTTTGGAGACCTTCCTATGTCTTTTTTGAGCCTTTCTGTAATTATTCTTTGGTGAATTATTGGGCCGCCTGGCTTTATAGCTTCTTTTGTGAGACTTTCTATAGCTGTCTCTTGGCGTATTCTTTGGCCTGGATGATTGCCTGTATCTCTTTGACGCCTGACGAGTTGTATTACGAGGAGGATTCGATGGCCTTACCGCTTTTTTATATCTTTTCCTTGCTTTCTTGCTAAGGGAGCGTTGCTTCTTTTGCTTGGCAGCAGAGTATTTTCTGGATTGCGCGGAAATTGACTCCGGCACACTAATACTCTGAATAGAGAATATTGTGATCACGAGAATCGATAATGTATATATCTTTTTCACTTTTATGTGCGAAATATTATCCTGCTGAAAAAATAACTCCAACCCACTTCAAATATATGATAAAGGAAGTTAGCATGTTGCGTTGAATTAAAGTTGAAAAAATTGACAAATTAATGGATGATCACCGTAAATTCGATACAAAAATGGGCTCTTTTCGGAATTTTGTAAAGGGTCTGTATTGTAGGCAGAAAAGCAGTTTCACCGATAATCATGAAATATTTATTGATTTATTTATCAACATTTATTCAAAGGCCATATTTAATAGAATATATATAATGAAGAAAATCAAGTATATATACGAGAGAAATAAACATAATGCTTCTGCTTCTCTTAAATATCAACATTTTTATGGAAAATAATTTGGAATTTACTTTCAAACCGTTTACCTTTAAATGATTGAAACATTTCTTAACCTTTAAATTAATTTATCATGAATAAAGGAGATTTAATCAACAAGATTGCTGGCGATGCTGGAGTTAGTAAAGCACAAGCCGGTAGAGCACTCGATTCATTCCTAGGTACAACAATGGGTGCTGTAGGTAAAGGTGATAAAGTTACATTAGTTGGCTTTGGCACATTTTCAAAAGCTCGCAGAGCTGCTCGTACTGGAAGAAATCCTCAAACTGGTGCTAGTATTAGTATTCCTGCGAAGAATGTTGTTAAATTTAAAGCCGGAAAAGATTTTTCTAAGAAGGTTTAAGTTAGAACATTAGAAAAAATAAAGAAAGCAAGGTTGTAAAACCTTGCTTTTTTTTTAATTGGCACACCACCATTAATCAATTAATGTACAACATATTGCTTTAGAGGTTGTCGTAAAATTGTTATTTTTGCTCTTCTTAAAGGAATTGAATTTGAAGTACATTGATAAAGAGTATTAGATTTTAGAAATATGGGAAAAGGAGATAGAAAATCAAAGCGCGGTAAGATCTGGAGAGGGTCATTCGGTAATTCCCGGAAACATAAGCCTTTTGCAAAGGTCGCTGCAAAGAAGAAAGCTACTAAGGTTTCAAAGAGCAAGTAGTACTACCGGAAGTCTGTTACCCACCATTTTGCCTATCAAGTTTTTTGTAAGTATCCAGGAGATCCTTCAACGTGGAAATAGTATCGGTCTGGACAGATAGGTTTTCCAAAAGAGAGCCTGCCGCCTTATCCACATCGATTAAAGGGTAAAAGTTGTCCCTGCAATAATGGGTATATTTTAGTACTTTAAACCCATTGAACCACCTGTAGAACCGCTTGATAAAACTATCCAGGGAGCTACAATTCATATTGATTTCAGCAATTGCACTATTTATATCCTGATCAAGAAGGAAGGAAGACAAAGAATTTGGCAACTCATTTAGGATGTTTGCGATAGCCTTTACATCAATAACATTGAATAGTTGGGGAATGATATGGGATAGACCATTAAGGTCTTCAAATGTATTAGGGTGATATACCTGCAGCATCTTGCTTGACTCCATAAGATCTGAAACAGCCTTACCTGTTCCAAAAGGAACCCTGTCAGATGTCCTGCCTGATGGAAAGACGGTAGTATTATTAATTTCAGTGAAATTTCCCAGCGGAATGATCTTCTGTAAAAAATAGAAATCCTCACCTGCTTTTCTTTTGTTCATGCCTCCCTGCTGTTGATAGGTACTGCTTCGTACAGCCATGCAGGAACCAATTGTGTGATAAGCATGGGGATGCTTTGCGTAGCGAAGGCCCTGAACATAGTACCTTAAATAGAGTTCATATTGTGCAATGTATTCGTACAATTGAGGCGTAAAATTTCCATTTAATGGATGCTCAAAATTAATACTGCAAGCCGTGGCCTTGGGATGATCTTTAAAATGGCTGTTGATAGTTTTTAGATAATTTTCTTCACATGTACAATCTGCATCGAGACAAACAATAACTCCCGAGCCGGGTGTTGCCCTTTCAAATCGGCTTACCGCTTCATCCATCCCAATTTTTCTTGCTAAACCTACCCCTGCATGTTTAATAGGCAAGTCTGGAAAATCAAGAACGTAGTATTTTAATCTTTCATCATTATGATCATTGATCCATTGCTCCGTGGCTTTACGGGTTTTATCATTTTGGATCACCACCTCTTTCTCATCCTTTGCACCATTGAAAATAATAACCACCTCAACTGATCCCTCAGGACGCTGACAATCCCATAACGATTGTAATGTGGGTATTATAGATGGCTCATTATAGCATGGGATCACAATAATTGTATGGAGATCAGCAGTTGGAGTTTCGTTGATTTGAGGAGGATAAAATTGGTGCTTATTGAGATAGGGATTATTGATTGACTTGTTCATTATGATTCAGAAAGAGGTTAAGGTGACAGTCGGGAGAGACCCCAGCCGTTATCTTCAAGAACGTATTGTAACCTGTCGTGCAAGCGGTTAGGGCGGGATTGCCAGAATTCGACCCGATAAGGAATTACAAGATAGCCACCCCAATAATGTGGCTTTTCAATTTTTTTATCCTGATATTCATTAGCAAGCTCTATGGCTTTATTGTCAAGAATTGATCTGTTCTCGAGAAAAGCACTCTGATTAGAAGCCAATGCGCCTATCTTGCTATCTTCGGGCCGGCTATCAAAATATTCTGTGGAGATATCCTCGTCAACTTTTTCAATGTTGCCCTCGATTACTATTTGTCTGCCAAGTTCAGGCCAGAAAAAATTTAATGCGGCTAAAGGATTTTCGGCCAGCTCCCGGCCTTTTCGACTTTCATAATTTGTGTAGAAAGTAATTCCTCGACTGCTATAATCCTTGATGAGTACAGTTCTGCATGAAGGAGCACCTGCTTTTGTTGCAGTAGCCAAAGCCATTACGTTAATATCACTTACTTCAGCCTTTAGAGCTTCTTCAAACCAAATACCAAATTGATCGATCGGATCCGTCGCCATTTTACTCTTTAATAATTCAGCGCTGGCATACTCTTTGCGAAGATTGTTGAGGAGTTCTTTTGTTGAAACCACAAGAATTTATTTATTTGAGAACAAAAATAATGATTAACTCAATATAAATTGTCAAATACTTTTAAATTTATAGGGTAAATAAAATGTATAGCTTTTAGCTTGAAAGGAAAATATATTAATCAACGATGTTTCAAAATTTAAAAATAGGATTTGGCGAGCCGGAAAAGGGAAAGCTTTTGATCTCTGAGCCATTTATGTTCGATCCAAATTTTAAACGAACGGTTATTTTGCTTACCGAAAATAATGACGAAGGTACCGTAGGATTTATATTGAATAAGCAAACCGATTTGACCATCTCGGATATAATCGAGGAATTCCCACTATTTGACGCACCGGTATATTTTGGGGGACCTGTTCAGCCGGAAACCCTTCATTATGTTCATACAAAGGGAGACCTATTTGAAGATAGTGTGGAGATCGTAGAAGGAGTTTACTGGGGAGGGAATTTCGAATTATTGAAATCGAATATTGAAAGTGGGATGATAAGTTCATCCGACTTACGTTTTTTTATTGGCTATTCCGGGTGGGCTCCAGACCAATTAGAGGCAGAGATAAAAGAGAAATCATGGATCCTGACACCAGCAGATGAGGAGAGTATTTTTTCAATAGATTCAGAGAGTTTATGGAAACAGGTCCTTAAAGAAATGGGTAAAGAATATGAGATCATTTCAAATTTTCCGGAGAATCCCAATCTCAATTAATATTAGCTAAGAGCAGCTTAGTGTATCAGCATTTATTATGAAGCATCAATTATATACCATTGAGAAGCTAGCCGAAATTGCCGGAGGAGAGTTAAAGGGAGCGAAAAATGTAAAACCTTTTGAGTATATAACCTTCGATAGCAGAAAAATACCATTTCCTGAGAAGTCCATTTTTTTTGCATTTAAAAGTGAACGAAGGAATGGGCATGATTTTGTTGAGGAGCTATACGATAAAGGTCTCAGAAATTTTGTAGTTGAAAAGGAATTCAATATTTCTAAATATCCCAAAGGTGCTTTTTTGTTAGTGTCAAATACCATCGCTGCTTTACATTTGCTGGCGATCTCACATCGTAAGCAATTCCAAATTCCGATAATTGCCATAACGGGCAGCAATGGAAAGACCATTATTAAAGAATGGCTCTACCAGCTCCTTGAATCGGATTATAATATTGTAAGGAATCCAAAGAGTTTTAATTCTCAAATAGGGGTGCCTCTTTCCATCTGGCACATGGATAAAGAAAATACAATGGGAATTTTTGAAGCGGGGATATCTCAGCAAGGAGAGATGGAAAAATTGAAGAAGATGATCGAACCTAAGATCGGTCTTTTTACCAATATTGGACATGCGCACGATGAAGGATTTTTGAATATACGCCAAAAGGTCAATGAGAAGCTCAACTTGTTTACAAATACAGATGTGGTCATTTATTGCAAAGACCACCATGAGATATCCGAGAATGTTACGGCAATGCGTGCACGCACAATGGATATGGAAGTAAAAAATGGGAATGGAGCAAAAGTTTTTACTTGGTCAAAGAGCTCAGAAGCAGATCTATTCATTAAAAGCATTGAGAATGACCAACAAAACGCTCATATTGAAGGTGAATATAAGGGCCATATTATTGATATTACCATCCCTTTTAACGATGAAGCATCGATTGAGAATGCCATTCATTGTTGGGCGATAATGCTCTATCTCGGAATTGATAACAAGATCATAAAAAATAGGATGACAGACCTGGCAAAGGTTGCCATGCGTCTTGAATTGAAAAAGGGGGTCAACAGTTGTTCTTTGATCAATGACAGCTATAATTCTGACATTGAATCTTTGAAAATTGCCCTCGATTTCCTAAACCACCAAAAACAGCACATAAAAAAAACAGTCATTTTATCAGATATATTGCAAAGTGGCAAGCCCGAAATAGATCTTTACAATGAGGTAGCAGGCCTTGTTAATAAAAATGGGGTCAACAGGCTGGTTGGTATCGGAAGGGCTATATCAAAACAAAATTCTTGCTTTTCCTCAATAGATCATTTGGAGAAAAGTTTTTTCCAAAGTACAGAGGAATTTCTCAACAATATGTCACCTGACTCTTTCAAAGATGAGACCATATTATTAAAGGGTGCACGGACTTTCATGTTTGAAAAGATCAGCAACCTTCTTGAAGAAAAGAGGCACGAGACTCTATTAGAGATCAATTTGAATGCACTTGAGCATAATCTCAATTGCTACAGGTCCTTACTAAAGCCGGAGACGAAAATTGCTGTGATGGTGAAAGCATTCTCTTACGGTAGTGGTAGTTTTGAGATCGCCAACCTTCTAAGTTTTCTGGGTGTTGATTTCTTAGCTGTTGCTTTTGTAGATGAGGGGGTAGAGTTGAGAAAAGCAGGAATAAGTTTACCAATAATTGTAATGAATCCTGAGCAAAAAAGCTTTGGAAGTATGATCTCTTATAACCTGGAGCCTGAAGTTTATAGTATGAATCTCCTTCGTCAATTTGAAGTGGCTTTAAAGGAATATGGAGGAAGTGCCCCATTACCCTTTCCAATACATATTAAATTGGATACCGGAATGCATAGACTTGGATTTGTTCAAAGTGACCTTGAAGAACTTTCCAGGACCTTAAAAGATAACCCTGTAGTTAGTGTGAATTCAGTATTTTCTCATCTTGCCGGTAGTGACGATAGTAAGCATGATAATTATACAAAACAACAGATCAGTAACTTTAAAAAAATGACAAAGAAGCTCCAGGGAGGATCAAAGGAACCTATTTTAATGCATATTCTAAATTCGGCAGGTATTGTAAGGTTTCCTGATGCAGAATTTGACATGGTTAGATTAGGTTTGGGTTTATATGGTGTGGATACTTCAAATACGATACAAAAAGATCTTAGAAATGTAAGCACTCTTAAAACATCGGTAGCCCAAATAAAGGAGGTTGCGAAAGGAGAGTCTATTGGCTATGATCGAAGCTTCATTGCTACTAAGAAGATGAAAGTGGCCATCGTTCGTTTGGGTTATGCAGATGGTTTAAATAGGAAATTAGGAAATGGCAATGGTAGCTTGCTGGTGAAAGGCGTTTCAGCAAAGATCGTAGGCAATATCTGTATGGATATGACCATAATAGATGTGTCTAAGATCAAGGATATCAAAGAGGGGGATGAGGTCATCGTCTTTGGCGAAGAACAGCCCATTCAAAAAGTCGCAGAACTTTTGCAAACCATTCCTTATGAAGTGATGACTGGTATTTCAAAAAGAGTTAAAAGAATTTATTTTCAGGAATAGAGGTTTATTTTTTAACAAAACCCCATTGCCAGGCACCTCTGGTCTTTCCTTCAATACTACTAAGGTAAAGTTCACTTTTGTTTACTTTAATGATCAGCCATTTTGGTTGAACATCTGCGTTGATGGTAAAAGGAAGGTAATTATCAGTGTATAGATGATGTTTTGTGATCTTATTTTGAATTTTCCATTCAATATATTCGCGATCACCGGCGTGATCTTTTTTGTCATCTGTTAAGACCCCATAGGTATACTCTCTGATCCGGAGGGTGTTATCTTCATCGAAGGTCCACTCTTCCACAACACCATAAGCCTGAGGACTTTTTATCCACGTTCCAATGATCTGTTTTTCAACGGGTTGGAAAAAATAAGTATGGCATCCTGATAAGAATATCAAGATGAAGATCATGCAATACCATATTATCCATCGTCGACCCATTTAAAGGATTTTTCGCAAATATATAAAGAATTATACAAAGCAAATGAGATTCATTGAGAATTACAACTCATGATGATGCTAATTGATTTGATCACCCCTTATCTTTCTAAACCTTTTGCGAGCCTCAACGATCCAAATACTACCCGAATACCCCACTATAAGTTGCTGATATAGTTTCATTGCTTTCTCTGTGTCATTCAGTTTTTCTTCATAAATACAGGCTAATTTAAAAATGGCGTCATCAGCCAATATTTCATAAGGATAGTTGGATATTATCTCATCCAGAAGCTTCGCAGCCCCGATGTAATCTCTTGTTTGTATTCTTATCTCTGCTTGTGCGTTGAGTACATCATCGGACAACGTATGGCCGGGGAATAGCTTTTTGATAGAGTCTAGCATTACAAATGCTTTTTCAAGGCTATTTTGAAAGATAAGCATATCCGCTTCCGCATACATGAGCATAGGTACCAAAATGGTATCCAAGGCCAAATGATCTTGAATGAACACATACAGGTCGATCGCATCATTTGAGATCAATTCAGAAGTTGCTGCTTGCAATACTTGTAGTTGGGCTTGTGCCCATTCAAAGTCTCCCTTCAAATAAGATAATTTTGCGTTTTTGAACCGAGCTAGTTCACCAATAGGGCCATCTTTAAATGATTTGGAAACTTGAGAATATAGTAATGTTGATTCCCAGTAGTCACCGGTCATTAAATAATAATCTCCAAGGGTTAATTTGCTATTTCCCACTAGCACCTTGCTTATTCCTCGGATTTTGTGTAAACCTTCCAATAATAGTATAGCAGAGTCAATATTATGAAGATATAGCGCTTCAAGGTTGGCAAGGCCATCAATTATTTGAGCCGTTGAAGCATTTTTGCCATAGTTGGTGAGTAGATGTTTATAATCTTTCTTTAGCAGTAAAAGATCATCCTTTGTATATGTATTGGTGCTTACTATTTTGGCTTTTTTACAATCAAGAAGTTCAATTCTTGCTGATAGGTTATAGTGATCATTTGGATTTCTGGCAATGATATACTCATATGCCTCAATTGCTGCATCATAGGCAGTTTCCTTGAACGCCATACGAGCCAATTTAAGAATGCGAATACCATTTCCCTTTAGTCGACGGTCTAATGCCTTCACCTGAATAAAAGCTGCCTTAAAGTCTTTATTTTGAATCAACTGCCATATCAATAGTTCAGAAAAAATAATAGCATCAGGGTGTTTTTGGATCTTTCTGTACAATTGACTTTGGAGTTCATTGAATTGTGCCTTTTTGGTCAAAGACCTTTGAAGGTTGTTTTTGACAGATTGAAGCATTTTAGGATCACTTTCCAAAACACCAAGATAGACCACTATCATATTTTTGTAGTCGCCCTTTTTTTCATAAATGGAGGCAACTTCAAAGCTAAACATACCGGGAATACCATATAGTCTCTGACCTTTTAAGTACGTCTTCAAAGCATACTCATATTCTTCAATCACAAGGAAGGCATTGGCCAAAGTACTGATCTTGATTCTATCCTTGGGAATTTGATTAATGGTTTTATCATATTGATTGGTAGCCTTGGATGTGTTGCCGGCTATAAAATACACGCGCCCAAGATCAACCATATAGATGAGGGAGCCCGGATTTTGCTTGATCACCTTTTTTACGATCTTTTCACCTTTCTTATAATCTTCTAACTCTAGTACAGTGTTAAGGTAATTACGGTATATCTCCTTAGAGGCGGGGTTCTTTGCAAACAACTTTTCGTAAAGAACTACAGCTTTTTCATATTCACCATTTAGATAGAATTCCTGAGCCAACATTTGGTCAAGGTTAACTTGTGCCTTCAGTGAGGGTATGAAAAAGAGAAAAGAAAATAAGATGATACAATGCCTCATTTGATAAAAATATAGGAGAATGGGTTGATGGCGATAAGCCCTCAATTGCAAATGAAGTTATTAATCTACAAGTGTATAAACCAATCTTACATTAAAGGAGACTTTAACAGGCTTGCCCCTTTGCTTTCCCGGATTCCATTTGGGCATAGCTTTCACATGTTTTAGGGCTGCCCGGTCCAACGTTTGATCAACCCCCCTGGCCACTTTAACATTAATGACGCTACCATCTTTGTCGACCACGAAATAGACCCAAACTGTTCCTTCAATATCATTTTCTGAAGCAATTGGAGGATATGGGGCTTTTAAAAGATACTGCTGTAAGGCATTGGGGCCTCCCGGAAATGCCGGGGGGTCCTCAACGATCATAAATATTTCATTTTCGTCGATCACGTCCTCTTCAATTTCAAGAATCTCTATTTCGGTGTCTTCATCAACATCCATTTCTTTGATAATTGGATCGTCCTCCACTTTTTCCTCATCTTTAACAATGTCTAATTTTGGAGGAGGAGGTGGTGGTGGTGGTGGTTTTTCTTGCTTGGTTTGAGGCGGTTCCACAATGATCTCTTCATCCACGACCAAAGGGCCCAAAGAACTTTCTTTATTATCGTATGTTGTCCATGTAAAAGCAAATAAGGCAAAACCAAGAGCACAAATAAAGCCAAAACGGAGAAATATACCCCTTTGGTGTTCCATATCTGCCTCGGGATATTTCTTAACAAATGCGGATTTGCTCTCCGGAGTCTCTTTATAAGATGACATGATCTTTTCACGATTGGTCCTGAAAGAATAGATGATGATAACTATTAAAACGATCAACACGCCGAAAGAATATAAGAAAAAAGGTAACATACCTAAAGGTTTAAATTCTGTTATATATCATGCTGAACAACAAGGTGCCTATAGTACAACCCATAAAATTAGCCAAAATATCCTTGATCTCAAAACTCCTTGTAATAATAAACACTCCCTGTATTACTTCAATAATCGTACCATAAAGAGCCACAATGAGAATTGCTGATACTATGGAATTATAACGAAGTACCCTAAATGAATATTGCTTTTTGAATCCTACAATAAGCAGATAGCACAATACACCAAAGAGAAAGCAATGAACAAAAACATCAAAGGGGACAAATAGAATAAGGTTGACTACTAAAAGGTTTTTGGAAGGTAATATTAGCAAGAGCAAGATCATTAATGCCCATCCCAATCCTAATAAATTGTATCTTAAGAACATGTAAAGTAAACTTAAAAGGGAAAAATCATTGTCCGATTTGAAGTTTATACTCATCTGGAGATAAAAGACCTTCAAGATTCCCTGGATCATCTAATGAGATCTTTATCATCCAGCCGCCACCGTAAGGATCCTTATTCACCAGATCAGGTTCGTCCTCCAATATTGTATTGACTTCAAGGACTTTCCCCGGAGTCGGCATGAAAAGATCTGATACTGTTTTAACAGCTTCAATGGTTCCAAAAACAGCTTCTTTTTCAAGACCTTTGCCTAGCGTTTCAATTTCAATGTAAACGATATCTCCAAGTTCCTCCTGTGCAAAATCAGTAATACCAATATAAGCTGATTCTCCTTCCACAAGGACCCATTCATGGTCTTTGGTGTAAATTAGGTTATCGGGAATATTCATAGGTGTAATTTTCCACCAAAAGTAAGATATTTTTTTCTAATCAAATACCTTAAAGAAAATTAGTTAGCAAGTGTAAACCTGATGTTAATACCAACGTTTGTATTGGTTCTTCGATAAGATGCGGAAGTAGCAGGGATATTATCTTGCCTGTCATAGAATAATCTGATATTCAACCGATTATTTACCACATAATCTATAGATGGCGAAACCCTCACGGTCGTATTCCCACTCGTTGGTTCAGCAATATTCTGATCTAATACGTATTTGGTTGTTTTGTTATTAAGAATGGAAAAATCAACTACAATATTCAGATCATTCTTCAATTTAGAGTTCTTGCCCCCAATCCCAAATGGAAGTTTGATCCCCTGAAGTCGATACCCGTAGCCAATGGTCAACTCATTTGTTTTAGATTCATTCAATTGATAATCTACAAAACTCACAGTGATCTTTCTCGACCTTCTGTATTCAATACGTGTACTCATTTTATTTTTCCAGGTAATATCGATACCCAAAAGCGGGGATAATTGTTCAGCGATTGAAATTCTATTTATTTCTCTCTTTGATTCATAATTTCCAGAAAGACTATCAATTTCTGAGGCACTCCCATTTATTTCTTCATAAAACACGTTATCAATATAGTTGTTGATATCAAGGGTAGATGTATAAGCATGGGTAATATTAATGTTTTGAACAACGTTCTCAAATAGTTTTAATTTGCTTAGCCCATTATATGTAATTCGCCAATTTGGCTGGGGAGTCATTTTGAAAATATCATCTACGTTAATAGGAACTTCACTGATGCTTTTGCCGGAATAAGCTGCTAAAAAAGAGGGGATTAGAACATCCTGAGAGTATGGGCCATATCCATAATAGAATTTTTCACCGGTTATCGGTTCAGGAACACTTACCAAATATGAATTTGGATTTTTTACCCCTACTCGCTTGGAGACCAGCCTTCTGTTTGCCTCATATTCCCTGAAAGCATCTGTTAGTCCGTCACCATCTTTGTCAGGTTGGTCTAGAATTGTGTTAATAGCAATAAAAGAGATCCTAAAAGATCCTGAGCCCTGTCTATTCAAGCTGTTATATTCATAATTCGTTACCTGAAAATATTCTGTAAGTCTTTGATTGTGTGATCTGGAAGCCGACAACTCAATGCGGAGATCATTCAACGGTTCAAGGGAAGCTTTGATATTCAGATCGCGTGAAAGGTTTTGAATTAGCTGATAGCTTAAATTTGAAGAGGTGACAAACATATCATGCTTTGCTTTATTTTGTAACCATTCATGATCGGGTTGATAACCCACCAAAAACTCATACCCCGGCGCATAACTTCCACGATTCTCCATTCCAAAATAGTCAGTCTTAGGTTTATAGCCAGGCAATATCGTCCCCTTTCTTTCGGTATAATTTATTGAAACCTTTTTTACACTCAATAGTGGTTTAATGATGTATCCCCAAAGAGATTTCTTTTCTTCTGTTGACTTCTCCTCTTCAACCGCTTTACCGGGACCCCGTTTCTCTTTCGAGCTTCCCTTCAAAGCAGGAGATCGGCTTTTTCTCCCTCGAGGATCATTATATTTTTTCAGGAATCCCACCTTATTGTACAGGGTTTTAAGATTCAGATCTCCATGGATCTGATTATTTTGAGTATTATTAATAATGTTTCCAATAGTATCTACACCCTTTCCCTGGAATGGAGAGCTTGTCCAATTGTATGAGGAAGAATAGGACGTTCTTAGTTGCGTCCAGTCAAGCCCGGGTACAGCTTTTAATGGAACATTATAATTGAGATTTATGGAATGTGAATAATTGGTAGTCCTCCCAAGGGCCTTTATATTGCTAATAATACTATCTTTTTTTGCTTTAGTGTCAATAGGCCCCTCCGGTTCATCAATCCGTGATTTATTGGTAGCAGAAAAGTCAAATTTCATGGACTTGGTCAGATTCCAATTAAGGCCATAAGTTCTATCCCACATAAATGATTTGTCATAGGTGGGCTCCATCGGCAGATCATCAGCATTTTTTCTACGCAGTAAGGTTCTGCCGAAATCACGATTCATTTCTGTTCTGAAAGAATATCCATTAGGTATCGGATTAAAATTAAAGTTCTTTACCAAGGCGAGATGCTTTTTCCTTGTAGCGATCAGTTTATTGAAGGGGGTGATAAAGACAGGCACCCTCTGAAAATTGTAATTTAATCCGCCTTTGTAGCGTTTCACAACATCACTCTCGATTGTGGGGCTGCTATGTGATATTTCTGAGTAGGCATAGGTGACGGAGAAGTTGTCGACATTGTAAAAACGTTTTTTCTTTCTTGGATTCAAACTTACCTTTCTTACGTTAGTAAAATTGATACTTTTAATGGTGGTAATGTTCTGAGTGATCTTTTTCACCGAATCCGGATTATTGGAAGCATTGATCCTGGTCTTTAACAAGACATCGGAATCATATGGGTCATATTTGGGTGTGGTGATCGCTTTTGAGTAGCTGGCGTATGTAGGAATACTCAATCCTGCCTTTTTGGGAAAGAACCTTCCCAATTCTAAATTGATGGCAGCATCGTACTGGTGGAAATTTTCAAGGCTTCTTTCACTGATGTTCTCTTCAAGCGAACCAAAACCTATTGTATACAAATTTCCTGATAAGGTGATCTTACCAAGGTCAGCAAGTTTTATATCTATCCTTCCCAGGGCTGCCCACCCTCCTTTTTCCTCAAAGTCAGTAAGCCGGAGCTCATTGAACCATATTTCGGCACATTTGGGTTGTCCGTCATCACTTCCAAATCCTTCTGCCTTGGGGTTACGGATCCCCAGCATGACTACCTTGGCGACACCCAGATCGGGATTTCCAAGTACCGTGATCTTATTTCCTTTGCTATCATATACAACATATGGGTTGTTTGCTTGATAGTTGACATTTTTATTTCGTTTTGTCTTGGCATCAATGAGCTTTTGAATTTCAATATCGAGATTGTTGGTTTCGGGCCATACCGCATTTCTATGCAGATCATTATTTGATTTATAATTACCAGGCGGGGTAATTTCCAACGGGATCTCGTATTCATAATAGTTACTCACAAAATCAGAACCTATACGTATAAACGCCTTCAGGTCACCATCGTTGATATTACCAATATCTTCATCTGCTTCAGCATGAATGTACATTTTGAGCTTGTTAAAGTTCCTAAGATCTTTGTTCAGTATCTTATATACTGCCCTTGAATCTCCATCCTGAAGATTACATACTTTTACAGAAAGAGATTGTTCATTTTCAAAGTAGTTGGAAACCTGCCCGGGCACCTGCTCTCTTTGGATACCTGGAGGAAGAACATAATTTACGGGAGTACGCCCTGAGTTTTCTTCAACATTTACAGAGGAAACATCAAATACCGTAGTTCCTTCATTATCACTGGGAACATATTCACCGGGTGCCTGCATTGAAAATTGGTATCTTTTCCATTGATTTCTTATGAGTTCAAGTTTGGCAAATCTCAAAATGATATTTTCCTGAAATCCATTCAGGAATAATCTGATAAAACGAATGGATCTGAAGTCGCTTATATTTCCGGTTCTGCTGGCATATGCATTAATGGGGATCCTAAATTGATACCAGGTCACTTCTTCTGAAGCCCCATTTTCTAGAGAAACAGTTGACACTTGCTTATCAACAATATAGCCTTTACCGGTTTCCAGATCAGCTTTGGTAAGTCGTATGTTGTATTGGTAATATTGTTCAGCTTCTGTTAAAGTATTATCCTTATTAAGATCCTCAGAATCAGGGCTAGACTTAGCAACAGTAGTAGTGCCTAATGAATTTCCCTGGGAGTTGTTATAGCTTTTATATCTTTCGGTAATAGGGGTGTTCTTATTGAATCCATCATCCTGATAATACACATAATTATCGGAAGAGGGATCGCTTAATGCATCAGAATAAGCAGCTGCATCCACATTGCTCTTTAGACTGGACAGATACTCGCTAAAATGCGATTGCTCACCTGCATCATTGAAACCATCCAATCCAACATCTTGAGCAGTTCTGATCGCATTGTCATTATCAAAAGCATCTACAATTGGTTGGGTTACTGGCACTCTGGCCCATTTTGTAGTATCAACGTTTGCATCGCTGTTTGGTTTTGGCAATCCATTTTCAAAGAACTTCTTTGAATCCCGAAGAATATCCTCAGAAATATTTCCAAGCTGGATATACATTTCACCCCCTGTTTTGGATGGTGTACCATTGGGTGTATTGATAAAAGGGTCTAACAGCCAAAATTCAATAAATTCAATATTTGCGGCTTCGAAATCAGTAGTGGTAAGTTTACGCATAATACCTCCCCAGCGTTTGGAGGGGTTGAGCAATGATCCGTTTGTGTTGACATCTGTGAAATCGTAGTTATAAGGTCCACGCTCTTCAGGGTAAAATGCGACATCAAAGGTGGCAATTGTAGCATTTATTTGATCCCTGTTTTCCTTATTTGGGAACACCTCCTTTTCAAGTATCTCCCTTACATAGTGGTTTGATTGTACTTCATCAGAAATATCAGGAGCACCCGATACATCTCTCAGGAAAATATTGTCAACACTATACCAGCAGATCCTTGCCCTATTATATCCATAGGGGAGACTGTCGATCAACTCTGCTTCAGGAAAAAGAATAGTGCCATCTCTTGCTTTAGCCTTTTGGGGAGTACTGGCCAGTACCCAATCAAGGTATGGCAATTCCAATCGGTAACTAATTTCGGTTCCTTCAAAGTGATCCAAATACGCCACCCCTTTCTCATCATTTTCTTTATTATTGATGGCCTTGGAGTGGCCTGGTTCCAGCTTTGCAAATTCTCCGGTAACTGTAATAGCTGATGGTTCCTTTGAAGAGATGAGTGGGATCTTATTCACTTGCTTGGTTAACCAGTCGGATTCGGTATGATAGTTAAAGTCAAGGCCCCAAATAGAGTTTGAAATCGGCTCATCACCCAAGTTTACCTTATTGGTAAATGGCCTTTCCGAAAGATGCAGGAAGGTGCCCCCTAATGTAAAATCATCAGAGATCCAATAATCCAGGCGGGTACCAAAGAGAGATTTTGTCTGGATGCCAAAAAGTGCCTTATCTTCGAAAGATACCTTTACAGGTATTCCTGAATTCAAATAGGCCTCATTGATTATTTTCACCCTACCCAAAGAGTAATCCACGATATAGTCATTACCCTCAGAGAGTTGTTGGCCCCCTGCAGTTAACTTAACCGATCCCGGGGAAATATTGAATCCAAGGGATATTTCAGAGGAAACACTAGATTTATACGACCCCTGAAGGGTATACCTATTCAACTCCGGGAATTGTTCCGCAATGGTGATCGTTGAATCATACAGTTGGCTGTACACATATTTATCTGCTATTTTCTTTTCATTGGCGTTGGCAGTGTCAAACTTTGACATCAGGTAACTGCCAAAAGGTTCCACAACCGGAAAGATCACCCTACCATTTGATGGGCTGATCGTTATTCCGCTAACGTAGTCAAAGACACCATCAGGCATGGCATCTTGCTGGGAATTGAGACGGTCAAGATTCAGCAATCGGATCAATGGTATTCCTTTTACTCCTGCCCCCTCCGGAATATATCTTCGCTCTCCACCTCCGGGATCTGTGTAATTGACGTCCAATTGAAAATCTTCACTGTTGACTTGATAGGCTCCCAGGGAATAGATGTTTTTCATCATCAAATCCCAAATTGGATATTTGGTATTAGCGGAAGAACTTTTTAGCATTTTTACAAAAATAACGCTGGAACTATTCTCTCCCGGAAGCACATCTTCAGAAAATTCACCTACCGTAAATACCTCTCCTGTTGTGGTGACATATTGAAAGGCCACAGCTAAAACCTCTTCAGGGTTTAGGGATTGATTCAATGAAATATAACCCAATGACCGTTGCTGTTGGTTAAAAGTGTATTCAGATTCTGAGAGCCTTCTGGCATAGATCTTTTCAAAATCCCGAGGCGTTTCAAGAGAAATTTTAAAGGAAGGATCTAAAAGAGTTTGGATGATGGTATTGTTATTTCTTTTTGTTGGATCTTCTGGTTTTAATTCTTTATAAAGGTTGTTGGCATCATTGTGAGGTTGAATTCCGGCACCATCTGTAATAGTTGGATTATAAATATTTGTATCCAGCCCTTCGCCAAGGTCCATGAAGGCCACAATATTTCTTGTATTCTCAGTAGCTCCCGAGAAATTGGTCACCCATACCTCGATCCTATTGATACTGATCGGCGAATTTATGATCGGCAAATTTTTAAGTGCTTTATCATAATTATCTCTAAAGAATTGACTTAAAAAGAAATGTCGGTTGGCATCATATTGATTGGCCTCAATGTTAAAGGTCTCAGTTTGGGCGCCACCCTGAATTTCTATTTCTTTGACTTCCCCCTTCTGTTGAGTAAAGATGCTGGTTACAGATAATCTCCCAAATTGCAATTCGGTTTTAATACCAAATAGACTTTGGCTACCCGTGATCAAGGTGCCTCTTAAGGGAAGACTCACATTTCCGGCCTCTATCTTCTGAATGATCTCATCTTCAAATCCGGTATATTCCAATTTGAATTGATTTTCAAAATCGAAGGTAGCTTGCGTATTGTAATTTGTTGTTACTTTCAATTTTTCACCGATCTTACCCACAACATTCATCTGTATGTTCATGTCAAAGTCAAAACCACCAGTTCTTTTTTGCTTCTCAGAGAGCAGAGGATTGTCATATCTTGTAAATTGCCCCCCAAATGTCAGGTTAATAGTTCCCTGAGGCTTGATGTCAACAGTACTTCCGCCAAAGATCCTGTCAAGAATATTGCTTTTTACATGTAATTTAGGAACGATCCCTTTTCTCTCAAGGCGGCTTTCCGTTCTGGCGCGTTGCTTCCAGTATTCATTTTGTGAATTGCCGAATTCCTGTTTGAGAAACTCTTCAAATGATAGGTAATTGGGGTTGCGATAATAGTCTTCTCCAATGGTTTCTGTGATGATGAACTCATTGGTCAATGGGTCATAATCAACATCTTGCTCAATGACATCAGGGTCTTCAAGATTAAAGGGATTGTTTTCCTCATCAGTTATGAAGTCACCCTTCCTATCCCTTATTGGATACTTAAGTATCAAACTATCCTTATTGGTGGAATCCTCAGGATAATTCCAGCTATCTAACGCATGGAAGGGCATAATTATCCCCCCCCTGCCAATAGCACCAAAAAAGGTTAGAATCAATAAAGAGGGAAGAATTAATTGTAATATGAATTTTCTCCCGTTCACAATACTCTGCCTGACAGATTTACATGTTTTTTAAGGCCTGTTTTAATATGTTTTCAACGTTCATGTCATTCACCTCGTTTTTCATCACTTTTATTACTGCCTTTTCAGCAATTAGCTTTGAAAAACCCAATTTTACTAAAGCAGATAACGCTTCTTCCTTCAAAGTATTGTATGAAGTGGTCGAAATCGAAGAGTGGTCAGTTCCTTGTCCGACCTTATCTTTTAATTCAAGAATTAATCTTTTAGCGGATTTTGGCCCAATTCCTTTAATACTCTCTATTTGAGCCACGTTCTCTTCAAGAATTGCATGTTGCAGCTCTTCTGGGGTCATTGAGGATAAAATCATCCTCGCCGTATTTGGACCGATACCGGAAACGGAAATGAGTTGTGTAAAGCGTTGTTTTTCTGATTCTTCTGAAAATCCATATAAAGCATGCAAGTCTTCCTTTACATAAAAGTAGGTGTATAACTTGCATTGCTCAAGGTCTTGAATGTGAGAATAGGTGTTCAAACTGATGCTGATGTCGTAACCTATTCCGTTGCTCTCTAAGATGACAAAGGTGGGGGACTTATAGGTTAGTTTTCCTGTAATGTATGCAAACATTCTTTCTGATAAATAAATTTAAGTCAAATTTGATGGGATATTCCTACCTGTCATTTTCGGGGCCACTTTTATTATTGATTCAGCTATTATTGATTCAGCGCCAACTATAGAGTTCAACGGTGTGCTAATTTACAAAAATTAGCTTAGTAGAATAGCATTGTGCCATTATTGTATCACCATAGTTAGATGGAGGACTATTGCAATGGTCATTTTAACTTTATTTTAAAGGGTTGTATCTTGGGCAAAATAATGAATCAAGTGCGAAACATAAGTGGGGACTATTTATATACCATGACCGGGCCGCCTTTGGCCAATGGTGTAATTATGGTGGATAGTGGTGGTAAAATAATCGACATAGCAGATCGCAGTGATTTCTCTCCGGATACATTAGAGATCTATAAGGGGATCCTTTGCCCGGGCTTTATTAATACACATTGTCATTTGGAATTGTCTTTTTTAAAAGATCGAGTTCAAAGGGAGACCGGCTTGCCTGAATTCCTTACCCGCATAAAGAGTATGGATGATGATATGAGTGAGGAGCTGAAGTTGGATGGTATTGCTGCCG
Organism: uncultured Chitinophagales bacterium; assembly: GCA_964572485.1. Lineage (GTDB taxonomy): Bacteria > Bacteroidota > Bacteroidia > Chitinophagales > CAZNGA01 > CAZNGA01. The sequence goes on from CAZNGA010000001.1 coordinate 76,623, forward strand.
GTGAGGAGGAAATGGTCGTCAATGGCATTGTGGGTACAGGTGATATTTCTAACACTACACTATCATTTTTACAAAAATCGAAAGGGAACATGCGGTATCATACCTTTGTAGAATTATTTGATGTGATACCCTCAGCCACAAATGACACCTTTACTAAGGGGATCGAGGTGTATGATGGTGTGCCCCAAATAGATGGAAATTCAAGATCACTATCTCCTCATGCTTCTTATACGACCACTCCGAATTTGTTGAAAAAGATCAATGAATTCAATGAGTCTAGATGTGAAACCCTAAGTATGCATATGCAAGAGAACAGTGACGAGGACAGATTATTTCTTGAAAAGAAAGGGGTCTGGGTAGATAGTTTTCAAAAATGGGGTATTGACCTGTCATGGTTTGATCCTACAAATAAGAGTGCCCTTGTATCGTGTATGGGATATTTGAGTGGAGAACACAAAATGGTAAGTGTGCACAATACTTTTACAAAAGAGGCAGATATAAAATGGGCCCATGAGCATTTTAATAATTTCTACTGGTGTACCTGCCCCAATGCGAATCTGTATATTGAAAGCGCTCTTCCGGATTATCAAATGTTCATCGATGAAGATTGTAAATGCACGGTCGGAACAGATAGCCTGGCATCGAATTCTAACCTATCGATATTGGAGGAGCTCAAAACAATATCAAAGAGTGCTCCATATATATCTTTGAACACTTTGCTAACATGGGCTACCATAAATGGGGCGGAGGCTCTTGGATTTAACAAAGAAATGGGAAGTATCGAAAAGGGGAAAACACCGGGTGTAAATCTGTTGGAAAATATAGACACTGAAGGCCTCAAAATTGGACCAACCACCCAGGTACGAAAATTGTGCTGAAAACCCAAGAACCAAGCTCAGGACTATCCCTCAACCCTTTTGATACCATTGATTTTTGTTAAATTTTGTTAAATCTGATAGAAATCAATAATTTTGCATGATTTTTGATACTAAATACAACAAATAATTCACTAAAAAATAGTATATGGAAAACAAGGGAGCTGCTACAATGCAAAGTTCTGAGATTCAGGAGCTTAATGAGAAGATCAATAAGGAGAGCGCATTCATTGATGGCCTCAACAGCGAGATCAGTAAAACAATTATTGGTCAGAAATATATGATAGAGAGGCTACTCATTGGAGTGCTATCCAAAGGTCATATTTTACTCGAAGGGGTACCCGGCCTGGCAAAGACGTTGGCAATAAAGTCACTGGCATCAGCTATTGACGCCAAGTTCTCGAGAATACAATTTACTCCCGATCTGTTACCCGCCGACTTGGTGGGAACGATGATCTACAATCAGCAGGAGAATAAATTTGCTGTGAAGAAGGGGCCAATATTTACAAATTTTGTCTTGGCAGATGAGATCAACAGAGCCCCTGCTAAGGTACAAAGCGCGCTGTTGGAAGCCATGCAGGAAAAGCAGGTGACCATTGGAGAGGAGACCTTTATTCTAGATGAGCCCTTTTTAGTAATGGCCACTCAAAATCCAATTGAGCAGGAGGGGACCTACCCACTTCCGGAGGCACAAATTGATAGATTTATGTTAAAGGTGGTTATTGATTATCCAAACAAGGAAGAAGAAAAGGAAATTGTCCGTTTGAACATTGCAGATATATATCCGAAGATCAAAAAGATCGTTAAACCGAAAGACATCATAAAGGCAAGAGAGACCCTGAACATGGTGTATATGGATGAAAAGATCGAGAATTACATTTTGGATATTGTTTTTGCCACACGGAACCCTGAGCAATATCAATTGGAACAACTTAAGCCGTTGATAAACTATGGTGGATCGCCCAGAGCCAGTATCTATTTGGCATTGGCGGCCAAGTCCTATGCTTTTATAAAACGCAGAGGATATGTGATCCCTGAAGATGTAAGAGCGATCTGTTATGATGTGTTACGTCATAGAGTTGGGCTTACCTATGAAGCAGAAGCTGAGAATATTACACAGGAAGATATCATTAGCGATATCTTAAATAAGGTCGAAGTTCCCTGATCTATAAAGAATGGCTGATCATAATCTTATCTAATTGATCCTGAATATCCATGGAAACAACAGAACTATTTAAAAAAGTCAGAAAAATTGAGATAAAGACACGAGGTATTTCTCAGCACATATTTTCGGGGGAGTATCACAGTGTTTTTAGGGGGAGAGGAATGTCTTTTAGTGAGGTCAGAGAGTACCAGTACGGAGATGATATACGGGCCATCGATTGGAATGTAACTGCACGATTTAACCACCCATTTATCAAAATCTTTGAAGAGGAGCGAGAGTTAACTGTCATGTTGATGGTTGATGTGAGCTCATCTTCCTTTTTTGGTACTGTTAATCAAACAAAAAATGATCTGATCACAGAGATCTGTGCTGTTTTAGCTTTTTCGGCCATCAATAATAATGATAAGGTGGGCATCATTTTTTTCAGCGATGAAATTGAGAAGTTCATTCCACCGCAAAAGGGACGATCTCATATTTTAAGGATCATTAGGGAGTTACTGGATATCAAACCCAGGTCCAACGGAACTGATATCGGACAAGCGCTCCGCTTCTTCAACAATGTAATGAAAAAGAGATGCATCGCTTTTTTACTTTCAGATTATATGGGAAAGGAGTATGAGAATGCACTGAGCATTGCCGGTAAAAAGCATGATATCATTGGCGTTAATATTCATGACCCAAGAGAGGAGGAATTGCCAAATATCGGACTGGCCAGAGTATTCGATAGCGAGAGCAAGAGGGTGACCTGGATGGACACTGCACGAAATAAAACACGTAAAAATTACGCTGAGTTTTATGAAGAACATAGGAATTATTTCCAAAGGTCATTCATGAAAAGTGGCTCAGATGTGATAAGTATTAACACTAGCGAATCCTATATTAATGTACTATTGAAATTCTTTAAGCGACGAGAAAGAAGACGCAGATCTATCAAGGAATAGAAATGAAAAACTATTTATTAATATGCATGCTTCTGATAAGTCTGGCCTTTGCCAACAAAGGGCACAGCCAGGTGGTCGTTAGTGCCAAATTGTCGGCAACTGAATATGAGATCGGAGAAAATATTACCCTCATTCTTGAGGCGAAGCGCGACCTCCACTATTTGGTTTTTTTTCCGGATCTGGTGGACTCGATAAACAACATGGAGATCCTATCATTTAATGATATTAAAGAGCAGGTCAATGAGGATCATGTTATTTTAACCGGAACGGTCAATTTGATCGCCTTTGATTCAGGGTATTTTACCATTCCGCCTATTTGCTTCAAATATAGAAAGGAAGAAACATCAAAAATGGATTCTGTTTTTACAAAACCATTGTCCTTTAATGTGAGTAAAGTGAAGGTGGATGTTGAGGAGCAAATAAAGGCAATTAAAGATCCCCTCGATATCCCTTTTTCGATCAAAGATATCTGGCAGTACCTTTTGATCGGCTATTTTCTGCTATTGCTGATATCCCTTTATGTCTATTGGAGAGAGAAAGTGAAAAATGCTAAAAAGGGGATCGTTAAACCTGTAATGACTAAAGTGGCACACGAGATCGCATTGGCCAGATTGAGGGATCTTGAAGAGGAGAAATATTGGCAGAAAGGGGAAGTCAAGCGATATTATACTGGAATTTCTGAAATAGTCAGGGAGTACATTGAAAACCGCTTTACCATATTGGCTCTCGAATCAACTTCAGGGGAGATCATAGATGACTTTAAGAGCATAGTGATCGCCGATGATATCAAGGAAGATCTTAAGGAACTTTTGCTTTTAAGTGACCTTGTGAAATTTGCAAAGTTGACACCTTTACCGGAAGATCATGAGCGATGTTTGGCAATAAGCTATTCTTTTATCAGAGATACAAAACCATCAATTAGTAAAGAAAAGGAATCTGCAGATGTGGCATGAAGGAGAATATTTGAATAAGGAACTTTTTTGGTTGCTGTTATTGATTCCAGTGCTCATACTGTGGTATTGGAGAAGATATCGACATCAATATGGGGAACTTAAATTGTCTTTCATTCCGGTGGCCAAGAGATCTTCATCCTCATTTAGAGGAAATTTTATCCATGTTCTTTTTTTTATAAGATTATTGGTATTGGGTTTGTTGATCACAGCTTTAGCAAGGCCGAGGTCATCACTAAATGAGCAAGAGATCACCTCCGAAGGAATTGATATCGTATTGGTAATGGATGTTTCGGGGAGTATGTTGGCAGAAGATTTTCGCCCAAATCGTATTGAAGCGGCTAAAAAGGTGGCCTCAAATTTTATCTCTGGCCGTCCGGATGACAGGATCGGAGTGGTCGTATTTGCTGGTGAAAGCTTTACACAATGTCCGATCACAACCGACCATGTGGTCCTTAAGAACCTAATGAACGATATAAAGAGTGGATTGATCGAAGATGGTACTGCTATTGGTATGGGGCTTGCTACTGCTGTAAACAGACTAAAGGAAAGTAAGGTAAAGAGTAAGGTGGTCGTGCTATTGACCGATGGCGTTAATAATAGTGGATTCATTTCTCCAATAACAGCAACTGAGATTGCCAAGAAGTTTAACATTCGTGTATACACAATAGGCGTCGGAACCATAGGATTTGCTCCTTATCCGGTTAAAACCCCTTTTGGTGTCAGGCATCAACAAATGGAAGTGAAGATAGATGAAGAACTCTTGACAGAGATCGCGCAATTGACAGATGGGAAATATTACAGGGCAACATCCAATAGTAAGCTGGAGAAAATATACCAGGAGATTGACCAACTTGAGAAGACGAAAATAGAGATATCAACAATAGAAAGATATAAGGATGAGTATTTGAAATATGCGATCTGGGCAGTAATATTATTGATGGGAGAGCTATTTTTTAGATATACAATTTTTAGGCGTGTTACGTGAAAAACAATCACTTTTGATAAAAAGGAAATGATCGAACTCCAAAATAAGGATTATCTCTTGGCCCTGGGCGCAATCCCAGTGTTCATTGTACTTTTTTGGGTGATGATGGCATGGCGCAAGAGGGCAATAAAAAGATTCGGCAATAAGAGTTTGGTCTTACAATTGATCCCCCATTATCCAAGGTACAAGCACCAGGCAAAATTCATTTTCCTGATATTGGCTTTAGGATTGTTGATCGTTGGGATCGCAAATCCTCAAATTGGAACCAAGCTTGAGAAAGTGAAGAGGAAAGGGGTTGATGTAGTTATAGCCATAGATGTTTCAAAGAGCATGCTGGCAGAAGATCTAAAGCCAAGCAGACTTGTAAGGGCCAAGCGTTTTGTATCGAAATTGGTGGATGAATTCCAAAATGATAGAGTGGCCATTGTTGTATTTGCCGGAAATGCCTATTTACAAATGCCTTTGACCATTGATTACGCAGCAGCGAAAATGTACCTCAATAATATTCGGACAGAGATGGTGCCTACACAAGGAACAGCTATCGGCGAAGCAATTCGTATGGCCAACAGATCCTTTGAAATGGGGGAGAAAAAATACAAAATGCTGATCATAATCACGGATGGTGAGAACCATGATGAAGATGCAATAACTATGGCAAAAGAGGTTTCGGAAGAGGGGGGTGTGATTCATACGATCGGTGTTGGAACCACCAAAGGGGCTCCCATACCTGTGTATAGTAATAATATTCAGGTAGATTATAAGAAGGATAAGCAGGGAAGTATAGTATTAAGCAAGTTGAATGATAATATTTTGAAACAGATCGCGGATGCTTGCAATGGGAATTATTTTCCTTTATCAGGAGGGCAGGATGAAATTGAAGCGATCATGAATAAGATCAAATCTATGGAGAAGAAGGAATTCGAGGAGAGGGTATTTACAGAGTACGAAAGTAAGTTCCAATATTTTCTCGCTGGGGCACTACTGTTCCTACTATTAGAATTCTTTATTTCAGAAAGAAAGAGGACCTGGTTGTCAGATTGGCTGGCTCCCGGGAATAAATAAATTAGAGATGATGAGACTACCTATAATGTTGTTCCTATTATTTGCCTGCTATTCTGCTTTTGCACAAAATGAGCGGAAATTGATACGTCAGGGAAATGTACTTTATGAGGAAGAAAAATATCCGGATGCTGAAGCGAACTACAAAAAGGCATTAGAAAAGAAAAAGGAAAGCAACGAAGGGATGTTCAATTTAGGGGATGCCTTATACCAACAGGGCCGATATGAGGATGCAGCAAAATACTTCAAAAGATCAGCCGAAACAGCTAAGGACAAAGATCAAAAAGCCATGGCCTACCACAACTATGGCAATTCATTATTAATGGGGAAGAAGTATAAAGAGGCAATTGAAGCCTATAAGAATGGTTTGAGGAATAATCCTAATGATGAGGATACTAGGTATAATCTCTCTTATGCACAGTCAATGCTTCAGCAGCAGGAGCAGAACAAGGATCAACAAGAAGAGAAAAATGAGAATCAAAACGATGAGGGAGAAGAAGAGAAGAAGAAGCAAGAGCAGGAAGGAGAGGAGGAAAATAAAGAGCAGGAGCAGAAAGAACAAGAGTCTACCCAGCAAGATGATGAGAATGCAAAACAGGGAGAAGAGAGCAAAGAACAATCAGAAGGACAGGAGATGACCAAAGAAGAAGCGGAACGATTACTTAATGCACTAATTAATGAGGAGATGCGTGTTCAGGAGAAACTTGATCGTAAAAAAGGCCGTAAGGTCAATAGAAAAATAGAAAAAGATTGGTAGGAGCTGCAGGCTGCTTATGATAAACAAAGAACTATATCGATCATTTCAGAGAATTGCAGGAAAGGCATATGTGCTATTCATATGCTGTTTCATCCTCTTTTCCTATCATGGATTAAGTCAGAACGTGGTATTCACTGCTTCCTTGAATAAAAATCAAGTTGCATTCAATGACAAGTTCAAATTGACCTTTACCATACAAAATGGCAACCCTAAAAACTTCCAGCCCCCCCACTTTAAGTACTTTCATGTGCTTAGTGGGCCCAATGCAGTACAAGAAGATCTGAACATAAATGGTCATCGCACAAAGTACAAATCATTCACTTATTACTTGCAACCAAAAGCAGTTGGGAAATTTTCAATTGATGGGGCCAGGGTAACAATTAATGGGCAAGTAATTGTATCAAATAAGGTTTCAATTCATGTGGTTCCTGCAACAAAGAAGACCAAGGAGACGAGCAACATTGATAAGAATGTCTTTTTAAGAGCAGTTGTAGATAAGAAAAGTGTTTATCAAGGGGAGCAGATCATCGTTACCTATAAAATATATACCCGCCTGAACATTTCAAATTATCAGGTCAATAAGATGCCCACTAATTCTGGATTTTGGTCTCATAATATTAAGGAGTTCAATCAATTACACCAACAAAGTGAAGTTATAGATGGAGTAGAATACAGGGTAGGAATTCTTAAAAAGGAGGCTCTGTTTCCTCAAAAGAGCGGCACTTTGTATATAGAACCTATCGAGATGTCGGTAACCATCACTGTACAAGATAAATCGAGAAGTAGGAATATCTTTGACAACTTTTCCATTTTTGGCGGCTACAGAAATATAAACCGTGTGCTCACCAGTAAAAAGGTAAAGATCAATGTCAAGGAGTTACCCGAGGCTAATAAGCCTGCTAATTATAATGGAGCAGTTGGTAGTTTCAGTTTTGATGTGACCCTTGATAAGGAGCAAACAAAAGCCAATGATCCCATAACTGTGAAGACAACGATCTCCGGAAAGGGAAACATAAAATTGATCTCAAAGCCGGAGGTGGAGTTTCCCCCAAATTTTGAAGTGTATGATCCTAAAATAGCAGAGAAGATATCCTCCAAGGGCAGTGAGATCAAAGGATCTAAAACCTTTGAATATCTTGCTATACCTCGTTTACCGGGAGAGTATAAATTGCCGGGGATCTCATTCTCTTATTTTGATATTGATAAGAAGAAATACATCACCCTCACCTCACCGGATTACTTTATAGAAGTAAGCAAAGGTGATGGAATTACAAATGCACCAGCTTCAAGTGGCATCACTAAGGAGGAAATTGCTCTGTTGGGTGAAGACATTAGGTTCATTAAAATTGGTGATGTACAATTGATGAAGAAGGAAAAAGCATTTTATGGCTCTATGGTATTTTTTATACTCCTGGGAATGCCTTTCATATTGTTCATTTTTCTGATCACCTATTTGAAGAGATATAAAAAGCTACAAAGTAATGTGGCCTTATTGAAAACAAGAAGAGCCAATAAAATTGCCAGGAAGAGAATGGTCGTTGCAAAGAAGCTATTAAAGCAAAATAATTACAAAGAATTTTATGATGAGATCGCCAAAGCCATCTGGGGATATCTGGGTGATAAGTTAAATATTCAAGCAGCTGAGTTAAGCAAAGATAAAGCAGAAGAAGTATTTAAGACCAGGAATATTGATGGGGAACTGGTAAAACAAGTTCTTGAAACACTGGATACTTGTGAGATGGCCTTATTTTCACCATCCGCCAGAGAAGGAGGGATGGATAAGACCTATCATGATGCAATACGTTTAATCGCTAATTTAGAAAATACGATCAGGTGAATATAAGAATGACCATAGGGGTAGTTTGTTGGCTTTTGACATTGAATGTCAGTGGCATGGAGGGCAATTCTATGTTTGATCGGGCAAATGAACTATACGTTAAAGGACGTTATGATTCGGCCATCACTATTTATAAAGACATATTATCTGAGGGGCATGAATCCGGGGCGATCTACTATAATCTTGGGAATGCATATTATCACAAGAGAGATATTGCCAATGCGATCTTATTCTATGAAAAGGCAGTGAAGCTGGCTCCAAATGATGAGGACATCATTTTTAATCTAAAGTTGGCCAACCTTAAGATCTCTGATAAAATTGAACCCCTTCCCCAAATGTATGTGGTAAGAAAGTGGAAGTCCCTGATACAGATGAGTAATTCATATGGATGGTCAGTAGTTTTCCTGATCGCAGTGTGGACAGCTTTCCTTGCAGGAGTAAGTGTATTGTTGTCTCCAAACATTCGTGTGAAGAGAGCTTCCTTTTTTCTTGGGGTGTTCCTATTGTTGATCTGTTGTTGTACGCTTATCTTTTCAAATAGCAGATACAAGATCGAAGAGGATGATCGGTATGCGATACTATTTTCTCCAAGTGCCTATGTGAAAAGCGCTCCTGATGAGTCGAGCAAGGATCTATTTATTATTCATGAAGGGATAAAGATAAAGATCGTTTATGAGGTTGGAGAATGGAATAAGATAAGACTTGCTGATGGAAAGCAAGGATGGCTGGAGAAGAAGGACCTTGAAAGGATATAGTGATCCATACTGAACATGTATTCATTTTTCAGCTTTAGGATGCCATCCATATTCACAATCCTCTTTGCCATTCCTGCCTCAAATTAGCCAACTCCGGATTATCTATGGCATGCTTCAGGCGTTCAAGAAAATCTTGCTTGTCTCTTGACAAGATCCCTGATAATACCAGATAATTTGAAGCATGATTACTGCGAAAGATCGTAGCATCAAGCTCGGTATGTTCAATGAAAATCTCCATTTCACGTAACAGATCCAGGATGGACATGGGAACATAATTGCCTGCAAAGCGCTCTTTATATCTGTCAATACCATAAGGGAAGCTGAGGACCAGCACAGAAGCATATTCGGGCTGTATCTCATTGAGCACCTTCGCAGAATTGATGGCATGTTGTTGACTGTATTCAAGCCCTCCTACACCATTCAATATGATGGCTGACACCTTTATCCCTGCTTCTTTTGCTTTCAGCAGCCCCTTCGCAGTAGTGTCAAAGGTCTCGTTCTTATTCATATGTTTAAGCACCTCATCATCACCTGATTCTATTCCCACATAGATCATTTTCAGGCCATTACTTCTTACCTCTTTTAGTTCTTCAGGAGATTTTGCCAGAAGGTCTCTGGGAAGAGAATAGGTGGAGATCCTGTTTATCTTCGGGAAGTTATCATTAAGAGCTTTGAGTATTGTAAGCAATCTTCTAGTTGAGAGTGCCATAGGGTTGCCATCTGCCAAAAAAACTTTCCTAACATCTTTAGTGAGAGCTCCAATGGTATTGATCTCCTTAAGAACCGCGTCTTCATTACGGGTTTTGAACTTTTTGTCATTGTACATCTCACAGAAGGCGCATTGATTCCATGTACAACCAAAGGTAACTTGAATGATCAATGAATTGGCTTCACTGGGAGGCCGGTATAATCGTTGAACGTATTCTAAGGGATAATGCATGATACAATAAAGATAGCGGTTCTCTATTTTTCTTTAGTGCAAAAGAAGATTATTTTTTCACATCGTAGTAACAACGCTTTGGCGAATAGATTTTATCTTCCTTTTTTAGATTTGCGATAGCAATGACCACGTCTTTCTTGTCAAGGCCTGTTATCTTCACGAGGTCACCAGGGAGTAAAGGTTCTTCTGATTCAGATAATGTTGCTATTATGATCTTTGAATGTTCCATGGTAATGATCATTTTTTAGAAAACTATTAAGCATATAAAAAAGTTTCGCCCGAGCGGTGAACCCGGGCGAAAACCCCCACAAAATTTGGGTGGCTAACTTCAGCTGCACCTTATCTTTGCAGCTTGATAATTATTGGATTATTGGTATAACCCAATAATTAAAAACCATGAAAAAGTTATAACAAATATACACTTTTGGTTTTTATATGTCAAGAAAAAAAGGGTTTTTTATAATATTTAATTAATTAAGTTCCGGCAGTGTATATAGCCTTCCTTCATTTTTCTTTTGGAGGAACTCCATCAGAGGCTCAAAATATTGAAGCATCGCATTTGCGCTCATTTTTTCCCCTGTAATTTCTTCTAAAAGAACCCTCCAGTCTTTGGTAGCACCGGGTTGCATGATCTTTGTTAGGAATTTTCCAACCTCTTTATTCCCATAATAATTAGTTGCATGAGGATCTTGTTTTAAGATCTTAGTGGCGATATAGTCATGAAATTGAAAGAGGAGTACATATGAGATCGCATAATCATAATATTGGGCCGCATCATTGTTAATATGTGTCTTTGATGCTGCATCACAGAATTCTTCACCACGTTCTTCTTCACAAACAATGCCCTGGTATTGCTTTTTGAGCTCCCACCAACGCTTATTGAACTGGTCAGGGGGCAGTTCATTCGTATAGAGATCATATTCAAATTCGGTCATCACACCCGCACCCCAGGGAATGAATACAATGTAGTTCAAAGCTTCCTTTAATAAGGCCTGAATCTCCTGATCTTTTAAGGCAGCGCTATCGATGTCATCTTCCTCAGGAAGAAGATCCAAATGATCGAGAAATGGCTTTTGCATGGCCGCCAATCCCATCAAACTACCCATTGCCTCATGAAATCCTCTGTTAGCACCACTACGTAGGAGGAGAGGCACTTCCGGATTCGTATAGGAGATATAGTAGTATATATGTCCTAATTCGTGATGAGTGGTCTCATACCATCTTGTGTTGGGGACCACACTCATTAAACACCTTACATCCTCTTGCAGGTTCAGGTGCCAGGCCGAAGCATGATTGTTCTTCTTGTAGGTCGCACCATCAGGCAGGGGATATAAGTCGGATCTATCATAAAAGCTTTGTGGCAGTTCATCAAATCCCAAACTAATATAAAAACGCTCTGCCTGCTCCACCATCCAATTACTTGTAAGGTTTTTCAAAACCGACTCAAGGTCAAGGCCTTCAACGGTGACCATTGATGCCCAATCCTGACCCCAGCGATTTGGAAGCCAATGAGCGGGAAGCATTTCAGGCACCTCTTCAACATTGAATTTTTTTGCCAATTCATAGCGGGCATAGGTGTGCAGTTCCCTGTACAATGGCCATATCTCTTTATTCATCTGGCGGGTAATTTCAATCAGCTCCTTTGTACTGATCCCGTAATCTGATACCTGGTAAGTGAAATAGTCATTGTATCCTAACGCCTGAACGGTCTTATTTCTAAGATCCCTCAAATTCTCAAGGCCGGATTTCAATGACACTCCCACCTCTTTACTGCAAGCCCATGCTGCTGCTCTTTTTGCAAGATCGTTACTGGTATCAAGTATAGCATCAATTGCATTGGTGGTTAAAGTGTCGCCATTCATGATAAAATTAAAACCATATAATTTTTCAGTCTGCTCTGTTTCCGCTTTTATCCTTGATTTAACAATGTCGGGGATCGTTTGAGGATTGTTGGCGGCGGCATACAGGATCGTCTCAAACTGTTTGAGTTGTAATCCCGTTAACCCCTCTTTATTTTCTAAAAAATATTTGGCCTTTTCAATGTTTTCGGTACTTCCCGTAAATTCGGCATATGCTTCTTGTGATTTTCTTGTTGCTATTGAATTCGTGGAGTCCCCTTCAATGATCATCGTGTTGGATTTCCATGCTGCTTTTTCGGCAGTATAGATCAGATCTTTAACCTGCTCTGAATAACTGTCAAGAAATTTCTGGGCCTCTTCGGAAATGGTCTCTTCCTTCTCAGGAGCACATCCCAAGAAAAATGATGTGATCGCCAAAAAATAGATAATTTTTTTCATAATAGTAGTTTATTGATATCTGCAAAGATATCTAAATATGAAGAAAATGAAGAGAGATGGCTACAAAAATATATTGGAAATTGTATTCAGGAGTTCAGCTCATTCAAGCGTTTTAAGCAAATCTGTTGCATTGTTCTTATAGGGCCCCGGAGCTGATGATATCTCTCTTAAAAGCAAGACGGCGTCTTCTTTCTTGCCTTTTTTCAGGTAGGCCTGGGCTTTTTGCCATTGGGCAGACTTATAATATTTGTTGGAAGTATTGGCAGTTACCTTATTGAAATATTCAATGGCTTTACCGGGTTTGCCGATGTTCACATAAGATACGCCGCAATGAAATAAAGCGGTGGAATTATTGGGGTCTTTACTCAATAGCTTTTTGAATGTTTTGATCGATGCATTGTAGTTGCCTGAATTGTATTGTTGCAAACCGATATTTTGTAGGTTTTCCTGAGATGATCTATCACTGCTACCTGAGTTGCTGGTTTTTCTTGAATAGTAGGATGGTTGACTATCATCCTTTGCTATCTCATCAGCAACTTCTGCATCGGTGTTGGAGGATTCGGGCACGCCTGCAGCTGAGGTCTTCGGTGCCAATTTTACTCTTTTGATATTTGTGAGCTCATCATTAAAGATGGTCCTTCCCCTCTCGGTAACATATTCACCATCCACTTTTTTATCAGCATCCTTTACTTCTTCCTTTCTCTCCTCTTTTTCTTTTTTCTTTCTTTCTCCGGCAGCTTCAACAGTTGTCACAGGTGCATACAGATCTTGAGCAACCTCACTTGAATTTTCAGTATACCCATTTGGTCCTTGCCCTGCCTGAGCAATTTCACTAATTTCATCCTTCACCACATCAGTCTCTTTTAACACAGGAGTCATTTTGCTTTGGTCTTCTGATACATCCCTTCCAACCACTTCTTCAATATTCTCTGCAACAACACCTTGGGAAGGATCTTTGAAATCAATATTTATGAGCAGCACAACGCTGACCAGGATAATAATGGCAACTGATGCAGCCACTAATTGCCTAACACCCACAATAAGGACTTTCTGCTTCTTACTTTTTGTTACTATTTGGATTTCCTCATTAATTGAATTTATACTTTCCGTGATGCTGGAGCGGTCATTTGAATTGCTCAAACCCTCTAAGGCTTCTGTACAAAATTCGCAATCGATCAAATGTTTCTCTACATTCAATTTATCTTTGGCAGAGAGCTTACCATCCAGGTACTTGTTCATTGTACCCAAAGCAAGACAAGCAGTATCAGAGAAGAGATCTCCTGCTTCTAAATTTTTGCCGCTATGTTTTGAGTTGTCATCCATCTTTTTTCAATAAATAGTTTTTCAAATTCCTTTTACCATTTTGTAGATAACTTTTTACCTGCTTCAGTGAATATCCTGTGATCTCTGTTATTTCCTGATAACATTTTTCCTCCAAATAGAATAATTCTATACACTTCTTCTGTTCATTTTTCAACGAAACCATAGCACTTTGCAAGTTGCTTACTAATGATTCTGTGTTTTCTTCATTATTAAGATGCTTAACCAATGGATTTTCCACAAGTTCAGCTTCAATTTTTCTAAATTCCTCCTCATGTTTCGTTTCAACATTCTCCTTTCTTAGCTTCATGAGGCAATGGTTTTTGGTAACCGTGAAGAGCCATCCTTTAAAGTTCTTAATGGCATGCTTTTTAAGGGCGGTGATCAGGTATTCAAATATCTCCATCACCATATCCTTACAATCATCTTCATTTTTGAGATATTTCATAGCGACACCAAATACAAGGTGGGTATACCTTTGGAAAAGCTCACCCACATACGCATTGTCATGAGAGTTGCGGAACTTTAAGACGAGGTCATAGTCTGAAATTTGACCTTCTTTTTTGCTTTTGTCAAACAGAAATTTCATATGGGGGTGTGTACACAAACAAAAATAGAAAATCGCAGAGGTATAAACAAAAATATTTTGATTTATGGAAAATGAAGAGGTTGTGCATCTAATAGATAAGTGAGACGAAGAAACAAAGTATTAATTCACCTATATCTATTAATAAATAAAATCAAAAATCATGGAAACAAGAGAAAGATTTAATGAACAACTAAAGATCATTTTGTGGATGACTTTCTTAACGGTGATCTCATCTGTGGCATTTGCTCAGATCAATGAAAGTAGCGGAGATAAGACGCTGTCCCCTTACTTTTTTGTAAGAAGTAGTGATCCCGAACTGGATAAGTTGCCACTTAAAAGTACCTCGGCGGATGTAAATATCGCCGGAGTGATCGCGAATGTACTTATAGAGCAGGTCTATAAAAATGAAGGCAAGAAGGCACTGGAAGCGATATACGTGTTTCCGGCTTCAACAAGGGCTGCAGTGTACAGCATGAAAATGACAATTGGTGAACGTACCATTATTGCCAAAATAAAGGGGAAGCAACAGGCACGGCAAGATTATGAGGAAGCCCGTCAAAATGGGCAAACTGCCTCATTATTGGAGCAACAAAGGCCAAATGTCTTTCAAATGAATGTAGCTAACATCATGCCTGGAGATATCATTAAAGTGGCCATGGCCTATACTGAACTTCTGGTCCCAGATGAAGGGATCTATGAATTCTCATATCCTACGGTTGTAGGCCCACGGTATTCAGAGCAGCCGGCCGCATTAGCTTCGGCAAGTGAAAAGTGGATCGAGAATCCATACACGCAAGCAGGTGAAAAACCCTTCTATACATTTGATCTAACAGCCAGCATCAAAACAGGGATTCCCATCAAAGATATAACCTGTACTTCTCATGATGTAAATGTAAGTTATGATGGCCCTGCATCAGCAATGATCAAATTAAAGGAGACCGAAAAATTTGACGGCAACCGAGACTATATATTAAAGTATCGTCTTCGAGGGCATAAAGTAGAATCGGGGCTGTTGCTATATGAAGGTGAGAAGGAGAATTTTTTCCTACTGATGGTGCAACCTCCCAAAAGGGTGATACCTGACCAAATTCCACCACGAGAGTATATATTTATTGTTGATGTTTCAGGATCGATGCATGGATTTCCATTGGGAATTTCAAAGGAACTACTGCGCGATCTGATCGGCAAGCTGAGACCTACAGACGTTTTTAATGTGATCCTCTTTGCCGGAACAGCAACGCAGATGGCTGAAAAGTCAATACCTGCAACAAGCGCAAATATCAGTAAAGCGATAAATGTGATCGACAAACAACGAGGCGGTGGCGGAACACGATTGCTTCCTGCATTGCAGAGAGCATTGAATCTGCCGGGAATAGAGGATGTCTCTAGAAGCATTGTGATCGCTACTGATGGTTATGTGAGTGTTGAAAAGGAAGCCTTTGACCTGATACGGAAGAATCTGGGAAGAGCTAATTTCTTTTCATTTGGTATTGGCTCAAGTGTTAACAGGTATATCATTGAAGGGATGGCCCATGTTGGTATGGGAGAACCATTTGTCCTCACCAATGGTAGTGAAGCCAAAGAAAATGCGGTAAAATTCAGAAAATACATTGAATCCCCTGTGTTGACAAATATAACTCTTGATTTCGGCGGACTTGATGTTTACGATGTAGAGCCGTTGAGTATACCTGATGTGTTGGCTGAGCGACCTGTTATTGTATTTGGTAAGTACAATGGAAGTGCTGAAGGAAAGATCACCCTGAAAGGTATGACAGGGAGTGATGAGTATTTAAAAACAATAAATGTAGGTTCCGTGAAGCCACAAAAGACAAATGAAGCACTAAGGAACCTGTGGGCCCGGCATCGCATCAAAATATTGGATGATTATAACCACCTGAGAGCTGACGCTGAACTTATTGAAGAGATCACCCAGATCGGCTTAGAGTACAATTTGCTCACCGCCTATACCTCTTTTATCGCCATCGATTCTAAAGTACGAGGTGATGGAAGTGTCACAACTGTTAAGCAACCCTTGCCATTACCACAAGGGGTTTCAAATCATGCCATTGGAGGAAATGCTTATCCAACACAATCCTATAAGACACCTAACCTGAAAATGATCCAATCAGATCGGAATTCCTATCGCACCCAGTCATCAGGAGCCGGCGGATATAATGTGGAGATATTGGAAGATAGCGAAGTTACTAAACAGGCTGCTGAGCCACTTAAGGCCTCAGAGGTAGATGTTGCACCTTCTTTTGTGGGAGGTACCCAGAAGATGCAGGAGTTCATCAAAAAGAACCTCAGATATCCTATGGGAGCCAGGTCGAAAGGGATCGAAGGAACAGTTGTTGTGAGCTTTACTGTTGGGAAAGATGGTAAGATCACAGGGATTAAAGTGATCAGGAAGGTGGGTAAAGAGTTGGATGCTGAAGCTATCAGGATCATCAAACTCATGCCTTCATGGAAAGCAGGCCTTCATAAAGGACAAAAAGTAGCTGTCCGATATACGATACCAATTCAATTCAAGTTGTAATTGGATCCTAACGAGATGGCATCTTATAGTATAGGGTGCCATCTTTTTTTATAATCGAACATATTTTACCGTTACCCAGATGTTCGTATTCCTACCTTTATCATCTGTGCAGGAGATCTTATTTCTGCCGGATTCAGGCGTAAAGAAAGAGTAAGAGGTGGCTTCCACAGAACTGTGAAATCTATCATTGATATACCAATACACTAATTGCACATCGTTTGCGGCATTGCAAACTAGCTTTATTTGTTGGGTATCACTTTTATCGATGAGATATTCAAGATTCGCCACAGGAGAGATGATCTGAGGTTCATTTTCTGAGAATACCCGCTCACAGTCAGGATTATGCTGAGGAACACGTTCATAGTTGATCCGTTGTTCTTCGTAATAAGCGATAATATCCGGCTTATAATTATCATAATATTTTTTCTTATAACCGCCTTCAGGTAAACAAGTAGTACAATAGGAAGTCAGGGAATCGGGGGATACGTATACTTGCTGAAGGTGTGCGCATTCTTTGTTTGGTGAAGTTCCCGGAATATAGGTGTCGATGATGGGATCGTTACAGAAGTAAGCAGGGATCTCTCCGCTTTCCGGACATACAAATCGAAAATCAACTTCTTCCGGAACATCATACCATTCATTGGGAGAATTGTAGTCAACGGTGTTGAATATATTGAATAGAAGGGGGGTAGCTATTTCAGCACCGCTGAGGTTAGGGACTCCCTCTGCTGAGAAGTTCCCCACCCACACACCAATGGTATAGGTTTTATTATATCCTATAGACCAGGCATCCCTTCTCCCATAGGAGGTGCCCGTTTTCCATGCCACCTTTGGTAAATGAAAGCTACTTTGCCAAAGGACGGGAAGATCGGGGCGGGTATGCTGGATCAGAATTTCTGTGACCATATAAGCGGCTGCCGGGGACATCAAATTGATCTCAATATTTGTGGTATCATCACTTTCACTTTGTAGCCATTGGATATTCCTAAAAGTGCCATTGTTGGCAAGACCACGGTAGTAGTTGGTCAACTCCTCCAGGGTGACACCACATCCTCCAAGGATCAATGAGAGACCTAATTTATTTTCATCCTTTTCAATTTGTGCAAAATGGGCTTCTTTCAGTTTTACAATAAATGATCTGACCCCCAATAGATCCAGGAGCTTTACGGCTGGAATATTCAAGGAATTCGCCAGAGCGAATTCAATACGCACATTACCATAATATTTTTGATCATAATTTTCAGGGGCGTAGCCCGCTAAGTTGATAGGCACATCACTGATCATCATCTTGGGAGTGATCAACCCCCTATCGAAGGCAAATGCATATAGCAATGGTTTTAACGTGCTCCCCGGTGATCGAATAGCCCTCACTCCATCCACTTGCCCACCATCTTCAGGGTCATTAAAATCTGCAGAGCCAACATAAGCTTCAATAAGTTGTGTCCTGTTATTCAGTATCAGAACAGCCCCATTTCTAATATTCTTTGAGCGAAGATGATTGATATAATTCGATACCAACTTTTCCACCTTTTTTTGTGTGGCTAGGTTCAGGTTTGTCTTTATTATCGGTGAATAGGGATATTTGTTTTTCATTCGGTAGGAGAAGTGTGGGGCAAGTTTAGGTCCTTCATGGCGGCTTGGATCGAATGCTTCACCAATTGCGTCATCAATGGTTTGCCCGTTAAAAAGTTGAGCCTCTCTAAAGCGTTCTAACCATCGGTTTCGTTCTTGTGTGATCAATGCATTCTTTTTACCCAGCTTTAATGAAGTTGGCCGGTTTGGAATGATGGCCAATGCAGTGAGTTCCCCTAAACTTAAGTGATTAGGTGCTTTTTTGAGGTAAAGGATTGCCGCCGATTTAACGCCTTCAATGTTGCCGCCGTATGGGATCAGGTTAAGGTATAGTTGAAGGATCTCATCCTTTGAATAATGATACTCCAATTGAAAGGACCTGAATATTTCTTTCATTTTGTTCCAATAGGTCCTGCTTTTCGGTTTAAGGAGTCGTGCCACCTGCATTGTAATGGTGGATGCCCCTGAGGTTCTCATTCCTCTAACGATATTATTGTAAGCCGCCCTTGCAATTGATATCGGATTACAACCAAAGTGATAATAGAAATACTTGTCTTCCTTAAATATAATGGCTTTTTTTAGCTCGGGGGTTATTTCTCCTAATTCCGTCATCATTCGCCATTTGTCATCATGGGTTAAAAAAGCATGGATCACTGTTCCCTCCTTATCGGTAATAATTGTGGAATATTTAATGTTGACCTTTAGGGGGAATAATAGATGCAGTAGGATAAAAATGAATAAAAGAGCAGCCAATGATGCCACCATCCATTTGGAGAGCAAAAGTGCTTTTTTGCTTAGGGAAGATGGCCCTTTCCAAAATTCAAGAAATCCCGATAAGTATCTCATCAATTCTATTTTCCCAATGTGGTTTGTAAAGCGGAATAAATAAGGGCAAAAGATAAAGAAAAACGGTGAATATCTTATGGGATGTTTTTATATCTTTATAAGTGAATATATTTTCTAAGGGCGAATTGAATAACCACCAATTACATTCATTCAAGAGGGCTAAATTTTTAATTCTATTAAAATTATCAATATGAATCATTCAAAATCATTCCTGCTATGCCTGATCCTACTTTTCTTGTCATGCAGTAAACAAAATGAGGTATCGATCAGTGAAAAGAATTTTGATCTGGAAGTTCCGGTGGTCGGAAATATGGAATTCACCTTTAATAAGAATCTAATGCCCGATTCACTTTTGGGGTTGTGGGATACCATTGAATATATAAAATTCGATCCGGCTATTAGGGGCAGGTTTAAGTGGAGCAGTTCCAATGAACTGGTCTTCTCCCCAATCAATGAATTGCCACCGGCAACAGAATTTGAAGGGGTTATTACTGATGAGGTTCTGGCATTTGAAAAGAAATTATCCTTCGGGGAAAAGAAATTTGAATTTCATACTCCATATCTACAGTTGATCAGCGTAAAGGCCTATTGGGCCCTATTGGAAGAGGATGAAGGAGAGCCTGTGGTTAAAGTCGACTTTAATTTCAACTTTGATGTATCAGCTGAAGAGGTGATAAAACTCCTGAAAATAGAGATAGAAGGAAGTCAAAAGAATTTAAATCTCCTCAACACAGGAAGAGGCCAAATGATCTCCGGCTATTTGAGTGATATAAAAATGGAAGAGGATGATCTGGAAGCTTCATTTTCTATCAGCAAAGGGTTGAATGCAGTCAATGGCTCTATTCCAACAGATGAAGAAATCACCTATGAGCTTATGCTTAGATCACCCTTCAGACTTAGTATTGAAGATGTATATGCAGAGCATGATGGTACCGAAGGTCAGATAATGTTAACCACATCACAACAATTGACGGGTGGGAATATTGCTGAATTTGTTAAAGTGGAACCTGAGGTCGATTTTACTGTTGAGGTCTCTATAGATGGTTTCATTATCAAGAGTGAAGATTTCAAAGCAAAAATGAAGTACGAGATCACTATTATCAAAGGTCTGCTTGGAAGAATCGGTGGAGAGCTGATGGCAGACTACAAAGAGCAGGTCATTTTTGGTGAGTTGGAGCCCTCTATTAAGTTCGTGAACAGCAAAGCGGTTTATCTGTCCGGGACCGGCAATAAGAATATCGCTGCCAACATTATCAATATACCTAAAGTAAAGGTCCGTATTTCAAAGATCTATGAAAATAATATTTTGGCAGCCATGCGCTATGGATATCACAGCAATTGGGATAACGATTATTATTATGAAGATGAGTATTACGATTATGAATATGATTATTACGACTACTATGATTATTATGGCACTAATAACCTGGGAGATGTAATTTGGGAGAAGGAGTATGAAACAAAAATGCTTCCCAGGCAAGGGAATTTCAGGTTATTGAAGATGGACTTTTTAGATAAGATCAATGATTACAAAGGGTTTTATGTTGTTGAGATCGTAGCCAGTGATAAACATTGGCTCAAAACTCAGCGATTTATCTCTATTTCTGATATTGGATTGATCGTTAAGGAGGGGAAAAAGAGTGTGCTTGTTTTTGCCAACTCTCTCAAAACAGCCAAGCCAATGGCAAATGTTGAGATATCATTGATAGGTACAAACAATCAGGTCATCAAGATCGAGACCACCGACAATGATGGAGTCGCAGAGATCAAACTTGACAAGAACCTTGTGGGTGGATTTAAACCTACATTGATCACCGCCAGATCAGGGGAGGATTTCAATTACCTGCCATTTTCAAGAACACGTGTAGGTACCTCACGATTTGAAGTGGGAGGTAAAAGGGAGAATAGCTCAGGATATGATGCATTTATCTATGGTGACAGAGATATCTATCGCCCCGGCGAGAAGATACATTTGAGTGCTGTAGTTCGGGATTTTGAATGGAAGACCCCGGGAGAGATCCCTGTGAAGCTAAAATTCGTGATGCCTAATGGTAAGTTATACAAGACAGTAAAGAGTATACTCAATGAGCAGGGAGCTTTTGAGACTGAGATATCTATGCCGGCTGCCGCAGCCACAGGTACTTATACAGCTGAAGTATATACTTCCAATAACATTCTATTGAATGCAAAGAGAATCGCTGTTGAGGAATTTATGCCCGACAGGATCAAAGTGGAAGCTAATTTAGATAAGGAAGAGATGATGAGCGGAGAATCTGTACGGGTTGATATTTTGGCTACTAATCTTTTCGGGCCGCCTGCTGCGGATAGGAATTATGAAGTGGAAATGTCATTGAAGAGAAGATATTTCAATTCCAGTAAACATAGAGGGTATAATTTTTCCATTGAGAAAACGAACACCTATTTCAGGTCGATATTAAGAGAGGGGGATACTGATGCAGAGGGGAGAGCGGCGGAGGAATTTCAAGTTTCTAGTAAGTTTGATAATATGGGAATGTTGCAATCTGATTTTTTTGTTACTGTATTTGATGAGACAGGGCGACCAGTGAATAGGCGCAAATCCATCACTATTTACACTCAGGATGTATTTTACGGGATCAAGTACTTTGATTCTTACGGACGGCTCAATCAGGAAGTGAACATTCCCCTTATAGCTGTGGATAAAGATGGTAACGCACTTGATAATGTAGAGACCACTATTGAGCTGATAAAATATGAGTGGAAAACAGTATTGGCAAGATCGGGCAGTTACTATAGATATAAGTCCCAAAGGGAGGAAATATTACTGGAGACGAAGAAGATCAGGGTCAATGGTAAAAGTACATTATTTTCATTTGTCCCTGAATTATCCGGACAATATGAGATCCGAGTTTCAAAGCCAGGCGTTAATTCCTATGTGAAGAGAAATTTTTACGCATATGGGTACGGCTCCACATCCAGCTCCTCATTTGAAGTGAATAATGAAGGACACATTGAAATTGAGTTGGATAAGGAGTTATATAAAGTCGGAGAAAAAGCCAAGGTATTACTTACTACTCCTTTTTCAGGAAAGATCCTTGTAACGATAGAGAGCGATAAAGTGTTGAAGCACTATTATGTGAATACAGATAAGAAATCTGCAATGATCGAAATCGAGGCCGATAAAGATTATCTGCCAAATGTATATATCACTGCCACTCTTTTCAGACCACATGGAGAAAGTGATATACCACTAACTGTGGCTCATGGTTTTGCACCGATGTTCGTGGAGGATGACAATAACAAACTGCCCATAGCAATTGAGGCGGTGGAGAAATCGAGATCCAAAACAAAGCAAACCATAAAGATAAAATCTGAACCTAATGCTTCAATCACTGTGGCTGTAGTGGACGAGGGTATTCTACAGATCACAGGTTATACGACAC
This sequence comes from uncultured Chitinophagales bacterium, assembly GCA_964572485.1. GTDB lineage: Bacteria > Bacteroidota > Bacteroidia > Chitinophagales > CAZNGA01 > CAZNGA01. Next base: position 99,472 of record CAZNGA010000001.1, read on the forward strand.
CAGACCCTTATGAATTCTTCTATCAGAAAAGAGCCCTTGCTGTTAATTCATATAATGTGTACCCTTATTTGTTTCCTGAATTGACATCAAAATTAACAAGACCCGGTGGAGGTATGGCATTGGAAAAAAGGGTGAATCCACTGACCAATAAGCGGGTAATACTGGTGGCTTTATGGAGCGGTATTTTAAAGACCAACAGCCGGGGTGAAGTATCTTATGATATCAATATCCCACAATTTTCAGGGGATCTCAGGATCATGGCTGTGGTCTATAAGAATGATGGATTCGCTTCGGGCCACACAAATATGAAGGTGGCCGATCCAATCGTAATTAGCTCCTCACTTCCACGTTTCTTGAGTCCGAGAGATACGGTTATTATGCCGGTTACTTTGAGCAATACCACCAAAAAGAGCGCCAAGGCAAAAGTCAAATTAAAGGTCGATGGGATCGTTAAAGCTATTGGAAGCAGTAGTTCAGCGGTAAGCATTAAGAGCAACAGTGAAAGTAGGGTGGTGTTTAAGGCGGTTGCAGAGCCAGGTATCGGGCATGCAAAGTTTACTGTTCAAGTGGAAGCCATGGGAGAAGTGTTCACTGAAGAGACCGACATGACCATACGCCCACCATCTACATTGCAGAAGATAAGCGGCTCTGGGTCATTGCAAGGAGGGAAAACCCAAAAGATCGAAATGGGTGTCAGCAAGTTCATTCCTTCAAGTATGGACTTTAAGCTTATTGTTAGCCGATCTCCACTGGTTCAGTTTGCAAAAGACCTTGATTATTTAGTTAGGTACCCATACGGGTGCGTTGAGCAAATAACATCAAAAGCATTTCCTCAGCTATATTACCATGACCTGGTAAAGGGTTTGTTGCAAGGAGAAGAGGAAGATCCCAACCCTAATTATCATGTTCAGGAGACCATCAGACTGCTAATGATGCGGCAGGTTTATGATGGCGGTCTAAGTTATTGGCCGGGAGGGGGCCATGTAAATTGGTGGAGCACTGTTTACGCAGCTCATTTTCTGGTAGAAGCGCAGAAAGCAGGATTTGAAGTTGATAAAAGTATGCTCGATAAGATGTATAAATATTTGAGAATGAAGCTTAAAAGCAGGGAAACGATGACCTACTATTACAATAGGATTCATAATAGAAAGATAGCTCCTAAAGAGGTAGCCTATTCATTATACGTTCTGGCAATAGCTGGCAAACCTGAGAAATCTACGATGAATTACTATAAGGCGCATCCCGATCTGCTTAGTCTGGATAGCAAATATCTGCTGGCTGCAGCATATGCTTTGAGTGGCGACAAGAACAAATACAAGCAAATTGTACCTAATGCTTTTGAGGGTGAGGAGTCAAATACCTCTTTTGGAGGCAGTTTCTATTCCTACATCAGAGATGAGGCCATCGCCTTAAATGCTTTACTTGAGGTTGATCCTGATAATCCGCAGGTTGGTATCATGGCCAAACACATATCTCAGGCATTGAAGACGAAGAGATACCTGAACACACAGGAACGCAGTTTTGGATTTTTGGCTTTAGGCAAGGTGGCGCGTATGGCAGCAAAGGGCAATGTCACCGCAGCCATTAAGGTGAATGGAAAGGTAGCGAGTAATTTTTCCGGTACCACCACCACTTATTCCATGGATGATCTGGGAGGAACAAGCATTGAAGTAAGTGCAAGCGGGAAAGGCAGCTTGTATTATTTCTGGGAAGCTGAAGGTATTAGCGTGGATGGCTCTTATAAAGAAGAAGATAATTTCATTAAAGTAAGGAAGTATTTTTATGACCGCTACGGTCGCAGGATCACAGATAATACATTTGAACAAAATGACCTTATCGTTGTGAAATTGACCATACAGGGGATCACCAACACATTCGTTGAGAACATTGTAATGACCGACATCTTGCCTGCGGGATTTGAGATCGAGAATCCAAGGATCTCCGAAGTTCCTGGTACCAATTGGGCAAAGTCGAGTTATTCGTATGATCATCAGGATATCCGGGATGACCGCATCACCTTCTTTGTAAATGTAAGCGGTACAGAGAAGAGATACTTCTACGTTCTTCGAGCTGTTTCATTGGGTACGTTCCAGATGGGACCTGTGGGGGCCGATGCAATGTATGATGGAGAGTATCACTCCTATAGTGGTGGAGGTGTGATAAGGGTGATCAAAAAGGGGGATTAGATTGAGGCATTGGAATAATTTTAACCATTTTGGCAAATTTTGATTGCGTTATTTTTTTATTTGAATATAAAATTTTAACTTACAAAAGAATAAAAAAATAACATAAAATCGTTATTTGTTAAAAAAATTGGAAGCATGAGAGTAATAGGAATAACAGGAACCAACGGTGCCGGGAAGGGCACTATTGTTGATTATTTGGTGAAAGAAAAAGGGTATGCCCATTTTTCTGTTAGAGATTTCATTATTAAGGAGATAAGGACAAGAAACAAAGCCATCACCAGGAACAACTTGATCACAGTGGCCAATGAGCTAAGGGCAATACACAATGCCAGCTATATGGTGGAGCAATTGTATGAGCAGGCTAAGGCTTTGGGAAAAGATGCCATCATTGAGTCTATCCGAACTCCCGGTGAGATCGATGCACTACGGGGTAAGGGTGATTTTTCTTTATTTGCTGTAGATGCTGACCCAAAGATCAGGTACGACAGGGCAGTATTAAGGAATTATGAAACAGACAGGGTGTCTTTTGATCTTTTTATAAAGGACGAGCAGAGAGAAATGAGATCAACAGATCCTAATAAGCAGAATTTATCAAAGTGCATGGAAAAAGCAGACTACACATTTGCCAATGACGGCTCTGTTGAAGAGTTATGTAATCAAGTGGAGGGGATACTCAGTGAAATCAAATAATTCTCAGGAAGGAAAACCATATGTTCGACCCACATGGGACGAATATTTCATGGAAGTTGCCAATGCTGTTTCGAAGAGAGCCACATGCGATCGTGGAAGAAGCGGCTGTGTTATCGCCAAAGATAAGCGACTGTTAGTTACCGGATATGTTGGGGCTCCTGTTGGTTTACCCCATTGTGATGAGGCCGGCCATGAAATGAAGAAGGTGGTCCATGAGGATGGCAGTTCGTCCAACCATTGTGTCAGAACGGTACATGCCGAGCAAAATGCGATCACGCAAGCTGCAAAGACGGGCATTGCCATTGATGGAGCTACCTTATATTGCAGGATGACACCATGCAGGGCCTGTGCCATGATGATCATAAACTGTGGGATCACAAGAATAGTTTGCGAGAAAAAGTATCATGCCGGAGCAGAATCCGAGGTCCTCTTTAAGAAGGCAGGCATTAAGCTTGAGTATGTGATGGAAGAAGTAGAGAAATACGAACTCCAAAAATAAGCATACACCCTTAAATTTATAGGGACCATCAATTACAATAGAGATAGAATTTGAGAGAGAAATGATCTTGGTTACTCAAGCTCCAACACAACACTTATAGCTTCATAGAGATAACTGTCTTTTTTCAGCGTTTTGTGCCAGGAAGCGGTTCTTGCCATGCTTGTAGTATCACTTTCTGAGTCATTGAGATTTGCCTGTAAGGTAAAGATATTGAGATCCGGGATCGTTTCGTTAATAGAATCATACTTCTTCCTTTCCTCAGTCAGCCGTTGCTGCTCTTGCTGATACTTTTCGAGATGCAGAGATATGGTTGTATTGTCTTTATCCCTCTTCAACTTTTCCGCATAATCGCGTATCAAGTTAAAGTTGGTATTGTTCTTTACTCTGGATTGGCTGTTCGTCTTAATTGCATCGTAATCGGAAGTATTAAAATTGTCATCATCGTATTGAAGAGAACCGATCTCATCCCAGGGGATTACATTATCGAGTTCTTTTTCACCAAAATCTAAAAAACTGTAGCTATCCGGAATAATGATGTCGGGGATCACACCTTTTAGCTGGGTGGCTCCGCCATCAATACGATAAAACTTCTGGACAGTTAATTTAATAAATCCGAGAGGTTTATAAGCTTCATAGCTAGGTGCGATGAATCGATCTAAATTATAAAATGACTGAACCGTGCCTTTGCCATAAGTTGAGCCACTTCCAATAATAATACCTCTATGATAGTCTTGTATAGCGGCGGCAAAGATCTCAGAGGCTGAAGCACTAAAGGAGTTAACGAGAACAACCAACGGCCCATCATATTGCATTTTAGGGTCTTTGTCTTCATAGATATATGGATCTCCTTTTCTGGCTTTTACCTGCACAACGGGGCCCTTTTCAATGAACAAGCCGGTGATCTTAACTGCGTCTGTCAGCGAACCTCCTTCATTGTTTCTCAAGTCAATGATCAACCCGCCAATGTTTTCTTTTGCCAGCTTTTCCAACTCTATTTCAACATCGTCAGCGCAATTTCTTCCCCCCACTTTGTTAAAATCGGCGTAGAATTTAGGCAACTTGATATATCCGATCCGCTTCTTCTGATCATCGATCTGTAAGATCACGGATTTCGCGTAGGTTTCTTCAAGCAGTACAACGTCTCTGATAATGGGAATGACAATGATACTACCATCAATTTTCTTGATGGTTAATCGTACTTCAGTCCCTTTTTTTCCTCTTATGAGTTTTACGGCATCATCGATCCTCATGTCAACAATATCAACAGGGTCATCCTTACCTTGCCCAACTTCCAGAATAATATCTCCTGCCTGAAGCTGTCCCTCTCTCCAACAGGCACTTCCAATTACTATTCTGCTGACCTTTATATACCCATCTTTCTCCTGAAGCTGTGCACCGATACCTTCAAGGCGACCCGATAAAGAGATATCAAAGTTTTCCTTATCCTTAGGGGGAAAGTAGGAAGTATGAGGGTCAAAGATGTTAATGATCGTATTAATATAAGTGGTTAGCCGGTCTGATTTCACTATTTTCCCAATTCTTCTAAAGAGATCATCCTGACCTTCCAGCACTTTCTTTCTCATCTCTATTTCAAGGTCTTTCAATGATTTGATCTCTATAATATCTTCATTGTCGCTTTGATCATCTTCTCCATCTTTTGTTTTGGCTTCCTGCTCGGCCTGTATGGTCAATCGATCATTTAGCTTAGACAATGTCAGGTATTTGAGATATTTTCTCCAACTTTCTCTCAGCTCTTTTTCATTTTTGGAGAATTCCAGTTTATCGGCATCCAGCTCGATCATCTCATCCTTTGTGAAGTCGAAGGGTTTCTTGAGGATATCTTTATAAATTAATGCAGCACGTGCAATTCTCTGGTCAATCATCTCAAGTGAGAGGTCAAAGAATTCATAGGATCCAATGTTGATCTGATCATCGATGAGATGAAAATATTCATTTAACTGATCAATATCAGATTGTAACAGGAACCTCTTATAGTAGTCAATTCGCTCAAGGTAAAGTGTGAACACTTTTTCAGAGAATGCATCGTCCACAGCAACATTTTGGTAATGGCTTGCATTGATGCCCTGCATGATCAAGCCAAGAAGTACTTCTTCCTTACTTATGTCTTCGCCTACCGGCCGAGACTTCATTCCATATGGAGAATCAGAGGTGGAGATCCCCAGAAAAATGACGATAATAAAACAGATAAAATACTTAAACAATCTCATGACTTAACTTATATGATGTTATGTCGGTACTATTTAAACGAAAATAAAGGAATTTAGTTTGAATATTAACATATAAAATCAATAATAATTCGAAAAAATAATGATTACTGATTTCATCTCTTTATTTTTTGATGGTCCTCATCTTCAAAAGTGCTATCTCCTTATCAAAAAATAAAGAATGTTGCAATTCAGAAGAGATAATTAAAATACCCGAATTGTAGATCAGCGCATAATTGCAATTCTTGATATTTTAAAATCAGATCCTTTGGAAATCTTCATAATGAAAATTCCTGGCTGCAAGAAACTGACATCTATATCCATTGGCCTGTTACTTTGACCTGAAATCTCTTGGGTATAGATGGCTATTCCCACAGTATTAAAAATTTCAATTTTATCAATGGCAATACCATCTGTACTCAAAACGATATTTCCATTGGATGGATTTGGATAGATGAATATCCTATATGCATCTAGGGTTCCATTTTCAGAAATTCCAATAGGCTCTTTCACAACAACTGTTTTGTTGGTTTGATCTGTACCGCAAGCATTTGATGCTTCCAGGGTAACTGTATAACTCCCAACTGTAGTAAACACATGTGAAGGATCATCAGCTGTGGAAATATTGCCATCGCCAAAGTCCCACAAACTTGCCGTATGGTTTGAGGAGCCATTAGTGAAAGTAACTGAACTTCCTGCTTCAACGGTATCAACGCTTTGTGTAAATGCAGCTGTTGGCTGCGCATAAATAGTAACCGATTTGGTGATCGTATCAGAACCTGCCCCATTGGTTGCAATTAACGTGACGTCGAAGGTACCTGTTGAACCCCATGAAACCTGAGGATCTGCCAGAATTGAAGATGTAGGTGTACCACTTTGGAAGGTCCAGCTATATGATGTAGCAGTTAATGCATGATTATAGAAGGATATCTGGTCATTTGTACAAGCTGCCATCGCATTAGCACTAAAATCTGCAATAGGTTTGGTCAATGCAGGGGCAGAAGGAACACTAATAGTGGCGTGCATATAAATATCCTGCGTACTTGCTGACCGATAAGGTGCAATGGCACCACTGAGAACTTCATAAGTTTGAAGGGAGAATGGACCCTCGGTATCTGAATATAGGAATGTATTTTGAGGGGTAGTGGTGATCTCCCATACCATATAGAATCCCCCTGAAGTGATAGTTATTGGAGAGGCAAGTACCATTGTATGGGGTGATCCGCCAGTATTCATTACCACAACACTTGCACCTGCAACAGAAGAATCAAAGAGCATGGTTCCCGGATCCCCGTTTGGACCATCATCATCTAATATACGTATTCGTATATCGTTTGAAGCTACAAGGTTATCATCATTGATGAACGAAAAGATCAACTTTTCTACATCGCATGGATAGAATGGAGGTTCGTAGTATACAGCTGCCCCCTCAAATCCAAATCTTCCACTCGTATCATCCACTGTATATGATAATGTAACAGAACTCATACCTACTGTGTCCAATACTACAAGTTCAGTTTCAATTTCGTCATTACCATTGATCAAGTCACTTGAAAGCGTTGTTTGCGTTAATGCATGAAATGTGCCTGCAGTGGCTGGTGTATACGTAGGGCCAAAGGAAAAAAGTGAGGTCTGGCCTGAATTAAGCCCTCCAATGAGATAATCTTGATTATAATGAGGTGCACCTGATGGCATTCCATTATTTGAAGTATATACTTTTTCATTACATATAAAGGAAGAACCAATATTTGAATTACCTACGTTAGTAATACTGGCATCAAACACAGAAGTGACATTTTTAAGCATAAAAAATCCGCCATTCTTAGCATTATTCAGCCAATCAGGTTTCACATCTATTACAGCATAAGTTACCGAATCAGGGTACTCATATCTCACTGCAAGTAATGGTGTAGGCAGGGTAGAATTAGAATGCTCCAAACCAACTGTTCCAGTAATATTTTCTATACCAATTACAATTGGATTCGTTTCTGGAGGATCATAGGCAGGATCATAAGAGCCTGTTTGATCTTTATATTGTAAAGTAATTGAATTATCTGCTCCGTTCAAGATGATCTGAAAGGAGTTACTACCATCGTAGTCAAGATTCCTATTCCAAAAAGGAACATTAATAAATGAAACGATCAGCGTATCCACATTATTTGTGTAGTAATAGCATTCACCTACATTTCCGGCACCTCCGAAGTTCAGGTCACAAAGAAAAGGAGCCACAAAATTATTTTCACTATTTGCTGTAGGAATTGAGGGAAATGCAGGATCCCCCTGTGAGGAAATTTGCACTCCTTGATCAAATGAGATATATCCATTAGAGCCAACATAGAACTTTGTAGGGAGTGTCCAGTAATATTGGAAGCTAAATCCGATATTGAATGGCCCTTTAAAATTATCATCTTTTAAGCCCGTAACTTGTGTTCCGGAACTTGTAATATCAATCCAGCTATAGGTGGGGCCATTGGTAGCGTTTTGGTTTTTCCATAAATAACCATATGCATCAGGACCACCTTGATCTTGGGCATATAAAAGGGATATCATTGCAAAACAGGAAACTGCAAGTAAAATCTTCTTTTTCATTTTTATTATTTTTATTTCGATAAAAGCTAAAACCGCTTTAGCAGTCTTAAATTTATCAAAATTATTTCCAATAACAAAATCCCAGTAATTCTGATACCTAAAAATGTTGCCAGCAATGACATTTCTAAAAAAATTTTGGTAAATTTGCACTTTATTTTAAAAAAATAAGTAAAAATGAAATCAAAAAGTTTTTTATCCATTCTTGGTATTGTTGTTGTTTTCTTGCTCTCTTGTAATAGTCAAGATACACAATCAGACAATTCAGGATCAATTAATGAAGCAATGAATGACGATCAAACTACAGAAATGGGACAAGATGTAACATTAAATAATGACATTGACACCGTAGCTTATGCTCTAGGCGTTGTATGGGGAAGAAGTATCTTAGGATTCAAACATCAAGGACTTACGGATATTAATCTCAATATTATGCAAAAAGCTTTGCAAGATTCTTACAATGAGAAGACTTTGAACATGAGTTTTGATGAGGCCGATGCCTTCTTGCAAAATTACTTCCAAAATCTTCAAAAATCAACAGGAGATAAAAATCTTCAAGAAGGTCAAGCTTTCCTGGATGAGAACAAGAAGAATGACGGGGTAATCACATTGCCAAGCGGATTGCAATATCAAGTTATCGAAGAAGGGAATGGCCCAAGCCCAACCATTGATGATAAAGTGACTGTACATTATCATGGAACATTAATTGATGGTAGTGTCTTTGACAGTTCAATGGATAGAGGTGAACCATTGAGTATTGAGGTGAAGGGAGTGATCCCTGGATGGCAGGAAGCGCTTACCTTAATGAAAGTGGGTGCAAAATGGAAAATTTGGGTACCTTCTGATCTGGCATATGGTAATCAGCAGCAAGGTCCTGGTGGTCCAAACGCTGCCCTCATCTTTGATGTTGAGTTGATTTCAATAGACTAAGGGCTTTACATAGCGAAAACCTAGATTCCAAAGCAATTTATTTTTATTTCTACAGGGGATAAGTATGCGATCCTGATATGGATGGCTAAATATGTATAGAGGTATCTTAAGCTGATTTTCTGATCAACTCCTTGTCCTTTTTGTTGGGGATGAAAAGTGTGAATGTGGTTCCTTTATTCTCTGTACTCTTTACCTTTATATTGCCGCCGAGCCTCTCAATTGATGTTTTTACAATATATAGGCCCAATCCGGTACCTTGAGAATCTTCATTTGCCCGATAGAACATATCAAATATCCTATCTATCACATTTGCTTGGATGCCGTAACCATTATCGGCCACAACGATGTTTACCCCGCTCTTATGTGAAGAGACTGTAATGGATACAAAGGGTTTTTGAATCCCATTTTTATGATATTTTATGGCATTATCTATCAGGTTCTGAAAAATTGATTTCAATATAGTGGTATCACTATAAAATTTCTCAGATGAATTTAGCTCCAGATTGCATTCAATATTTGTGCCAGATCTGTTTTTCAGACTGTCATAAATATCAGTGATCATTTTATTGAAGTTTATTACCGAGTATTTCAACGTACTGTGTTTGACGGTGGATACTTCTAGAAGATCAAGAAGGATGGAGTCCAATCGTTCCGTACTTTCTTTTATTAATTTAGTGTATTTGATCGAAGTGGGATCTTTCACCTCTTCCATCATTAAATTTACAACCCCTAATGTTGATGATAGCGGACCTCTCAGATCATGAGTAGCTTTGTACACATAAGTATCTAATTCTTTATTTGTTTGGCGTAGCAATGCTGCAGTTTTTACGTGGTCATTGATCTCTTCTGAAAGCTTGGCATTTGTTTTCCTAAGTTCTTTGGTCCTATTGTCAACTCGTTTTTCCAGCTCTTCATTCATCTGAACGATCGCTTTTTCAGCCTTTTTGTATTCAGTGATATCATGCCACAAGCCCACTTGTTTTATTGTACCATCATCAAACTTGATGATCCTTGAAATATTACGATACCATTTGTACTTTCCATTGGCAATCTGCCAGCGGAAGTCAAATTCAGTGAACCCTTTCATATATAGCTTAAAGAGCTTAGTAGTGACCATGGATACGTCATCTTCGTAGATACGACTTTCCCAAAAGGAGAAATCTTTCAAAAGATTTTCAGGTTCGTAACCGGTATGCTTCTTAATGGATTTACTTATATAAGTAAATTGATTATTTTGAAAGTTATCATTTGTTGTGGACATGTAAGTGATCACCGGCAGAGATTCGAACATCAATGATATTTCACTTGTTTTCTTTTCAAGCTCTTTGTTCTTTTCGTGCAGTTCAGAAGTTCTTTTCTCAACCTCTCCTCGTAGATGTTCCTTTTGTTGCTCGAGCTTTCTTGTCCTGATCTTTAGAATCGTAAATACTAAAAGAATGATAAATGAAGCTGCGCTCACCGGGAACCAGGTTGTTTTCCAGAAGGGGGTTTTTACGAAGAAATGGAATGAAACCGGATCTTCATTCCATATCCCTTCACTGTTCATAGCTTTTACCTTAAAGGTATATTCACCTTCCAAAAGACGAGGATAAACCGCTTTGGTTGAGGGAGTGACCTCAAGCCAAGTTTGATCGAATCCCTCTAACATATATTGGTAACGTACTTTTTCAGGATCTTTCAAGTATATTCCTTTATAATCAAAAATGATGTTGTACTTTTTATAAGGTAGCTCCAGGTTGTTAGCAAGAGGGGTCATTTCGTTATTTACGGTCAATCCTGATATAATAATATGGGGCTCAATATGGGCATGGGATTCTTCGGAAAATAGGTGTACCACAGAGCCTTTTTCTGATCCGAACCAAATATTTCCTTTACTATCTATGCATGTTGCATTTAAATTGATCCGACCTCCATAATATCCTTCATTCTTACCATAGAAATAATATTTATTTTCCTCCTGGTTATATTTTGTAAGACCTACCCTGTGCCCCATCCATATTTGATTATTGTTATCTGCTATTATAGAGTAACAATAATTAGAGCCCAATCCTTCATTATTGGTAAATTGATAAAAGCTCTCACCATCATATTTATAAACACCATGGCCATTTGTACCAAACCATAAATTATTGTTTTGATCAGAGGTGATGCAATTGATAATTGTTGCCCCTGAAATATGTTCCGGTTGACGGGATTGAAAAGACTCTCCATCAAATATCATGATCCCAAATCCGTGTGATGCTAACCACAGCACATTATCATTGGAAAAGAATAGGGATTGAATATTATTATGAAGAAGACCATCAATAGTTGTATAGTGCTTAATAGCCCCATTATTTGTGTTAATATGAAAAACACCCTCTATAGTTGCTATCCAAATATTTCCCTCTGCATCCCCATTAATAGCATTGATCATTTTACAAAGTGTACTCCCTCCAATACTTACTTTGGTGATATGGTTTGTTTTTACATTTAATTTACACACTCCGGCAGTTGCTGTTCCGATCCATAGATTTCCATAGGTATCTTCATGGATGGCAGTAACATGATTCTCCGGCAAGCCATTTGCAACAGTGTAGTGGGTATAAATATATTCCTCCGGTTCTTGTGCAAGAGTTACTTTTGTCAATCCATTAACCCCTCCTGTCCAATAATTACCTTTGATATCTATAATGTTTGCTAATACATTATCATCTAATAGCCCTGATGCTTTGTTTATAATAGTGAATTCAGTTTCTGCAATTCGAATGAGGCCTTCACCATATGTGCCGAGCCAAATATTGCCTTCTCGATCCTGAAAGATGGACTTAATGTATTTATAATTGAAATCCAATTGATGATCTAAGTTCCTGGGATGAAATTCAGTATTGCTTTCTTCCAACATTTGTATCCCTTTACCAAAGCAGCTGATCCATATATTTGAATGATGATCCTTATAAATGGCAGCGATATTATTTGACCCCAAGCCATTTTTCTCAGTGTAAATAGTCCCAAAGCTGGATGGATTGGTTGAGGATACGCCGTAATAGTCATACAAACCGATATCTCTTGATCCGATGTACATATCCTTTCCTGAGTTTTTCATTCCGATGGCCTGGATGGTAATTCCGGAGAGTTCATCAATCTCACTAACGTAGATCAACTCTTCGCGTCTTGAGGAGTAGCGGTATTTTAACAATCCATCATTTGTCCCCAGGAGGATGTTGCCAAAATAGTCCTGGCTAATGACATTAATAATATTTAATAATGGATCATTGTTATATTGTTCGAATCCAGTTTTGTTATCTAATCGAAATAATCCATTTCCATTAGTACCCACCCAGATCGCATTATTTTTATCTTCAAAAATCGTATTTATCCTATTTGAATTTGAGTGCAAGTCAAAAATTGTAAAAGTCTTGCCATTATATTTCGTTAATTTCCCCTGGTTGTGGCCAAACCAAATATTACCGGTTTTATCGATCATTGCCGTAGTAATAAAATTATCTGCAAGGCCGTCATCAATTGTAAATGTGACAAAGTCGTGCCCATCATATCTCACGCATCCATTTTCAGTTCCCATCCAAAGAAATCCGGTATTATCTTGTAGAATAGAGTAAATATAGGATTGAGCGATACCATCGTCAATATCAAACCTTTTAGAAGTGTATTGATAGGACTGCGAAAATCCAAAATTCAGACAGCTTGTAAATAGGGTTACAAGTAGAAACCTCAAAGCCAAGCGATATTTTATATTTTTGCAGGTGGTCATTTGCTGATTCTATTTGGCTTTTGTTTTTCTTACACCAATGCTGTACATATATTTAGGTACGCCTCCAATAGGCAATGTATAAAACGGTAAATATTCACCATATTGATTCGTCAGATAGAACACCACATTGTTATTTCGTTTTGTCCCGGTCTTGATCATTTGTATGTCGAGAGATGTATTTTTCTCATCTGCAGTGATATCATGATGACTTGATGCCCAATTACCTTCCCCTGACATTTCCACTTTTGTACCTTTTTTCGAAACGGAAACGATCCTGATATAGCAATCTCTGTCAAAGTCAAAATTATTCTGCATAATAGCGACCACATTTTTTTCTACGAATGGGTATATGTGAGAAATAATTCCACTACTTGAGTGAAGGCGAAAGGTATATTCATATGTGAAGGCGTTACCTCCTTCTACTGCAGCGTTTGCGTCTGGCTTGGTACTCATAAAATATTTGTACAAATTGCCATCATCTCCTTCCAATCCTTCAGCGATCACCTTAATAACATAACCACCAAGCTCAGGAATTAATTCCCCCTCGGCAGGATTAATTGGGCCGAAAGTATACCAACTTCCATCAAAGTGGGGATTATTCTTAAATACTTTTGAGGAGAGTAAATTGCCCCTATTATAATATCCGTTGGGACCCTTATTCTCAAAATCTTTTTCTGAATGGATTCCTTTTCCTCCATAAATAGAAAAGCTTACAGAGGTATTGAAATTTGTTCTTTCCTCATCAAATTTGCCACCAACATCCGGATCAAATATTCTAATATATATGGGTTCGTTTTGAGTAGTGGGGATCACAAAAAAGAAAATCTGACAAAAATCGTTATCACCCCAGGTTTTGCGAGCATTCTTACCGAAAGTTACCAAAAATGGGATATTCTCTTCCGTCGATGGTACAGGTTGTGAATGAGAGGTACCAATAGAAGTAATGATCATAATTGCTGTCAGTAATATTATATACATTGGTTTCATATCTAACCTTCTTTCTTTAGATGATAATAAAATTGATCTCAACCCGTCTGTTCTTTGCACGACCCATTCTTGTGGCATTATTTGCTGCCGGATTTAATTCACCCTTGCATAAGATCTTTATGTTCTCTTTGCTATACCCTTTGGCAGATAAATAATTCTTCACAGAGGTTGCCCTTTTTTTTGATACAAGAAGGTTCTCTGAACGCGATCCCACATTATCAGTATGTCCTATTATTTCAACCTTTATGTGATCATTCTTCTTTAGGAATGCAGCTAATCGGTCGAGTTCTGAGTAAGAAGTTTTTGATAGGCTGCTTTTACCAAAATCAAAGAAGATATTATTGAATTGTACTGAAACCTTTTCTCCTTGTATACTCTGCTGCTTTACCATTTCTATTGAATCTGTAATTTCAGATGCACTAGCCCCTTTCCTGAGATCATAATGGTTTGAATAGGGAAAGTATCCTTCTTTTTCAGCATAGTACCCATAGAGCTTTCCTGATTCAAGTTGAAATAGGAAGCTTCCATCCTTTGGATTTGTTTGGGTGGTCTCAAGTATTTCATTGGTTACAAGATCCTCCAAGTTTACAAATGCCTGGATGGGGTATCCATCTTCATCAAATAGATAACCACTGAGCGTAACCATAGTTGTTGAATTATTGTGGGTTTGTTTTAAGTAGATGGAGCTATCATCAATAGAGGTAAATTTATTGTATTGAAAGGCCTGAACAAGTGCATTCCCAAAACCAAGGTTCTTTGCATTCATATACAAGGGATACGCAGATTTTAAATCATGAAATGTCCCGGAAGTGTAAATGAATTCGTTGCCATTTGAAAATTCTTCAATGTTTTCAATGTGATCAAATATCTCTGAGCTTGGGGTTATTCGATTTATTGTCCTTTCCAACTGGACCTTATAGGTCACATTGTCATTGTCTTTCATTGAGAAAACAGATTCCACATTATCAAGATAATTTGTTGGAGCCGGGATCTTTGCTAAGTCTTTTAAAAGGGAAAAGCTTTCGTCAAGCGGAATCTGAACTCCATCCCGAAAAGCATGCAGCGCAATCAATTTTGTAGTATTCGCATTATTTGAATTGATCTCCTTCTTTATCTGTTGTGCATAATCGTAATCTTCAAATGGCCCGACCAGGCAACTAATGATTTTTTTGGAATTTTCTATTATTTCTAAATTCGCATTAGAAATGGCCTTCAATTTATTAAGTACTTTTCTATAGTGTTTACCTTTTTTATATAGAGATATATAGACCTTAAAGGTGATCTTATCTTTATTGGGCTGATAGTGTGTATATTTGATGGGCAGATGATTTACATCAGCCTCTTTTTTATCAATATCAAAATGAAGTTCTTCGGCCTCTTGTTGATCAAGGATCACAATTTTTTTATAAGAACACGATTTGCAAGTAAAATCTCCTGAGGAACCGGTAACACCAAGAGTAACTTTGAAATTGCCTGCTTTACTAAAGGTGTGATTAACCATAACCCCTATTTTTCTTCCACCGTCTCCAAAATCCCAATAGTAATCTTCAATAGTGCAGTTTTCAGGATTTGACCTTACACCATCAAAGATGATTGGAGTACCTACTATTCCTGTATCAACAGCATCAATACATACCTGTTTAATATCTTCAATTTCCAGCTGATAAGTGGCTTCGTTGTAGAAGATGGCCCCTGTTATAGAGTCGATAATATTTAGGTTGATGATATATGTGCCCGGTTTTGCGAAAGTATGGTCAACCTCAAGGTCTCGTTTTTTTGTCCCATCGCCAAGATCCCATTCGTACGCTAAAGGAAGGTCAAATGTGGCTATGGTGTTCTCTTCAAAGAAAGTGTAACTGTATGAGTTGTTTTCTACCTTATGCTGACAAAAGAAATCAGGTGCAAATTTTTCGAAATGATAGATGTCATCATCTCCAATTCCCCCAGCTCTATTAGAGCTGAAATACCCGGTTCTTTTCTCTTCATCAAGAATAAACCCGAAATCATCATTGGCTGAATTGATAGGTGGTTTGATCAATGAAATTTCACCAAATATTTCATTACCATAGCTCACAGAATAAATATCTAATCCGCCAAATCCTAAATGTCCGTCAGATGAAAAATACAATGTCCCATCTGGATGAATATAGGGTGCCATCTCGCTGTATTCAGTGTTGATCTTTGGGCCCAGATTTATAGGTTTTGACCAGCCATTACCTTGTTTTCTACACATATAAATATCAGTAGCTCCATACCCTCCCGGCATATCAGATACGAAAAACAATGTGTTACCATCTTCTGATAAGCTTGGGTATCCGGTTGAATAGGAATCATCATTGTATTGAAATTCTTCAATGCCTTTCCATGATTTATTTACAAGGTGTGCCTGGTAGATCTTTAACCGAACCACTCCATTATCATCTTTGTGCTTGACGCCACCAGAATAGTTACTTCTTGTAAAATAAATGATGTTCTCATTTTTATTAAATGTTGCTGTGCCTTCGTGAAATTTTGTATTAATTCTTTTTGAGAATGAAACCGGTTTAGAGAAAGAGTTATCTTCATTTTTATTGACATAAAAGAGATCATAGAAAGGCTCTTTTGATCTCATGAATCTAAATCCGCCGAGCAGATCATTTTCCCTTGAGGAAGCAAAGATGAACCCTTCATCGTAAAAGGTGGCTCCAAAGTCAGAATAGCGAGAGTTGGATGGCAATACTGTTAACTTGTAGTTTATAGAGTCCTGCATTAATTGGAGGATCAGATCGCATTGTTCTGCCATGTCACTACCGATATGGTTATCATCTAATTCGGCATATTTTACAAACCACTCTTTGGCCTCATCGTATTTATGTAGTACCATCAAAACTTTTGCGTAGTTGAAATATTGATGGTAATCGCATTTTTTCTTTTTTATCACTTTTTTGTACCAATGGGCTGATCTCTCAAAGTCATTTGTCATCCTATAGCATTCTGCAAGGTTGATTATCGTTTGCGGTCTCCTGCTTTTCTTGACAGCACTTTCATATAAAGTAATGGCTTGTTTAAATGATTTTGTAGCGAACAAGGCATCCGCTTTTTGCACCTTTTTATTTTGTGCCATAGCAGGTAGCACCAAAAGGAGAGCAAAAGCAACGATAAGCTGTTTTACTAAGTGTTTATTATATTTTGTAAATAGGAAGTACATTTCTCTGCCTTATTTTATGCTCAAAAGTATCTTGGGCTTATAATTTTTGATTTATCAAATGAGATCTCATATCTTATCATTAATTCATGGGTGATGATTCTGAATCCCTTAATAGGACCCATCGGCAGGTCGATAGCATATCCAACCTGCAGTTGATTATTTATCCTATATTCTGCCAGAAAGACCATTGCATCTTTTGTTCTGTATGATACTCCAGCCCATAGCACATCATAGAAAATGAAATTCGTGTTCATGTCAAGCTGGATGGGATGATAGTTGAAGGATCTTAAGAGTAGCGAAGGTTTCATTTTAATGTTCTCCTGCAATTGCAGCAGTAATCCACCTGTTATAAAGTAATGACGATTCTGATGAGATTCTTTATCTGTAAAGACACTATTTTCAGCTAAGTTGATCTTATTTTGTAACAGACTAGGAATGGAGCCCCCTACATAGAATTTATCAGTGCTGTAATAAATCCCTAAGCCAAAATTGGGAAGGATCAAACCTGAAGAATTTAAACTGAATACCGGATCATCCTGATCTGCTGTTTCTACTTGTGCGAAGTTGCCTCTATAGTATGAGATACCACCTTTTATGCCTAATTGCAGGTTGCCATCGTCTACTGCAAATTTATATGAGTAATTTCCAAATACCCCTGTTTCACTTACCACACCGATCCTATCATTGAAAACAGTCAAGCCTACCCCTGAGTTCGAAACCTTAAATGGAGAATGTGCTGATATAGTATAAGTAGTTGGTGCCCCATTTAATCCAACCCATTGATCCCTGTAAAGGGCATTCACTGTGAGACGTTCTCTGCTTCCTGCATAGGCAGGATTAATGGCAAGCTCATTGAACATATACTGACTGATCATAGCTTCCTGCTGGCCAAAAGCACAAGCATTGATCATCATTAACAGAAATCCTATTTTAAGTGTTCTCCCCATTGTTTTTTTATCTATCTATATAAAGCGATATATCCCATGTATCTTTTCCCGTTTGCCATCTTTAAAAGGTAGAAGTAAGTGCCATCGGGCAGATCCTTACCATTCAACCCTGTGCCTCTCCAGTTATTCGTGTAACTACTATTCTTATATATTACCTTTTGGTAGCGATCAAAAATGATCAACTCACTTCCCGGATAATTCTCAATATCTCCGATCTCAAAATATTCATTGATGCCATCTCCATTAGGTGAGAAGCCCTCAGGTATAAAGAAAGGAACTTCATCAGATAGATCTGTTGAGATGATCAGAATGACCTTTGCCGTGTCACATAGAATTGGAAATCCGTTATCGCAAACGATATATGTGAAACTATCAATCCCGTTGAATTCACTGTTAGGAGAATAGGTGAAGGTGCTGTCATTATTATTGAAGATGGTGCCATTCAATGTTCCAAAAATCGTATCCACAGTAGTAAGATCCAGGTACCCATCAATATCAAGATCATTGAGTAATACATTTAGGGTAGTTGTAAGATCCATATTAATAATGGTAGTATCTACTTTGGCAAGTGGTGGATCATTTATATCGTTAACAGTTATTAGCACTAAGCCGCTACTGCAATCACCTTGATCATCACAAATGATATACCTAAAGCTATCGATCCCGAAATAATTAGGAGCAGGCGTATATGAAATAGTACTGTCGTAATTGAAGATCAGGCTCCCATGATCAGGTCCTACGGATAATGCCAATGAAGATATAATAAGTATACCATCGACATCATAATCATTTTTGACAATATTAATAGTGGCACCAACATCCTCATCAGTGATCACTGTATCTGTAATTGCATAGGGAAAATCATTTACGGAAGTTGTGACTATCATTATAGTAGAAGTGTCACACAATCCGCCAATATCACATATGATGTACTGCATCGTATCAAATCCAAAGAAATGGGCACCTGGCGTATATTGGATGCTATCAAAATTCAAAACAATGGCTGATCCGCTATTTGGCATGGTCAAAATGGAGGTAAATAATTGGCCCCCTTCTATGTCGTAGTCATTTGCCTGAACATCTATCATTGATTTAATATCTTCCATGATCACCATTCCATCATCGACAGCAACAGGTTGGTCGTTGACTGGATTTACTGTAATTACTATTCTGCCGGTATCACAGGTGGAGTCATTATCGCAAATTTGGTACCTGATAGAATCCAAACCGAAGAAATTACCGTTTGGAGTGTAAGTAAAGGTGCTATCGAGGTTGTTGACCATAGAGCCGTTGCTCAAACTACCAATGGTATCAACTGACGATAGAACGATTACGCCATCGGTATCATAGTCGTTTAAAAGGATATTAAAAGTGGCTATGGAGTCTTCTTCCATGAAAACACTATCTATAGCTGCAAAAGGAGGGTCGTTACTTCCAACAATTGTTATGTATACTGAGGCCGTATCGCATAAGATAGGATCACAGACGATATATTGGATCGTATCAAATCCATAATTATTTAGAAAAGGAATATATTGGATCGATTTGTTGATCACAATTGCTGACCCTAAACTTGGACCTATATATATTGTTGTGCCCAGTGAATCTCCATTCGGATCAGTATCATTTGCCTGCACTTCAACTATTACACTGTCATCCTCAGGCAATGAGACGATATCATCCAAAGCAATAGGAGGGGCAGGTGGCAATACAACATTTATAAAGACCCAGGCAGTATCAGAGCAAAGGGGCGTGACATTATCGTCACACAATCGATATCCCAGTGTGTCCAATCCTAAGTATCCCCCATTAGGCCAATAAACAATACTGTCTGCAAATGCCAACCAAGATATACCATGTTGAGGGGGTACTAATATTGATGTTGTAATGAGATTGTCACCGTCAGGGTCGCTATCATTCTTTTGTACATCTAAATATCGCCAGGTATTCAGATAAACTGTAAAAGTATCATTTTTAAATATTGGGGGATTATTTTGAGCTGATAATGATATGGTCAGTAAAGTCAAACATATCAAAACGATCCATCTCCATGAAAGTGACACATGGCGATGGATCCGTAAAATTGACCCTCTCTCTCTCTTATGGTTGATATATGGTTTCAACTTTCTAATTATTATTATCAGGATTACTTTGAATGACAAACTTTTGCATCTTTATTGATGAACTTCCTTCAGCAGAAGTAGTAACAAAGTAAATTCCAGCAGGTAAATTGATCTGGGAATCAGCAGTGACCAATACCTCTTGTGATGAAGAAACCGCTGAAGTCTCAAATACTATTTTACCAAAACTGTTATATATTCTAATTGATATTTTTTCCATCTTGTAAATACCCGGTAGTTCAATGGTAAATCCCTGGCCTGTCATTACGGGATTAGGGATAACTTTTATTTCCTTATCCAATGGGTATTGAATATTGCTTTTGACAGCGATGATCTCTGAATATTCAAAGTGGCCATCGAAATCAGTTTGCTTTAAGCGGTAATAGGAAGTTCCAAAATTTGGATTTTCATCAATAAAGAAATAGTTGTTTGTAGTGTAGCTTGTTCCTGCGCCATCAATATTGCCTACAAGGTCAAAATCATTACCATTTGTACTTCTTTCGATGGTAAAGAAGTCGTTGTTAATTTCTGTTGCCGTTGCCCAGAATATTTCGATCGCATTTCCAATTGGCTTCCCACTGAAACTTAATAATTCAATTGGAAGAGCAGAGCCACTACCTCCTGTAAATTCATGATTGATAGGTACATTTGTAATTGCTGTTGTGACCTCGAGTAAATTATTGGGGGCATCTACGGGATCATATGAAGCCCATCCACTTCCGTTCCATCTCACTGCATTCAAATTGTTCTCTGAGCCTGTAATATCTGCATCTCCATATTCGTAGTCAATGGTATAATTGATGGTGCTGATGTTTCCTGAATTTAGTGTCCAGTACTTTGTTATATAATCTCCTCCAGACATGAATGGATGCATCACATCATCAAGTTGAACTTCTAAATATTCAGAACCGATTCCCGTGTAATTATTAATTGAAATATTTAATGGAGAGAAATCTAAATTGGTGCCTAAAGGGAAAGTAATATCTCCCGTAGAATTGATGTTATGTTTTATTTTTCCTGAAGTACCTGTCAATACATAGCTTGAGCTTGATTCTTCATCAAAGGAAGCATTCACATCCAAGGTCAGTGTATTATTCCCTAATATCAGATTCCCGGAATTAAGTGTTGTTTGATTCGTTATTGTAATGTTATCATTGAGGCTGACATCATTGGCTGATTTGTTGATCTCCATTGTATAATAGGTCTCTTCACCATTCGAATTTGTTATTGTTTGCGCTGATCCTCCGTCATAGACCACCTGAGCTGTTTGTTCCAAAAAGGGATCTGCATGCGAACTATTATTTACCCAATTTCCTGCCAGGCTGATTGACCTGTCATTACAGTCCAGTTGTGCAGTACCAGTAATTGAAAGGTTCCCATTTATTTCAATATCATGTGTCAAGGATTTCTTTCCTGAAGTGGAAAGGGTGAGATGGTAATATTCGTTTGTGGGATCTTTTATATTTTGAGCACCATTTTTATAATAGGATACGGTATTTCCTGAAGCCGAAGCATCAAGTTTCCCGTCACCGGGGAATAGGGCATTGGCTAAATATAAAGTGGCGTTAGCAGCATTTACCCATTTTGCATCTTCATCAGTGGCAGTAATATTTCCCACAGCAACGCTTATGATCCCATTATTTGTAATTGTATGATCTCCATCCAATACAAGGTCTCCACCTAGTAATGCAATAGTAGCAGTGGAAAGGATGGATTTATCGTTTTCAATAATGATATCTCCTAATGAGGTTATGATCCCTGTTCCGTCTATATTTGAATTATTACCTGATAAAATGATATCTCCAAAGCCGTCAAGTGAGCCATCCACAGCAAGATCACCGGTGATGGTAAGATCATACGTCGCCACATCCAAAGCACCTAATGATTGTATGGAAAGAATATTGATGGTGGAACTGTTCGTAAGGGTGACAGTGTGCCCTGTAGTTATGATCGCATCATCAGATGGGTCCGGCACACAATTGCAATCCCATGTTGCGGGGGTTGTCCAGTTCCCACTCTGCACAGAAGTTCTCTGTGCTCCATTGGTTTCAAGGCTAATGAGCATAGCCAATATTAGTGTTATAAAAAAATACTTATCCACCATTATTTTGTTTGGAATAATGTGCATTCAATGAAAGTTGATATTTGTCCTTCATTATTATGTACGTAAATTTATCATCAGGGCTATTGAAATTCCACCTATAATCTCGGAAACCTTACATAAGTAAGATAAGAGTGTTCAAAAGGTTATATTTAATACGTAGAATGGGTCTAGCTGTTCTTTTTATTTGATGAAAAGAATGGTTTGAGGGATGAGTTGACTTGAAAGTTAGGCGAATGGACTAAAATCGGTGGTGAAATGACAAATATTGTATCCAATTACCACATTATTTTACAATCTGATACTTATTCAAAAAAGAAAGTTTTAAATTTGACGTGATTTCTAATACAAGTTGTTTATATAAAATCAATCTATGAAGAAACTTATACTTTTAAGAATTGTAGCCATTTCTGCAGCCATCATTATAATGATGGGATGTAATAATAATGATGGTGATCATGAAAAGGATCCAACAAAAGAAGAAAATTCCACCCAAATAGATGATAAAGCGAAGGAAGAAGAGAGGGTTTCTGATAAGGATCCAGTGGTTGCCACCAATGTTGAGTCCGGTACTCTTGAGGATAAACGCGATGGAAAATCCTACAAAACGGTTAAAATTGGGAATCAAACATGGATGGCTGAGAACCTCAATCTTGAAACTGAGGAGAGTGTTTGCTCACAGCTTTTACCTGGAAATTGTGAGCGATATGGCCGTTTATATATAATGGAAGAGGCTAAAACAGCATGCCCTGATGGATGGCATTTGCCCTCAAAAGAAGAGTGGGAATATATGATCGATTTTAATGGGGGAAAGGAAACTGCGGCTGACAAATTAAAAGTAGATGGTGAAAGCGGATTCAATGCCCTAATGGGAGGCTTTCGTGAATGGAGTCGGGAAAAGGAATTTTATTATCGTGAAATGCAAACCTTCTTTTGGAGCAGTACTACTGCCGATACCTATAATGGTTGGGTGATTGGCATGAGAAAATATGATGCAGAAATGATCATTGATAAATTTGATTTCAGGTATTATTTCAGCTGTAGGTGTCTGAAAGATTAATAGATGATAATACTGCCACCACCTAATTTGCCAATTTTAGTTTCAAAAGAGAAATAGTATACTCCTTTAGGCAAATCCCCTTTCATTAATTGTATATAGCGTTCACTGATGTGTTCGATCACCTTGATCTCTCTACCATAGAGATCATAAAGATGAAATGATAATTGTGCATTCGTGCAATAATCTTTGGGTAAAATAATTGTGCATTTATCACTAAAAGGATTGGGATAAATTACCAACTTATTCTGAGGGTACAGATCATAAGTATTATTTATGATGCTTTCTGTTGTAAAGGTCCAGGGATTTGGAACGCTGCCTCCAATCAGTAGGTTGCCACTCGTGTCTTCAGCATAGGTGACCTCAACAGTATATGAGGCACTGTTTACGAAGTCAGTATGGGAGAGTGTTAAGCTGGTTGATCCGTTATTCCAGCTTTCGACCCAACCCCCTGCATCAGGGGTGCATGAGAAAGTAAAGGTTGATGTGTCAATGGGTTTAGTGAACCCAATGATCACAGTTTTGTCAATGGCTACCGACGTATCATTGTTGGCCGGATTCGTTGTGTTGATCGCAGGGCCTGCATTAGGGTTTTGCCATACTGCAATATTGCTCACAGAGGCTCCTCCTGCTGAAGTAAAATCCCCTCCCGCATATACGTCTCCATTCATGACTTCTATTGCCCAAATAGTACCATTCATTCCTGTTGACATCCCCGTCCAGTTGGTGCCACTCCATTTGGCAATTCTACTTGCCGAAACTCCTCCTGCTGTGCTGAATAATCCACCCACATAGATCAAATTATTGATTGTATCTGCTTTTATGCTGGTACATTGTCCATTCATTCCCGAACCAAGAGGTGCCCAGGTGGCCCCATTATATTTTGCTGTATAATTGGCTGCAACACCATTTGCAGAGGTGAAGGTCCCTGCTCCATAAAGTTCCCCATTTAGTACTGCCATCTCCCGAACTTCACCATTTGTTCCTGATCCAATTGCTGACCACGTAGTCCCATTCCATTTTGCAATTGATGATGCAAAGATTCCCCCTGCAGTATCAAAGCTCCCGCCGACGTATAGTTCTCCATTATATACCTCCAAGGAATACACCCACCAGTTTACTCCTGAGCCGACTGCCGACCAGGTGGCTCCATCCCACTTGGCAATATATGTTGCTGAACTACCGCCGGCATTTTTAAAGATGCCACCCACATATAGGGCCCCTTTATATACTTCCATAGCAGCTACCATATTAAATAGTCCACCTCCCGTGATACCACTTCCAAGTGCTGACCAGGCACCTCCATCCCATTTGGCAACAGCACTGGCCGGTGTACCTCCTGCAACTGTGAAACTCCCTCCTACATATAGTGCCCCATTAAAATCTGCCATTGTTGTGACCTGTTTATTGGTAACAGTGTCCATCCCCAAACCAAGTGCTGACCAGCTTACACCATTCCATTTAGCAATGTGATTAGTATTGGCAGACCCGGCAGTAAGGAAATACCCTGCAGCATATATATAGCCATTATAATTGAAAACGGAGCCCACTTGACCATCAGTACCTGTGCCTAGAGGATACCATGCTTGAGCATTTGAATTAGTGACAAAGAGGAAGAACGGTAAAATGGCGGATAGTATAACTTTTTTCATGGTTGTATCTTTTAAGATGAGAGGATTCTTATTTGCAAGATAATACATTTTTAGATAGGGATTGCTATTCTTACAGCTCAAATTAAGGGCCGGATAATATCCCTCAATTCGCTCAACATCATAGCTGTAGCTCCCCAGACCACATGATCATAGACATCAAAATAAGGAGCAAAAATAGTGCCTCTATTATTGTTTAAAACTATATCTTTTTCTCTCACCTTATTTTCGTCCACCAAAAAGCTTAGCGGCATTTCGATAAGGTCAACAACCTCTCTTTTATCTGGGATAAAATGGGGTTTGGATGGCAGGTAGCCCACAAAAGGGTACACAAGAAATCTGCTGGGCTCAATGTAAAGCTGAGTTAACTTACCGATAATTGAAACTTCAGAGCGATCAATACCAATTTCTTCCTCAGCTTCTCTTAAAGCGGTAGTTTCTAGTGAATTGTCATTATCAGAACTTTTGCCTCCGGGAAAGCTGATCTGCCCGCTATGTACACCATCATAAGCATTTCGTAGCATCAATACGGTATGCACTTTGTCATCCACAGGATATAGTAAGACCAATACTGCACTTAGCTTGGGGTTGGTATCTACTGCCTGTGATTTTTTCTGTAAAAGTCTTATTGGAGGAGCCATTTTATTTTGAGCCAATTCACCGGGAAGGGGTTCATTTAAGGAGAGAGTAAGAGCATCGATAAAGTTGGAAAACATAAAATGAAGATAGCGAATTTTGAGGAGGTAGCTTGGTTTAGGGTGTAAATTTTGATAATTACTGAAAAAAAGACCTTTATGTCGTTTATCATTCAAATTTATGCTTTATTTTTGCGAAATTATTTAGTAAATCTAAATGAAAAAGAAATGAAATACGCATTGATGAATTCGATAAAAGGAATGTTTGTTTTCTGCATGTTAAGCAGTTTATTCTTCGTTAATTGTTCTCAAGGCGACAACGTTGGTGGTGACGAAAATGCTACCGAAAGTGAGGTTGCTGAAGCAGTAGAAGTTGACCCAATGGATAATAAGGGAATTGGCCCTATTAACGAGATCGTTCTTGGAGATCTTAATGAGGAGTGGGTTGCTGAAGGTGAAAAGATCTATAAAGAAAAGTGCACTGCTTGTCATAAGCCAACAGAAAAATTTATAGGACCAGCTCAGGCAGGTGTTATAGAAAGGAGATCACCTGAGTGGATCATGAATATGATCCTAAACCCGGAAGAAATGTTGAAGAAAGATCCTATTGCCAAGAAGCTCTTGATAGAGTACAATATGGCTCCTATGGCTAATCAAAACCTTACTGAGGAGGATGCCAGAAAAATTTTAGAATATTTTAGAACGATATAATATTAATTAATCCCCAAAAATGAGTAATTATGAAAAGCTTCAAAGTAATTATTGCAGCTATTGGAGTTATGGCATTACTGATTTTTGTAGGTTGTCAACCTGCATCCAAGGATGTGGGTTTTGATTCCTATGCCGATGTAACCAATTGAGCTATGTTATCAAATTCATGTGAATATGCGCTGAGAGCTTTGATCTACATTACTGCAAATGGATCCGAGGATAGCAAGATCACCATAGGTGAAATATCAAAAGCACTGGAAATGCCTTCCCATTACCTGGGCAAGATCCTACAGGATCTCGTCAGGAGAGAGGTTCTTATTTCATTGAAGGGGGCCCAAAGGGGGGGGGTACATCCATGAAAAGGTCTTACATATGCCAATACTTAGGATCATTGAGGTCATTGATGGGTTAGGGTTTTTCTGTAACTGCGCTTTTGGATTAAAGACCTGCTCAGATGAAAATCCTTGTGCTATTCATAAGGATTTTAAGGTCATGCGGGATCAATTTGAGAAGGTCCTGGGAGAAAGGACTGTCAAGGATTTTTCTGATGATATAAAAAGCGGGCGCTACGTTCTATAGACAATGATTGCGTGAGGGATTGAAGCACCATCCTTTTTTCCTAATTTTTAGGAGGAGAATTTAGGGGAACAGATACAGCGGAAAGCCCGGTCCGCCAGCCGGCGGATCCTCGCAATGACGTGCCTTCGAGGGGTCGTTAGGTACTGTGATAAAAACGATTTCAATTTTATTTGTCCCACACCGGTATTTGAACATTAATTCCCGGGCAACTGTCTTTTCTTAATATCTGCCAGAATG
>CAZNGA010000002.1:0-94161 GCA_964572485.1 uncultured Chitinophagales bacterium
TGCATAATCCATATAATTTTGAACATTGTCCAATGTTCCACATGAATATTCATAATCATTACAAACAGTACAATTACCTTTTGTATTTGGTGTATCATCCACAATATCATCCGTAATACAATTTACATTATCACCACAACCTGTTAATCCTCCCCATATATGGTATAAATACAAAAAATGCCCCGCTTCATGAGTAAAGACTCTACTCCATTGAGAGAGTCCAGTACCAATAGTTCCAACTGAATTGTTCATTATTAATATCCCATCTGATTCGGGATTAGTACCGGGGAAAGCAGCAGTCCCTCCGGCAGCAAAACCAAATATTTTCTTTACTACCCATATATTTAAATACTTGTGATTTGGCCAAGCATCAATCCCACCTTTTGACGAATGCTGTGCTTCATCATTGTCAAATTCTAGTGTATCGGTATAGGTACGAGTAATTCCATCAGAACTGTTACCAAGAGGATCAATGGTGGCAAGTTTAAATTCAATTCTACAGTCGGCAGCAAGGCCTTTAAATTCAGGTATAATATCTATGGTATCCGGATTTTGCTTTCGAAAATCCCTGTTTAATATCGATAACGCATCATCGATCTGAGCTTTTGATATATTATCAATACTGTCGTTATAGAGGACATGAAATACAACCGGTAAATAGCGAATAGGTATTATTGAGTCTTGATCATAAGCAAATACAGGTTGCTTGGGATAATCATGAGAGTGGTTGATTTTACTCATATATTGATCGGTCCCGCAAACCAATTTATGCTGGCCGGCCACATAATTACATAAGAGGAGGAAAGCAATTGCTGAGGTTACTATTTTATTTGTAGGCATTTTACTAATGTTTTATTCAACTAACGGCAGTCCGTCTAAAAACTGTTTTGTGTTCTTAAATATAAGATAAAAATAAGATTATTTAGAAAAGGGCAGAAATTTTGTTGAAAATAGTTAGCACACTTTTTCAACGCGATTAAATGTGGTGTAACTGTTTGACTAAACCAAGTTCTGTCCCTAATGGCCTCAATTGATCAGCATTCAAAAGCAATTATACTATTCATAATAATAGATCTCAATTTCGTTTATTATTATATGTCGGCTTCTTGGTGCCATTCCATAAGCAATATAATTCCCACATCTAAACTGAATATGATTAGGGAAATTATTATAATACCTTATAGAAATTTCATCTCCCCTATTTTTCCTTGCTTCTTGATCATAATCATTTATAAAAATAGCGTGTCTTTGATCTATCAGGTCTACTTCTATTCGAAGAGTATCATTATTCAACAGCAAATTACCATAGCCCGAATTGGAAACCCTAACATTGCTCAATCCAAACCGAAAACTAGCATAATCTGATTCGTCACCTTGATACAGAAAACAACTAAGCTCTTCTGCAATCATTTTTATATATATCACACCGACTTTTTGATCAGCATTGAATTCTGGCAATTCAATATATGCGCTTGCATTAGTTTCTCTATCCCGTCCCTTAAAACCAGGATTAGTATATAATTCAAGCTGCCCATCTCCAATTCTTGCAAAAGCAGTATCTCCTGAATTGGCTTCAAAATCTGCCGTTAATTCCCAATCATTAGGCCCGGGGTATTCATTAAATGTATCTTTAAAAATAAATCGCTTTAATAATATGTTTCCGCTGTTGTCTTTTTCACAGCCAAACAAGGTCATTGCAACAAATCCAATATAAATGATTTTTTTGATCAATTCTTTTAGATTTTATGAGTAATAT
Organism: uncultured Chitinophagales bacterium; assembly: GCA_964572485.1. Lineage (GTDB taxonomy): Bacteria > Bacteroidota > Bacteroidia > Chitinophagales > CAZNGA01 > CAZNGA01. The sequence goes on from CAZNGA010000002.1 coordinate 1,757, forward strand.
TCATAGTTAAAAATACAAAAGACTGGTACAAACAGGACGTGTTATTTGTTATAAGTAAAATTTTAACCCAAAATTGGGATTAACCAAATTGTATTTTACTATAAAATTTCGGATCGTTTCCGAATCGTCACTAAACTTAATTCTCAAATACTTAATCGTTGCGACACTTAATTCCAGGCTTATCCTATTTGAAACAAAAAATAGTAATCCCATATTTGCCCCACCTTCATATTCATTAGCATCAATATCTGATATTTGCTGATAAACCAAAGCCGTTCCAAAATATGGTTCAAAATAATATTTTACTTTCTCTTTCTGATCAATTTTATTATGAATTCTTGCAAAAAGCGCAAATGACAAATGACTTCCTGCAATTTTGGAGAAATAGTACATATTATTATATGAATTTTCGGCATAAGTATAACCACCGGCTAAGCCAAAGGCAATATTTCTATTTATCATTATTCCAATCACAGGTGTAATAGAATAGATCATTGGTATCAAATATATCGGAATTTGACTCTTTTAATCGAAATTCAAAATTACCACCTAGTAGGATCTTGCCACTTTCTTGAGAAAATGTATCACTCAATAATCCTACAATAAGGAATATCACTGCCAAGCACTTTTTCATAATTATAAGTTTTAGTATCTGAAGGAGTAATCATGAGTGCTAATATATATACTTCCCAATTGCCCCCCTTTCATAAGGGAACTTCTTACGCCAATAAAGGTATTAAAAATATTTCATATCCCCAAAACACAGATCAGTCGCCAACCGGCTGTATGTTGCTTGTCTCTAACCAAAGGCGCATGTCCTCGTGCGTGCTTAATTATGTGTGTCGTCCTAAAAAAAGTTTACAGTTTTTTACTTAATCCTGTAATAAGTTTACAGTTGATTTTTCGTCCTGAAATACGATTGTAGCCTTCCCGAAATTACCTTTATTACCTATTGTTTTTTTTCAGTCTATAAAAGTCTCTTTCATTACTGATTTAACTTCTTTAATCTCAGGACGAGATAGTCTTCCTATAACTTTGATAATACGTTGTTTGTCAATTGTTCTAACTTGATCAATTACAATCCAACCAATTTTCTTTTCATGCTTAACCTCAATTCTTGTCGGATATTTTCTCGATTTTGTTGTCATCGGAGCAACAATAATAGTTCGAAGGTATTTATTCAATTCATCAGGTGAAATAATAACACAAGGCCTTGTTTTTTTTATTTCACTCCCAATAGTTGGATCAAGATTTACAAGGACAATTTGATATTGGCTTAAATCCATTCTTCTAGATTTTCATCATCAAAAACATCATTGAATAGTAATTGATCATCACCATTTTCATTCATCTCTTTGAATTTTGTACCCCAATCTTTTCTTGGTTTTGAAATAGGTTTTAATATGATGTATCCTTTTTCAAGTATAAGTTCAACTTTATCTTTGATATTGTATTTTTCAATCAAAGTTTTACTAAGTCTAAATCCTTTAGAGTTTCCTATTTGAATTATTGATAATTCCATAACTTCGTATATTTAATGTAATTACAAAGTTACTACATTATGATGAATTTTGCAAATTTATTTTTTAAGTAGTGGGTACATTCAAATAAATGCAATGCATTTATCCCCTCATACCATATAGCTACAGGCATTGCTCTTTATCTCCTCACTCCAAAGGGTTAAAAGTACTTTCCAAATAATAAAAGTATAGAAAACAAACGATATATCAAAATGGTGATCAGTCGCCCACCGGCTGTATGTTGCTTGTCTCTACCATCAATATAATGGTCTTTTTTGGCGCTCGCGGCCGGTGTAGCAGCCCTTTTGAAATGGTTACGCCCTGGTTGGCATTGAGTTCAATGGTCCGGCTTTCCAGATCAACGAGCAACTGCCCTTCAAGCACAAAGAAAAACTCATCATCTTTGTCGTGCTTGTGCCAGTGATATTCACCTTCAACAATTCCAATTCTTACAACACTGTCGTTCACTTTTGTCAATGTTTGGTTGAACCATTTATCTTCGCACTCATTGACCAATTGTGGTATATCTATCCGTTGCAAATGGTCGTATTTGATATCCAATTTAGTTACATAGTCAAATTGATCTTTCATATGTTGGTAGTTTTTAAATTTCGAATCTATTGACACTCCTTATTGTGTGGAGACAGCTTTCGTTTGTGATTATGCCTTTACAATTTCAGTATCTTCCAGTGATCAATGAATTGTTCATTCACTAGCCTCATCAGGTAAAATCCCTTTCGCTTTTCACCGATGTCAATAGTAGCCCTACATGTGTTGAGTGTAGTTCGTTGCACAATTCTGCCTTGCACATCCATTAATTCCATTTCCACAGGTAGAGGGGCATTGCTATTTATGAGAATTGATAGCCGGTCAGTAACCGGATTAGGATAAATAGTCGTATTCTTGCTGGCATCAATATCCCTAACTTGCACCCAGGAATCAAAATGTACCCCATTTGAATCTTTCACTAATAGCTGTAAGATTGAATCTGCTGCCGTAAAATTTGTACAAGTTGTATCTATATATCTCTTTACGATCATCAAATTACATTGCAAGCTATATGAACCATTCGGCACTGGATATACAGCCATTGTATCTGAATAATAATCCATAATAAACAATCCACTAAGGCAATAAAAAAGGTCAATAGTAATGGTTGAATCAGTAATATTGAAATCATTGGATTTAAATAACAACAAGCTGGATAAAGTGCTATTGATCTTAAAATAAACAGTGTCGGCATTCTGATAAGTGGATATTAGATTAACGCTATCTAACTTACCAATATGCTTTCCTAACAATGAGCTGAACAGGAATACAAAGGAAATAGCTACTAAGATGTGTTTGCAGGCTCTAACCATGGCTCAATAATTTATATCAGAAGTGGCTAACTCTCGAGCAATTAACAAAAGTATAAAAAATAAACCTTATATTCAAAAGCTGAATACGCCTAATCTATTTGCTGAGTCTGGTTGTATTGGCTACTCATTACTCTTCGTGGTTGGTGAAAGCAGCTTTTGTTTCTCTGTCTTTCCTTCTTCTCTCTTCTTTATCTAACCATTTAATCAACATCGCATTTGCGTGTAACTTTTTTGCGAAAACTGTTTCATTTGGTTTGATTAAAAAACAGTAATTTGTTGTGGGGGGATGTCCCGTTCCCCCAAGGGAAAAAATAAAACTATCTATCCGAATTCTCTTCTTCTTTTTCCTTTCCCTCTTTTCCTTGCGCCTACATTCATACCTTACCATTAAACCACACCAAATTCATCTAACTCGTGTCACCTTTTTGCGAAAACTGTTTGTACTTTTCTCCAAAAAAAATGGCAATTTGTTTCCGGGGGAAGGAAGGGGGAACCCCCATATAAGGTAATTTCATTCCCTATAATCTTCTATATATCAAGATTTTATAAAAATCAAAATCCTCTCATTACTAATAAATTCGAAATCCGAAACACTAAACTCGAAACTTTAAGAATCCCTAAACTTATGCTAATATATAGTTTAGGATTTTAGTTACTACAATTTCAGATCACAAATGAATGACTTCCCCATAAGCGGCAGCAGTGGCTTCCATAATGGCCTCCGACATTGTTGGGTGGGGATGCACCGCCTTAATGATCTCATGGCCTGTGGTCTCCAATTTCCTGGCAGTAACTACTTCAGCGATCATCTCTGTTACATTTTGTCCTACCATGTGAGCACCCAACCACTCGCCATATTTACTATCGAAGATGACCTTTACGAATCCTTCCCGAGCACCGGAAGCACTTGCCTTCCCTGATGCCATAAAAGGGAATTTACCCACCTTAACCTCAAACCCTGCCTCTATGGCTCCTTTCTCAGTATACCCCACAGAGGCGACCTCAGGCCTGCAATAGGTGCAGCTTGGGATATTATTATAATCCAGGGGTTCAGGAGATTTCCCTGCGATATGCTCCACACACAAAATTCCTTCCGCTGAAGCGACATGCGCTAATGCCGGTCCTTTTATGATATCTCCGATAGCATAAATACCCTCAACATTAGTCCTGTAAAACTCGTCCACAACAACTTTACCATCTTGGGTAGCTACTTTCAACTCTTCCAACCCTATTCCTTCAATATTTGGGGTGACGCCAACGGCAGAAAGTACAATATCACACTCTAACTCCTCATTGGTTTCTTCGGTCTTAACGGATACTTTACACAGTTTATCCGCTGCATCCACCTTCTCCACAGAACTGCCTACCATTGTTTTCATGCCCTGCTTTCGAAAATTCCTCGCCAACTCCTTTGAAACTTCTTCATCTTCAAAAGGAGCAATACGCTCCTGGAATTCAACAATAGTCACTTTTGTACCCAGCACATTGTAGAAATAAGCAAATTCAAGCCCAATGGCTCCTGCACCCACTATGACCATTGATTCAGGAATATCCTTCATTACCATGGCTTCCCGGTAACCAATGACCTTCTTTCCATCTTGAACAATATTGGGTAATTCTTTTGACCTCCCCCCTGTAGCTAAAATGATATTCTTAGCTTCATATGTTTTCTTTTCCCCATTGCCATCTGTGACTTCAATGGTATTATTACTTATCAATGACCCGGTCCCTTCGATCATGTCGATCTTATTCTTCTTAAACAAAAACTGGATCCCCTTGCTCATACTTTCAGCAGAGTTTCTGCTCCTTTCTACCATCTTTCCCAGGTCGGCTTCCACATCTTTGGTATTCACTCCATACTCAGAACTGTGCATCGCATACTGTAGAACTTCTGCGCTCTTTAATAATGCCTTTGTAGGAATGCATCCCCAATTCAGACATATACCTCCCAATTCTGACCGCTCTACAACTGCCACCTTACTTCCCAGCTGCGAAGCTCTTATCGCTGCAACATATCCGCCGGGGCCACTTCCAATAATAATAATGTCGTATGTCATATCAAAAAGAAATGTAGGTTAACACTTTTTTGGTATTGTAAGAAAACACAAAGTTAACGTAAATCGATAACTTCTACACCGGCATATGCTTTTTGATCAAATGTGAAAAATAAATCAGGCAGGTTAGGATTTGGTGTAAAATTCGATACAAAGTAGGTGTATCTATTGCCATTTTTATCAAAGACTTTAGCTTTAGCAATATTTGAAGTGGCCTTTTCAATGAATAGCTTGATCTTAAAATAAGGTTTGCTTTTATCAAAAGGTGTCAACTCAATGATCTGTAATACTTTCCCATTTTCAGTGACCTCTTCACTATAGAGATAAATGAAATCCTTCTCATATATAGTGAATAGCTGAGCAGGAGTTATTGAATTCTCGTCCGGCTCAAAATTGCTGATCTGTACTTCATTGACTTCCTTCAGATATATCCAAATCGTTGTATTATCACAAACGATCTCTTGCTGTGCATTATTTAATTTGAATTTATCCCCTTTTAAATAAAATGAGCCCTCCTGTTCTTCATTGATATCCAGATCTTTGTTTTCGATCTTTAATACGAAGTTCCCTTTTACTGCAGTATAGGATTTGTACTTCTTACTTACTTTATTTAGAATTTTCTTAGCAATAGGATCGGATTTCCCTGCTCCTCGTGTGTCATCTGGCTGTGCAAAACCTACCTGGCAGAGCAAAGTAATGCTCAACAAGAACATTCCAAATGATCTAAGTTTCTTCTTTATCATGAAATTCATTGCTAAATTTTTAATAATTCTCTTGGTCACACCGGTTACTAAATATCTTCCTGATCACTGGGTTCATCTAGTTGCCGCAAATATTGTTCCAATTCGAGATCTGAAAACAACACTTCTCTCGCTTTACTTCCCTCTGATGGTCCAACAATACCGGCAGCCTCCAATTGATCAATGATCCTGCCCGCTCTATTGTAACCCAACTTCAATCTTCTCTGGATCAAAGATGTAGAGCCTTGCTGGTTTTGCACTACAATGTGGGCCGCATCTGCAAAGAACTCATCCTTTTCATCAACATCAAATCCTTCTGCAATTTCCTTTTCATCAACATATTCCGGCAGTAAGAAAATTTCCGGAAATCCTTTTTGGTTTCCGATAAATTCAGTGATATTCTCCACTTCCGGTGTATCCACAAATCCACATTGTAACCTAATCAATTCACTTCCGGAAGCCAACAACATATCTCCACGTCCAATCAATTGCTCAGCTCCACCTGTGTCAAGGATCGTTCGTGAATCAACCTTAGCCGTCACTTTGTAAGCGATACGTGCTGGGAAGTTGGCTTTGATGGTTCCCGTGATAATATTTACAGAAGGCCTTTGCGTAGCGATCACCAGATGTATGCCGATAGCTCTGGCTAACTGAGCAAGCCGCGTAATTGGTGTCTCTATTTCCTTACCTGCGGTCATAATGAGATCGGCAAACTCATCCACAACCAAAACGATGTATGGTAAAAACCGATGCCCCTTTTCAGGATTCAACTTTCTCCCAACAAACTTTTCATTATACTCTTTGATGTTTCTGACATGAGCAGCTTTAAGCAGATTGTATCGCTCATCCAACTCAATGCAAAGCGCTTTTACAGTATGAATTACTTTTTTCGTATCCGTAGTTATGGCATCTTCTTCACCCGGTAACCTTGCTAGAAAATGCTTTTCGATACTGCGATATAGACTCAGCTCCACTTTCTTTGGATCTATCAGCACAAATTTTATTTGCGATGGATGTTTCTTATATATTAGGGAAGTGATAATTGCATTCAAACCAACTGACTTTCCCTGGCCCGTTGCCCCGGCAATCAAAAGATGCGGCATCTTGGCGAGGTCAGTCACATATATCTCATTAGATATTGATTTACCTAATGCAATCGGAAGATCCATTTTTGCATTTTGATACTTCTCAGATGATAGCAAGGTCCTCATAGGAACGATCTCCTTCTTAATATTTGGCACCTCTATCCCTATAGTTCCCTTACCGGGTATTGGAGCAATGATCCTGATGCCTAAAGCAGATAAACTCAATGCAATGTCATCCTCAAGATTCTTGATCTTGGAGATTCTAATTCCGGGGGCAGGAACGATCTCATATAAGGTAACCGTTGGTCCTATTGTCGCCTTTATCTTAGCGATCTTGATGTTGTAATTTTCAAGAGTGGCAATGATCTGGTCCTTATTCTTTTCAAGCTCCTGCTGATTCACTTCAATTTTATCAGCCCCATAATCTTCCAAAAGATCCAGTGTAGGGTATTTATAATTTGGAAGATCAAGGGTGGGATCATAGTTCATTTGAACCGTATTCCTATCAACAAGGGCTTCTTCCTTTGTCTCTTCGATATCCAGATCTATCTTCCCCTCTTCCCCTGGCGCCCCATCTTCGAGCTCCTCCTCATTGCTTATTTCATTATCTAACTCCTCCTCTATTGTCTCCTCCTCAGAACCCTCCTCTTGGACATCTTCAATTTCTCCACTCCTATCGATAACAGGTTGAAATCCATCATCATCCTCTTCTTCTCCTTCTTCCTTTTTAAACCATGTGGGAAGATGGATTGGTATATCAAGATTAAATACAACTACCAGATAGATCAAAAGGGTGAATATCAATAAAATACCATTTCCCAGGTCACCTAAAAAGGCGCTTAACCAATAGTTGATAGCACTTCCCAGGGCTCCACCCCAGGCAAAATCTGAAAGGTCAAGCAGTGAGCTTACAAAATTCAGCGAACTGGAAAGGTATATGAGAATAAATAATGAATGAAGAAAAGCGGAACGTAGTTTAAGGACACTCCTCTTCAACAGCAAGCTGATACCATATACGAATGACAAAAATACAAATACAAAAGAGGGCAACCCAAAAAGATCGTAGAAAAAAGTATGTGAGATGATGGCTCCGAATCTTCCAAGCTTGTTGGCCACCTCTACCTCAGAATTACCCAGCAGCCTCCATGAAAATTGGAATACTTTATCCTGATCGATCTTCCAGGTGGCCAGATAAGATAAAAATGCGATCAACAAAATGAATGAAAGCAATATCAATAGCAGTCCAACGATCTTTGGAACTCTTTCATCCTTGCGAAAATCGGAGAATCTATCGAGAAAAGTTTTCGCCATACGTTGTTTACTCTTTTTACCGGTCAAGGATATTGACTACTTGAACAAATTTGCATAAAATTAAAAAAAATATACACAATGATGAATGCGCCTTTGATAAATAGCACTATTAATTTGTCAGGGATTCCAGTATTTGTTGGATTTTCATCGAATTCTACTATATAAAACTTCAACCAGCCTATATTATTGCTGCATTCTTGATCCCATGGTTACAATAATGTGACATAAAGTGCTTGTATTTTAGCTTTCATTTCAATAAATTTGTTATCCTCCAATCAAAACCATGGTGATCATGAATAAAATGATACCGATCGTATCATTCCTGTGTCTTGTTTTTTCTGTAGAATTTACTTCAGCTCAAACCTGCCTGAGTGATGATTTTGATCCGGATATTGATACTACTCAATGGTCAGCTAATACAGGAATTGCCAGCACAAGTTGTGGTGCTGATAGTGGGAATGGTCTTTATTTCACGAATATAGGAATTAGGGCTGCCACTACAAAAGCACTGAATACTTCAGGCGGAGGGGTTATCAGTTTCTACCTAAAGATCGCCAATGGCACCTTTGCACCCTGTGAAAGTGCTGATTTTGGAGAGAATATCCTATTAGAATACTCGATCAATGGTACCACCTGGAACAACATGACCACCTATAATGAAGGAAACTATGCAAATTTTACTTTTATAACAGATACCATACCGCTGGCGGGATATTCTGATAGCACCTATTTTCGCTGGAGGCAGCAAAGTAATTCAGGACCCGGTAATGATAATTGGGCAATTGATGATGTCACTATAACCTGCTTTCCTGATACTTTTCCACCATCGGCTGCATTTACAGGTGACACATTGACCTGTGATGGAGTGGTTAGTTTTCAGGACCTCTCCGTTTTTGCGGACACATGGTATTGGGATTTTGGTGATGGGAATACAGATACCATTCAAAATCCGGTACATACTTATGTACTTAATGGGGTTTACACAGTAAAATTGATCACCACCAATACCATTGGCAATGATACAATTACAAAACCTAACTATGTGACGGTGTCCATTGGCTTAGGGCCAATTCCGGATACTTGTTCGGCAACAACAGCTACCTATTGTTGCAATATGGGAATTTATAATGTCACCTTTAATACGATCGATCACACTACCGGTAACGGTTCGGTTGGATATATGGATTATTCCTGCGGAGTGTCGACAACAATTACTCAGGGTGACAGTATATCCATATCTGTGCAAACAGGTCCTACCTTTTACGAGAATGTGAGAATTTGGATCGACTATGATAATAATGGGGCTTTTGACCCTGTATCTGAAGTAGTAATGACATCTAATAATTTTCTTACTAATCACTCAGCTATCTATATTGTACCTTATACTACCGTTACAGATACGCCTTTACGAATGCGTGTAGCTTCTGATTACTTTCAAACCTCAGCACCCTTGCCATGCACCGATGTTACCTATGGACAATTTGAAGATTATACAGTTACCATTTTGCAGGATACACTTCCCCCGAATGCTTCATTTACTGCTGATGTTATTACAACATGTATCGGAGAAGTGAATTTCTCTGACCTTTCTAGCCGAGGGCCTACTTCCTGGTACTGGGACTTTGGCGATGGCAATTCAGATACTGTCCAAAATCCGACCCATACTTATACCATTGACAGCGTATTTACTGTCACATTGATGGTTACCAATCCAAATGGTTCTGACACGATCATTAAAAATAATTATATCACTGTAAGTATGCTGGGAATGCCTCCTGCTTCTTGCACCCCTGCTACAACAGGATATTGTTGTGGATTTGGGATCACAAATGTGACACTGAATACCATTGATCACAACACCAACGGTGGATCAGATGGTTACATGGATTATGGATGCTCAGAACAGACAGAGCTCTTTTCGGGAGCACAGTACACTATTTCCGTTACTACCGACACCCCTTCAGAACACAATATTCGTGTTTGGCTCGACTATGATAATAATGGTAGTTTTAGTGCCGGGGAGCTTATCCTATCTAAGGATAATACACTTGTAGGCACCGGCCAGTTTACGGTTCCCTCTATCGCAGTACGTAATGTATTCCTGAGAATGAGGGTGGCTGCAGACTATAATTTTGAACCGGCCCCTACACCTTGTGCTGACATTGTATATGGGCAGGCAGAAGATTATGGTATTAAGGTTCTGGATAATCCTAATCCCCCGGCAGCAAATTTCTCATCAGACATAACTACTACTTGTGATGGCATCATTAATTTTATTGATCTTTCGCTGAATGACCCGGTTTCATGGCAATGGGACTTTGGGGATACCACCTCCGACACAACTCAAAATCCAACCCACGCTTATAGCTCAGATGGCATTTATCCTGTTAAATTGGTGGTGACCAATATCAATGGCGCGGACTCCCTCCTTATTTCAGGATATATCAATGTAACATTAGGTGATGGTCCAAATGCCATAAATTGCGAACCCACTACCATCGCTTCCTGTTGCGACTATGGCATCTATAATGTGCAGTTGGAAACCATCAACAATACCACACCTTCAGATGATGGCTATCAGGATTATTCATGTGAAATACAAACATCATTAAAAGAGGGCAAGAGCTATTGGTTCTCTGCAACTACAAGGCCAGAAACTTCTCAGGAAACTAAAGTCTGGATCGACTATGATAATAACGGTATTTTCGAAGCGGATAGCGAATTGGTTCTTGTGGCTTTGGATGAGATCGATCCAATAATAAATTTTACCGTTGCTTCAAATGTGGTTTTACATACTCCATTGAGAATGCGGGTATCATCTGACCATGTAGGAGCCAATCTCACCCCTTGTGCTGATCCCTTGTATGGGCAGGTGGAAGATTATGGAGTGGTCATATTAGAGAATGAAGAACCACCTATTGCAGATTTTAAAGCTGACAAAATAACTACCTGCGATGGAATAATACAATTCACTGATCTTTCCTCAAATAATCCAAATAGTTGGCTTTGGGAATTTGGAGATGGGACTACTGACACAATTAGACATCCATTACATCAATATCAATCTACCGGATTGATGACCGTGAAGCTTACTACATCAAATAGCTTTGGTAGCAATACTAAAACCAGTATAAGTTACATCAATGTCTTTAGCATTGATGGCGGTCCTATAGACGCCAAATGCACACCCGGTACCCCGGTTTTATTCGATTTTATTGGCATATTTAGGGTTGACTTGAATAGTATTATTAATAACACTCAGGATGATGGGTATGAAGATTATTCTTGCACCCATCAAACTACATTGAAACCCGGCAATAGTTACGATTTAACAGTAAGGACAGGTACATTCGATGTAGAAATTGTTATTGTATGGATCGATTATAACAATGATGGTGATTTTGATGATGCCAATGAAGAACTTTTTCAATCTTCAGGATATTTTCACAAACGAAGTATAACGATACCCCATGAAGCTCAAATGGGTGAAGTCCTTCGCATGAGAGTGGCATCTGAATATTGGGATTTCACACCAACCAGTTGTAATACCGTTTATGGAGATATCGAAGATTACGGGATTCTTCTTGATACAAGTACCTCAATATATGATCCAAACCTCCCTGAATTCTCACTAATGGTAACCCCAAATTTATCTTCAGGCCAACTTTCTATCAATGTTAGATCAGAAAAGCCAAAAGAATTGCACTTGCAGGTAAACGATTTGATCGGGCAAACCATTTACAGTGAGAAGATCAATACAGGAAAGAATTCTAGCTCTATTGACCTGGAAGATCTTCCCAAAGGATTATATTTGATCACTGTTTCTGATGGTGAGACCCAACTGGTTGAAAAGATCATTTTGCAATAAAGAGGGATATTCCCATGAAAAAGCTATTGTTAATACTTACCCTATTTATAGCGATACTATTTATCGATAGTAAACAAGTGCTGGCAACCCACCTTATGGGTGGTAGCTTAACATACGAATACCTGGGACAGGTAGCCCCTCCTGCTTATAGATATAGGATTACTTTTACGGCCTATCAAAATTGCAATTCTCCCTGGTGGGGAACCAGCTTCCCTGAATCCTGGTTAAACCTGGGAATATATGAAGGAACTGCCTCACCCTCTTCGGATCCAACACATGTAACTACCATTTCTCTTCCTTTGATAGATTCATCAAGGATCAAACCTGACCTACCTGATACTTGTACTATTGGTACCAATATTTGTGTATTTCAATTGACATATACAACGGTAGTCGATCTGCCTATGAGTTTTCAAGGGTACCACCTATTTTATAACCGATGCTGCCGAAATGATGCCATTGTTAATCTGGCAACACCTCCAGCAGGTAATCAGGGAATGGCTTTCCATGCGTTCATACCTCCTTCACTGGTAGTAAATAGTTCCCCTGTTTTTACCGATATTGCCATCCCTTACCTTTGTGCAGGGGATACAATGACCTTCCCCAATTCAGCGATAGACCCTGATGGTGACGTCCTTGAATATTCTTTCGTTCACCCTTTTTGGGGTCCCAATTCGGCTTCCTTTCCAAATCCCGGGCCTCCTACTCCAAACCTTTCATGGCCCATTGATCTGGTTAACTATAAATCCGGCTACTCAAGGAGCGTACCCTTTGGTGCGAGTGGGTTTGCATTGATCAACTCCATCAGCGGAATTACAGCTTACTATTCTCCTTTGATCAGTAATTATGTGGTGGCTGTGGAGATAAAAGAATATAGAAATGGGCAGATAGTGGGCCTTACCCGAAGAGACTTGCAACTGATGGTGATCAGTTGTCCACCTAATCCACCTCCCAACCTCTCCGGACCTTCCGGACCGGGGATAACAGAATTCTCGGTAAGAGAAGGGGGGAATCTTTGTTTTCCGGTAACTTTTTATGATCAGTATGGCGACAGTCTTTTTCTCACTTCTACCGGAGGGCTCTTTGATAGTTCTATTGTCAACCCTTCTGCTACTCTTGCTGATACAATTGGTGACAGCATTGTGAATACACAATTTTGTTGGAATACTGCCTGCGGACAGGCAAAGGATAGTGCTTACATTTTTATTGTAGTTGTAAGAGACAATGGGTGCCCCTCAAAGATCGCCTACAAAGATTTCAAAGTGTATGTTAATGAATATATACCCCCCGATACAATTTTTGGACCGGACACTTCCTGCGCACTTTCCACCGATGAAACCTATTATGTGTTTGACTCAATTGGAGGTACCCATCAATGGCAGATCGTGGGAGGGGTGCAATCGTCAGGAGACAGTTCCACATCGATCACTATTGATTGGAATGATACTACGAATGGAAGCATAACTGTGATGTCAACAAGCCCTGAAGGGTGCCCCGGTGACACCATCACTCTAAATATTATATTAACTCCACTACCTAACCCCTATGCAGGAAAAGACACCAGTTTTTGCTCCGGTGATACAGTAACTATTGGCAACGACCCCATCCTTGGCTACTCCTATGTATGGGATCCGGGAATAGGATTGGATGACTCTACCTTGGCAAAACCTACCATCACCATGACCAATGATTCCACTTTTCCTGATACGATCCAATATATCAGAAGCGCTACATCAGGGAATTGCACCCTTGATGATACAGTCATGGTAATTATATACCCTCTCCCAATGGTAGATAGTATTTATGGGAGTCCGTATGTTTGTCCCGGTATCACAGGTGTAGACTACTATGTATTTGGCACAGCTGTATCCAGTTATAATTGGATGGTCGTGAATGGCAGCATCAGTTCAGGTCAGGGTACTGATTCCATTAAGGTGGATTGGAGCTCAACAACAGGAGTGGGAAAGGTATCACTCATAGAAACTACAAGTGGTGTTTGTATTGGAGATACCTTACACTATTCTGTACGAATAAATCCTATACTGACCCCCGTTAAGCCCATTGGTCCGGATTCACTATGTGAAAAGTTGATCACTTCTATTGATTATGAAGCCATCTACACCAATAATTCTACTTATAATTGGTCCATTTTGGGTGGAGCCATCATTTCAGGGCAAGGCAGTTACAAGATAACTGTTGATTGGGATACCCTTGGAATGAATTCCGGGGTCCTTTTCTATGAGGAGACCAGTACAACTATCGATACCTTCTGCCTTGGTTCTTCCGACACCCTTTTCGTGTCTATTTTCAGTACACCTTCCACCTCACTCATAACAGGTGAAATTTCGGTTTGCGAATTTGACTCGGGATTGATTTATTCCGTAACAGGTGATTCTGCTTCGAAGTATCACTGGGAAGCAGATGGTGGATTCATAGATGGAAGTGACAGTACACCAACAATTACCGTCAATTGGGGATCTAATGGCACATACAGACTCTTTGTGGTAGAAACCAGTTGGTTTGGTTGCATCAGCGATACCGTTGATACAATGATCGTCATCAATCCCTCACCAGGAATTACTAAGATCAATGGCAGTATTGTATTGTGTGCACCCAATAACAGCAATAAATTATATTATGGTGATGGTTACAGTAACTCCACTTATCAGTGGTTTGTAAATGGAGGCGCAATAATTAGTGGGGGTACTGGTGACTCTATAGTTGTAAATTGGAATAACACCGGCAACGGATACGTCAAGGTAATTGAGACCACCACTGCCGGATGCGTCAGCGATTCGGTTGCCATTGCTATCACATTAGACAACCCATTGATCTCCATCGATGCAGTTAGTGACAATTACACCAATGATAAGAATATTGAGATCAACTGGACTTTGCTCAATGGCCAAAATTTCAATGGAGATTATTTCTTAAGCAGAAAAAAAAATAGCATCATCTTTGATTGGGATTCTATTGCCACCGTTCAGAATAATTATTACAAAGATATGAGTCTTCCCACAAGCTCTTATTCCTTTGACTACAAAGTGCAATTAACAAATGCTTGTTTCGATACCATATCTTCATCGCCTCATAACAGCATATTATTAAGTGGGAAAGGAAATATTCACAAGAATATTGTAGCACTCGAATGGAATGAATACAAGAATTGGCCTTCAGGTGTAAAGAGATATGAAATTTGGCGTAAGATAGATAATGAGACCAGTTATACTTATTATGCTTCCGGTGGGCAAAATGCTAGCATCAGCTTTGATAATGCAAAAAATGGTTTTACTCATTGTTATAAACTGAGAGCAGTAGAAAATACCGGGCCGCACCATTCATGGTCAAATCATATTTGCATTGTATTTGAACATCTTATCATTATCCCATCTGCTTTTACCCCTAACGGAGATGGTGTAAATGAAACATGGTTCATTGAGAATATAGATATGTACCCAAATTGCACATTAGAGGTGTATAATCGCTGGGGGAACATGGTATATAGCTCATCCAGGGGCTATGGTAATGACTGGACAGGAGAAAGAAATGGCACCCCCCTTCCAGATGGCACTTATTACTACGTGTTTAATTTAAATAACAATTTAAACCTTAGTAAGAATACTTATACAGGACCGGTTACCATAATACGATGAAAAGAGCAATAATTATCATTATTTTATTATTCAGTGGTTATTTATATGGCCAGCAGATCCCTCTTTTCAGCCAATACATGTTCAATGATATTGTGATCAATCCGGCAATTGCAGGTACTAAAAATTATTTCACCACTAAATTTGTACATAGAAATCAGTGGGTAGGCATCCCGGGAGCTCCTGTTACACAGACATTAAGCATTCATGGACCCATAAAGCATCTATCAATGGGTGTAGGAGGTTTTATTTACAATGACATCACAGGCCCCGGACGACAAACAGGGATCAAGTTGACCTATGCATACCACATTAACTTACCTAAGGGTAAGCTCTCCCTGGGAATCCATGGCGGGATGTTCCAATATAAGTATTCAAAAAGCGAACTGACCACACACCAGCAAAATGATAATGCAGTGCTCAATGCCTCTGGTGAGAGCATGTGGATCCCTGATGCCAGCTTTGGAGCTTATTACTTCAATGACATTTACTATATTGGCATTTCCACTTCCCAACTCTTTGAGACAAAACTCAAATATGGTGAATTCCAAAGAGTAACGCTGGGCCATCTTGAACGGCACTATAGTTTACTTGCCGGATACAATATTCCATTCTATTATACTAAACAGTTTGAGCTTGAGCCCTCGGTTTTGATCAAATATGTGGATACGGCCCCTTTAGAAATAGATCTTAATATTAAGGGCTTTTATATGAACAGCTATTGGCTGGGCGCTTCTTACAGAAGCGGTGACGCTATTGTATTGTTGGCAGGCCTCAAGATCAAAGACAATATACACCTGGGATACTCCTATGACATCACCACTTCTGAACTACACAGATATAGCCGGGGCAGCCATGAGATCATGTTGGGATACAACCTCATCAAGGTCACCAGGAAAAAGTAACTGTTTAATCCAACACCCAATAGAACCACATCGTGAAGTAACTACCTTCAACTTCGGATCTCAATAAAGAAAAAAAATGGGGTAAGGTTTCCTGAAAACAAGCTATCTTTGCAGAAAATAAGTTACTAATCTAATACATATAAATGATGACACCAGCCACCTTACAAATAGCTAAAGCTGAGAATGAGAAAATCCTGGATTACGAACCAGGCTCTAAAGAAAAAGCAGAGTTAAAAGCCACCATTACCGATTTGAAATCCCAGCAACTTGATATACCCATGTGCATAAATGGTCAAGATGTGAGGGGTGTGAATGAAGTGACCATGCATCCACCTCATGAGTTGGCACATACTCTTGGAAAATATGGTAAGGGAGACGGCACTCACGTATCGCAAGCCATTGAGTCTGCTTTAGCCGCAAGAAATGAATGGGCAAAATGGCCCGCCAAAGACAGAGCTGGCATATTTTTGAAAGCTGCAGATTTGCTGGCCGGTCCATACCGTGCCAAGTTGAATGCTTCTACTATGTTATGCCAATCCAAAAATGTGTTTCAAGCTGAGATAGATGCTGCCTGCGAATTGATCGATTTCTTCAGATACAATGCTGAATATATGGAAGAGATCTATGGTATCCAGCCCAACTCCATCGAAGGTGTCAACAACTCCTTGGAATATCGGGCACTGGAAGGATTTGTATTAGCAGTAACCCCTTTTAATTTTACCTCTATAGCAGGGAATCTCCCTTCAGCACCGGCACTTTTGGGAAACACTGTAGTATGGAAACCATCAAGCACACAAGTATATTCAGCCCATTTCATCATGGAACTGCTAAAAGAAGCCGGATTACCTGATGGTGTGATAAATCTCGTATTTGCTTCCGGCCCGGACATTAGCGAACGGGCGTTGAGCCATCCTGATCTGGCAGGGGTGCATTTTACCGGATCCACTGGCACCTTTCAAAGTATGTGGCAAAAGATCGGAGGTAATATACAAAATTATAAAAGTTACCCAAGGATCGTAGGGGAAACGGGGGGGAAAGATTTCATTGTAGCACATAGATCTGCCGATCCGAAGCCACTTATTACTGCCCTGACAAGAGGTGCTTTTGAGTACCAGGGCCAAAAATGCTCAGCTACCTCCAGGGCCTATATCCCTACTAATTTATGGGATGAGGTACGAGAAGGCCTTTGTGCTGATCTGGCTGACCTTACCATGGGGACGGTAGAGGATTTTACCAATTTTATCAATGCAGTGATCGATGATAGATCCTTTGATAAGATCGCCGGCTATATTGACCAGGCGAAAAAAGATGGACAAGAGATCATTGCAGGAGGTAATTATGATAAATCTGAGGGGTATTTCATTGAACCCACAGTGATCGTCACTAAAGATCCGAAGTACACAACAATGTGTGAAGAGATCTTTGGGCCGGTACTTACCATTTATGTGTATGATGAAAATAAATATGAAGAAACATTGGAGCTTGTAGACAGTAGTTCCATATATGGCCTGACAGGAGCCATTTTTGCCCAGGAAAAAGATGCCGTAACATTGGCCTCCTCAAGATTGATCCATGCGGCAGGCAATTTTTACATAAATGACAAACCTTCTGGAGCTGTGGTTGGACAGCAACCCTTTGGTGGTGCCCGTGCTTCCGGCACAAATGATAAAGCAGGGTCTCTTTTGAATTTGATCAGGTGGACATCTCCAAGAACAATAAAAGAAACCTTGGCTCCGCCATCAGACTATAGGTATCCATTTATGAAAGAAGAATAATAAACAGACAATTATGCATATCTGGTCATTGAATAGAACTTTCCTTCTCGGCTTATTGATTTTCACCTGTTTTTCTGCTGTCGGCCAGTCTAAAACACCCAGTAAAACAGAAGCGTTGATCACAATTTCTGTGGTCGACAACCTTGAGATACCTGAACAAGATGCTGTGATCATTTTCAAGGAAATAGCTACTGATAGGACCTATAAAGGGATTACAGATTCCGCCGGAGCTTTTGAGCTGATATTGACTCAGGGCAAGAAATTTGTGATCATGGTCTCAAAGTATGATTACGAGTTTGACTTTGGAGAAAAAGAGATCCCCAAGATGGATGGGCCCATTGAGATAAATATGAAATTCAAAATTGGTTTGGATTCTACTTCTTATGAGGATGTATACACTTTAGATAATGTCTACTTTGATTACGATAAAGCTTCTCTAAGGGCTGAATCCTTTAAGGAGCTTGATGAGCTGGTTGAGGCAATGAATGCAAATCCAGATTTGATCATTGAAATTGCAGGGCACACTGACAATAAGGGAAGTGATGAATATAATCAGCGACTATCTCAAAAGAGAGCAGAATCTGTTAGGGCGTATCTTATCAAAAAGTCAATTTCCCCTAAAAGAGTATTTGCCAAGGGGTATGGGGAAAAGAGTCCTATCGCTTTTAATGATACTGATGAGGGCAGACAGAAAAATAGACGTACCGAAGTAAGGATCATCAAACAGTAGCGACAACACACATTATTCTCAACTCAACGATAAAGAGACCTTCCGAATCACTTCTTGATAAAGATAAACTGACCCCCTTCATCTCCTGTATTCTTAATGGGCGAGATCTTAGGTGTTTGTTCGGAGTTATTGATGATAGGGATCTTGATCTTAGTATACAATTGTCCGGCATCAAAGTACCTACTGCTATTATTGGTAAGTGTCTTGAGAAAGTAATAAGCAAATACTGAATGTCCATCTCTACCACCATCCATAACCGGCTCAATCCCTCCTGAAGTGATCGCTTGCCTGGAGGCAAGATTGTGCACTTCTTTAAAGTATTTTTCTGATTCCTCAAATGGTACTGAAATTGTATTTCCTCTAAAAATATCACCACTAAAGCAAGCATCAGATACTAAAAGCGTATGCTTTGATTTGATCCCGTTCAGGTACGTCTGAAGGTCTGAATTGGAGATATAGTTGGAGGTAGACTGGGATTTAGCATCCACTGGAACCCAGTATCCTTTATTCAATGCTTGTTTGAACTCACCATGCCCTGAATAATAGATAAATACATTATCCTTTTCTTTGGCATTCTCAATGAGCCACTCCAACTCTTTGATGATATTCTCACGGGTAGCTTGTTCGTTATAGAGCTTTCTAAAGTAGTCAATTTTATACCTTGATTTCAACATGGCTTCAACGGCCTTAGCATCATTCACAGCATTTTGCAGTGGGGACCATGCTCCTGAATACTTATCGATACCAATGATCAATGCATAGTAATTTCCGATGACCATTTCCTTAGCCCTAGATACATTCAGCCCTTTTAGTGGGTCTCCACCACCTCTATAAAGGGGCTTTTCGGGTTGTACATCCACATTGGCATAGACTTCCTGCCCAGGTAAACTTTCATTCATAGTTATCTTAAGGATCAGGTCGTTGGCATTAGTGAATGCCGCCCCATCAATTGTCAATCCCATTTTTATGGCTTTACCCATAAATTCTTTAGATGCATAAAATTGCACGGTAACTTCCTTTTCTTCACCGGCTGGGAAAGAAGGGATCAACTCTGAGACCTTATCAACGGCTAACACCTTATCCGGAAAAAGATAATTAACTTTGATATCTGTGGCATCCCCTTTAGATGTATTCTTCAACTTAAGCTTCAATGTGATAGGAGCCCCAATCTCAGCTTTTCCGGTAGCGGAGCTATAAGCATGGCCCAACACCATAATATAGCTGTACTGTTGAACACCTCGAGTTTGAAAGTTAACCCTTAAGGGTGTTGGATCGTTTCCATTACCTTCTACAACTGAAACGATAAAGGTCCCTGAAGTAGTCTCCAGATCCTGCTCCGTTTTTAATGAGATGGTTACATTTTGCTCCTTTTCAACATCCAGATTCCCAATAAGAATTTCCTTTTCAAAAGATAATCCTTTAATGCGATTTTCAAGGGCCACTTTTGCTACCAGGTTATATGCCTGGCCTTGTCCCTTATTTTCAACAGAAAATGTGATGGTCGGATTTTCGTTCAATTCTATGATCCCATTATTATTATCCTCTCTCAATACTAAGGGTGAGCATAGGACCTTGGGTTTGTCGGGCCCGGCGGCAACGAATTTCTTCTTTCCGATCTTCAATCTCTTTACATCCCAAATTCTTAAACCACCATCGTTCCCTACTGAAACAAAGACATTTCCTTTATCACTGAATGCGATGCAAGTGATCCCGTCACTATGTGCATTCACCTGGTTCGCTATCTGACGTGATTCCAAACTATAGACCACAATCTTATTATCATCACCTGCTGCTGCCAGGTATTGTACATCAGGACTAAAAGCGACTGTATTTACAGCGCCACTTAGGTCTGTGAAATCAGCGATCTTAGAGCCGGAGCGGGCATCCCAGAGAGAAATATTTCCGCTGGCACCTCCACTGGCAATGAAATTTCCATCAGCACTATAACAGACAGAGAGGATCCCTTTTGGATCAGCATCTATCGTATTCTTCAACATCCCACTTCCCGCATCCCATATCCTGACCGTTTTGTCCATAGATCCTGATGCGAGATATAGTCCGTCAGGGCTAAAGGCAAGGCATGTCACTGCCTTGGTATGCCCTATCATGGAGGTCATAAAACTACCTGAGATTCCATCAAAAAGCTTGATATCATTATTTTTTGCTCCGCTAGCCACATTATCATTGATTGGATTGAAAGCCACACTTGTGACTGCACTTGTATTCTCCCTCAATATTCTTATCGGCTTATAGGATTTACTATCAAAAACAACCACCATTTTATCATCTCCACCACATACGAAATACTTATTACTTGAATTATATGCCACAGAGTTGGTTACATCCTTAAATGCCATTGCCTTTATCTTTTTCGCTGTCTTAGCTTCCCATATACTGGCTCTTTTATCTGCACTTACTGTTAGGATCACCGTACCATCGCTATTGACAGCTACAGACGTGATAGGCCCTGCATGGGCATTTTCTTTATTCTTAATTAGATCCTGAGAATAACCGCTAATTCCATAAAATAATATCAATGATAGAATAAATAATCTTTTCATGGTAAAATATTTTGGTTTATTGATAATAATGTAAAAATAGAAAAAAAACGCTAATAATATATAATTAATCTGGCAAACAAGAGGGTGCATAAATAGGCCAGCCTTTGCCCCATAACTTATTTGACTCCAATTAATTATAAGAAATAAGAATTAATTACTACTTTTGATCAAAGCTAGAATATTTGAGTAAATATCCCTATATTTATTCTAAATACACTCTATTTAAGTTGCTGTAATCTAAATTATAATGAAAAAGATCTTTTCATCCTTTATCCTTATTTCACTCTTCGCATCTTTCGTAATGGCGCAGAATGGTGAAGCCGGATCTTTTTTAGAAAACGGCATCAAGAAATACAATGCAGGTGACTTTACAGGGGCTGTTGTTGATATCAGAAAAGCCATTGAAAACGACCCGAAAAGTTCAGAGCCCTATTTCTATATGGCCGAAGTAAAGTTCATTATGGGTGATATTGAAAGTGCCATGTTGAATTACACTAAGTCTATTGAACTCAATCCCAAGCATTTCATGTCCTATAAGAATCGTGGGAGATTAAAGGTTCACCTGGGCGATTACCGTGGGTCGTGTGAAGATTTTTCAAAAGCCATCGCCTTAAATCCTAAATCTACAGCGGCTTATTTTGACAGGGCAAGCTCCTATCTAAATCTGCGAAAATATGCTGAAGCCATTGCTGATTATACTATGGTGATCGAAATAGATGAAAAAGATGCTGCCGCCTTTTATCACCGTGGAACTGCAAAATTTGAATCCGGCGAAATCAATGAAGGCTGCCTAGATTGGAGCAAAGCCGGCGAACTTGGTTTTTCAAGTGTATATGAATTGATCAGAAGTAAATGTAATTAGTTAATTGAATAGCAATAATCCATGAAAAAACTGCTCTATTTATTGATCCTATATTGTTTTAGCGTCGCTAATATCTTTGGCCAGGTGACTCCTGAATTCACATTCAGCGATACTACTTGTTATGGTGATGCAACCACTCTTATTGGAAGTTCAGCTTTGCCGGATACATCGATCGCCAGTTGGAACTGGGATCTTGATAATGACGGGAAATTTGATGATGCCAATGGCAAAAGTATCAACTCTATCTTTCTAGATAAAGATTCGCTCAATTTCACCGTTAGGTTATATGTGATAAGTAAAGCCGGACCCAGTGATTCAATTTCAAAGGTCATCTCTGTATTCCCTCTTCCGGAGGTTAATTTTAGGGTTGACAACACTTGCGAATTGGAAGAGTCCTATTACATTGATGAATCCACCATCAAACATGGCAACATCACAAGTTGGCAGTGGGATTTTCATAATGATGGACTATATATCGGTTCAGGTAAAACGGATACTTTCACCAACATCACAACGGGCTCTTATCTCACAAAGTTGACGTGTGTATCGGACCAGGGTTGTGAAGCGTTTGCAACGAAAACAACAAGTGTTTTTGCAACTCCTATTGCAAGATTCAACATTAAAACTTCAGAATTTACAGATACAGTAGTATTTGAAAATACCTCTACCATCGACACCAGCGGAAGTGATGAGATCATCTATAATATCTGGGATTTTAACGATAAGAGTAATTCATCGATAGAAACCAATCCACAGCATTTATTCCTGGACGAAGGTACTTTTACTGTCAAGCTAAAGGTCATCTCAGAGAATTTTTGCATGGATTCCACCAATAAAAAAATTACTGTGTGGGTAAATCCTGAAGAAGCCAATATGGTGAAAGTGATCAACAATGTCATTACCCCTAATGGTGATGGCATCAATGATTTCCTGAGGATAAAAGACCTGGCCTCCTATAATAACTCTTGTGAATTGATCATTTACAACATTTGGAATGATGTAGTGTATAACAGTTCCAGTTATAATAATGATTGGGATGGGACCTATGAAGGAAGCCCATTAGATGGAGGCACCTATTTTTATATTATAAACTGTACAGGAAAAGAGAAGACAGTAGGAAGTATAAGCATTCTTAAATAGTTAAAGAAAACAAATGAAACGAATTTACCTTATTTTTATATTCCTGATCACCGGCAGCACTTTTCTGATGGGTCAGCAGATCCCTGTCAACAATAATTACATGATCAATAAGTTCTCTTTGTCACCTGCTTATGCCGGGTTCAACAACAATATTGAAACCTTTGTTTTCTACCGCCAAACCTGGGCCGGTATTGATGGCGCTCCTGAATTAAAAGGCCTTATGGCAAATGGCTCCTTGACTAAAAGTTCCGGTTTCGGCGCCACTATAATGAGTGAGAAGATTGGGATCTTTAGAAGTTTTACGGCTTCATTAAGTTATGCTTATCATTTGAAGTTAGGGCCTAGCCAATCATTGCGTTTTGGGTTATCAGGCGGTATTTTTGACACAGACATTGATATCTCCAGTCTAAAAGGCCCTTCTGACCCTGCTGTTATGAGCAATACCAGTGTAAATGCCACTATGTTCGATGTAACTTTTGGTATTTTATATACTTTCAAAAAATTCAATTTTGGGGTTGCCATTCCCAGGATGATCGAAAGTACTGTAGAGGAAGAGACCAGCGGTAACATTTTGTACACTATGAAAAGACAATTCAATATCCATCTTTCCTATAATTATTTGATCAATTCCAGTTGGCAGGTTGAGCCGATTGCTGTTGTCAGAAATAACTTGAATGCTCCAATGATGTTTGATGTGGGCTTCTTAGTAAAATACAAACAACAGATGTGGCTAAGCGGACTCTACCGAAAAGGAAGCACAATGGGAATTGGTGTTGGCGGTGCTCCTCACGACAGGATCGTTGTCAATTATGGGTATGAGTTCTCCGGCAGCGGCATCCATGCTGAATCTTCAGGTACTCACGAGATCTCTATTGGCATTTTGATCGGTGAGAATAGCGGCCATTATGGCTCTATCTTCAGGCCAACATCTTCTGGAACCAATCAACCTTATCTAAACTGGGAGTAAGCTCCATCACCTTCTCTTCCTTTTTCCTCTTTCTTCTTCTTTCTTTGAGTGTAAGGAGAAATTTATCATCCCGACGAGTAAAGCAACAAAACTAGCAAATCAATACCATCTCGTCCTTGCAGCTCTGTCAATTGACGGATGTCTGTTACTAAGCGAGTCTGCAGCTCACCTTTTTAGACGAATTAAAGAGGGGAATGCAGCTCATGGTAATGATTTCTGTTAATAGAAGGTTGTTTTATTTAGGTTAGGTTGTATAAAAATTGTCCTGAAGTTTGAATTACAACATAGAAGGACGAGTGGGAGGTTGTTGTACCCCGTTTTTTTTTAAGGTAAGTCAATTCCCATTTCTAATTTCACAAGTATATTTGATTCAAAATCCATAACTAAATAATACTCAGTTTTACAATTCACAATTTGAACATTCTTTGCTTCTGAATCAATCTCAAGTTTGCCAGAATAATTATTTTGCAATTTTTCGTTTATGGTATTTTTGTCTAATCCAAGTTTTATTCCTGATGAGGTTGATAGTTCTGAACTCTTAATCCACATGTAATAAATGTGATTATTTGTCATTCCAATATTTAAATCTTGATAATACAATATTTCAGAGTTTAAAGCTTCATCCACTTGAATTGAGTCTGGTTTTCCTATTTTATTTATTATCGAATCATAATTGAAGTTGTAGTCTATTTGTCCGAATTTGAATTCATTTTCCAATAGGCAATTTTTCATTTGAATTTCAACTGGAACTTCAATAGATGAATTCAATTGAGATTTGATTTCCTTAAAAATTGAAATCAGAGCAATCAGAAATAAACTAATCCATAAAATCCAACCAAATTTTTTAACCCCCTATTATGAGTTTTTTTAGTTTCAAAATATTTTTCATTTAATTGGTTCATGTCTTTTTTAAAATGGGGTACAACTTGTTTATATAAGCAATGCTATTATCCCTCCATTATTGTAGAGTTATGACCATTGCGCTTTATCCTTCTATTTAACATAATGAAGGTATGGAAATTATTCTACATGTCCAATGGACAGGAACTCTCTCCTGCTCCCTGATGGGAAGTCGAGAATGAGTAGATGGGTTATAATAAAAATTGCCCGAAGAAAGATCTCCGGGCAATTCGCAATAACTATTTAACTAAAGGTCTATTGAAGCTAATTCTCACGGATCACTTTCCTGATCGCAGTTCCCTTATCCGTTACCACCTGGAGGTAATAGATACCCGGTGCAAATTCCTTCAGGTCAAAGGTCTGACTGCATCGTCCCTGCCTTCCGGCTTTAATTTTCTTTGATATCACCATCTGTCCCATAAGATTCAAGACATTCAATTGAACAGAGGCCCCTTCTTCATATATAAAGTCGACCATAAATGAACCTAATGTCGGATTCGGGAAGATGTTGAGATACTGTATGGTTCCATTCTCTACGATTCCGGTTCCCTCAACATATATCTTAATAGAATCAACACCTACGCATCCCATCTTATCAGTTCCAAATACATAGTATTTCATCGTATTTGGAGGTGATGCCCTTACAACGCTACCTACTGTATCCCTCAGGCCAATATTTGGTGACCATAAGAATGTTAATGCATTAAATGCGCTCAAGGTTGTTGAATCGCCAGGCAATATAGCAGTGGGCCTACCGGTAACAACAACAGGTGGAGATGGATGAATCGTTAATGTTGCTATAGCCGGAGGACTTTGACAGCCACCCTTGGTATCTGTAACAAAATAGGTGTAGATACCCGGAGCCGTTTCCCCTGTGGCAAATGTATCTCCAATGTATACCAGATTAGTTAAAGCCGCATTGAGATACCATTTGATCTGACTGCCTGTTGAGATCAGATCAGGTACCGGTTCTCCAAAACACCTTACTTCGCTGGTTACAGCAGGTGGTGGAACTACCAATGAATCGACTATTACCATTACACTTGTACAAATTGTAGTATCACAAATTCCTTCCGCCCTGACATAATAGGTACTGCTTATGATCGGTGATACCATGATGGAGTTGCCGGAACCGATGAATGTTCCACCGCAACTACCGGTGTACCACTTCCAATTAGCACCTGTACCTAATACACCTCCCTGAATCAGCAATGTGGAAGAATTTCCTGCACATATAGTATCAGGGGTTGGTAATATGGACACTGCCGGTGAGGAAGTTGTTCTTACAACAACTATCAATGAATCACAACTTGTGGTATTACATGATCCCTCTGCCCTGGCAAAATACGCAGTGGTAACTAAAGGAGTCACTGTAATAGAAGTGCCTGTACCTACCGGTGTTCCACCACAACTTACTGAATACCATTGCCATGTTGCACCGCTTCCCAATGCACCTCCTGTTATGCTGATCACTGAAGAATCTCCTGCACAAATTAGCGTAGTAGTAGCCGCTATGGTCGGTGTTGTTGAAAGAGCACCTACAGTTATTGCAACTGACACACATGTTGTTGTATCACAACCCCCCTCTGCCCTTACAAAATAGGTAGTAGTGACAACAGGGAAGACGCTTAGAGAGTCTCCCGTTCCAACCAATGTCCCTCCACAGCTTGCAGAATACCAGGCCCAATTAGCTCCTGAACCAAGGACTCCACCATTTACTAACAATACTGTTGAATCACCAACACAAATAGAATTCGAAGTAGCCGCAGCTGATACAGCCGGGGTGGAAAGGGTGCTGATAATGATCGTAACAGAATCACATACAGTTGTATTACAGGTTCCTTCAGCCCTGGCATAATAGGTGGTTGTTACCAGTGGGGTAACCGTTATAGAAGTTCCAGCTCCTTCTGCCACTCCTCCGCATGATGCAGAATACCATTGCCATGTAGCTCCGGTTCCTAATGCACCACCGGTAATACTTAATATGGATGAATCGCCAACACAGATAGACGTTACACTAGCTGAAACTGTTGGTGTTGTTGAAGCAGAATTCATGGTGATCGTTATCGATGCACACGTTGTCGTATCACATCCGCCTTCAGCTCTTACATAGTACGTAGTTGTCGCTGCGGGGAAGACACTTAGTGAGTCACCTGTACCTACAAAGGTACCGCCACAACTACCAGAATACCATTGCCAGTCTGCGCCCAATCCAAGCGCCCCTCCTGTTACCATTAACACCGTGGAATCACCAGAACACAATGGATCAGCACTTGCTGTAGCTCCTACCGGTGCAGTAGAAGTTGTACCTATCGTAATTGTAACAGAATCGCAACTTGTCGTATTACATGTTCCTTCTGCTCTCGCATAATAGGTAGTAGATACTATTGGAGTAACTGTTATTGAGGTTCCAGAACCTGCAGGTACACCACCACAAGAAGCAGAATACCATTGCCAGCCGGCACCCGTTCCCAGTATTCCTCCTGTGATGGATAATATGGAAGAATCTCCAACACATATAGTTGTTACACTCGCTGATACAGTAGGTGTAGTTGATAGCACATTAAAGGTTATAGTTATTGAGGCACAAGTTGTCGTATCGCACCCCCCCTCTGCTCTTACGAAATAAGTGGTAGTAGCACTTGGGAATACACTTAGAGAATCTCCGGTGCCTACAAATGTACCTCCACAACTTGCGGAATACCATTGCCAATCAGCACCCAATCCGAGCGCACCACCGGTAACCATCAATATTGTGGAATCCCCTGTACATACTGTATCAATACTTGCAGTTGCCCCCACAGGAGCAGTAGAAGGTGTTCCAAGGCCTATGGTAATTGAGTCACAACTGGTTGTATTACAGGTGCCTTCCGCTCTTACATAATAGGTGGTAGCAACTAATGGTGTCACCGTGATCGAATCGCCAGCACCTATACCCACTCCACCACAACTAGTTGTGTACCACTGGTAGGTGGCTCCTGTTCCCAGGACACCTGCTGATACAAATAAAGTAGTAGAATCACCTGCACAAATTGTTTGTGAAGTGGCAGATACTGTTGGGGTTGTTGAAGAAATTCTAGTTGTAATTGTAACAGAAGCACATGCTGTAGTATCACAACCTCCCTCACCCCTTACATAATAAGTGGTAGTGGCCACCGGGAATACGCTTAATGAATCACCGGTACCTACCGGTGTGCCTCCGCAACTTGCAGAATACCATTGCCAGGTGGCCCCTGTTCCCAATGCTCCTCCGGAAACTACCAGTACGGTTGAATCTCCTGTACACACAGTATCAACAGTAGCTGATGCTCCTGCGGGAGCAGTAGAATTCGTACCGATAGTTATCGTTACAGAATCACAAACAGTAGTATTACAAGTTCCCTCTGCTCTACCATAATATTTTGTAGTTACCAATGGGGTCACCATGATGGTATCGCCAGTTCCTGCAGAAACTCCTCCGCAACTAGCGGTATACCATTGCCAGGTGGCTCCGGTCCCCAATGTGCCGGCAGTAATATATATTTCTGTTGAATCGCCTGAACAAATCGTCGTTGAAACAGCAGCCACTGTAGGTGTAGTTGAAAGTAAATTCACCGTGATCGCTACTGAAACACAAGTCGTCGTATCGCAGGAACTCTCAGCTCGTACGAAATAAGTGGTTGCTACCGCAGGAGAGACCTTAAGAGAATCACCTGTCCCAACAGCCACACCTCCGCAACTAGCAGAATACCATTGCCATGTTGCTCCTACTCCAAGTGCTCCGCCGTTGATCACTAGCGTAGTAGAATCTCCGATACAAATACTTGTAGTTGTAGCCGATGCACTTACAGCGGCTGTAGAGTTAGTTGCAAGTTTGATCATCGCAGAATCACACACTGTCGTATTACAAGTTCCCTCTGCTCTGGCGTAATAAGTGGTTGTGGCACCAGGCAGTACATAGATGGAATCTCCACCACCCACCGGTACACCACCGCAACTTCCTGAGTACCATTGCCATGAAGCGCCAACACCTAATGAACCTCCATTTACTTTCAATAATGAAGAGTCTCCTGTGCATACTGTAGAATCGCTTGCTGTAACATTAGTTGCCGCAACAGAGGATCCGATGATCACAAATACAGTATCACAAGTTGTTGTATCACAATTGCCTTCTGCTCTTACAAAATAAGTTGTATTTACTACCGGGAACACACTTACTGAATCGCCCGTTGCCAGTGGGGTACCACCGCAATTTAGGGTGTACCATTCCCAGGTGGCTCCAGATCCTAATGATCCGCCTCCTATGATCAATAACGTTGTATCGCCTAAGCAAATCGTATCATTACTTGCATAAGATGTAGAAGGTGGAGTTGAAACTGTACCCGTTACTGTCACAACCACATTTTGGCAGATAGTTGTGTCGCAGGTACCTTCCCCTCGTACATAATAAGTGGTAGTTACAATAGGTGATGCAATCAATGTATCACCTGTTCCGGCCGGAGTTCCTCCGCAACTGGTTGTGTACCATTCCCAGGTAGCGCCCAAACCAAGAGCGCCACCTGTAACAGTTAATGTCACATTTTGTCCGGCGCAAATGGTATCAGTGCTGGTAGCTGCACCGGTAGGTGCAACGGATGCTGCATTGATCAATAAGCTTGCCGTATCTGCCGGGCCTTCACAATTTGTACTTGTATCACTTTGAGTCACATAATATACATAGAGTCCGGCTGTTGAATCACCTGATGCAAATGGATTGCCACTATATACCAGTGTATCCAATGCGGGATCTGAATACCATTTGATGCCCGTTCCAATCACTGAAAAATCCGGAACTGGATCAGTCTCGCAAATTGTATCACTTGATGCGGTAGGCGCAATAGGTATTGAATCCACCGTCAATATCGTTGGAATAATGATCCGTTGGCTCAATGGATCATTTGAATTTATATTTATAGAACCAATGAATGTACCTGTATCAAATCCACAACTATAGAATGTTAGAGTAACTATTTGAGAGTCAACTGCACCAATAGTACCGGTGTCAGGTGATGCACTCACAAGTTCTGATCCTGATATGGAAACATTGTCTAGCGCCCAATTATCAGTACCGGTTCCATTGTGGGTAATTTGCCTCCATCGTAATATTGTTGAATCGGTCTTGGCAAGATCAGGGATCGCTTCATTGATCAAAGTGAATACTGCATAATCTTCTGAGTCATAGGTTGCAATTGAAGAATAAAATAATCCTCCATTTGTTGAATACTCTAAAACGATATCCTCGCCAGCATTAGCATTCTCACATGGGAATGCACCTGTACCGATCTTAAGATAGAAATCTACCGTGCCACCTTTGCGTAGATCAAGGTTATAGGTAGTTGCCTGCCGCATGCCATTATTATCAAAATGCATTGCCTTACCAACATTTGAACCGCATAGAGAATTTGCAGTACCGGTGTAGCTTGCCCATTGTGAATCATCAATACCCGGATCAAAATCATCAGACATTGTAAATGAGTTCGTAATATTCCAGGTCAATTCCGTTAACCCATTATTGTAAACCGTCATTGGAACTATTAGAGAATCACAGCACCCTGAAATATTCACATTGAAGGAATCCGGGTTCAGAGAAATGATCGGTCTGGCAAACCCATATCCTGATAAACAAATAAGGGTATCAGCATCATTGTTGACAATCGTGAGTGTATCAAGGAAGGTACCTACTGATACTGGTGAGAAAGTAATGATCACTCTAGCCGAATCGCTTGGATTTATTGTCAGGGAAGTCGAATCAACAGTATACACTGCAAGACTATTGGTGATATTTGTAACCAATAGAGTGTCGCAACCTGTATTAGCCAGATATATAGTATCTGAGCTGGTAGTGAATTCCATTATGGAGTCCAGATAAACACAAGTATCTGATGGAACTATTACTGGAGCCCCTACTACAGTCAATGTACAAGGCACTGTTATTTCAGTGTTTGAAGGATCATTGGAATACACTGTTATTTCAGATGTATACACACCGCTAATGAGTCCAAGTGAGTTGAATTCCACATTGTACACCGTTGAATCGCCGGTAAATAATGTATCATTACCCATTGAAGACACGGTCATCCAACCTACTCCCTTAACTCTTAATTGGACCCTATGCAGGTTCACACCTATTGCACCAACAAATGGGCTATTATCAACAGAGACTGCAATGGCTCCATCTGCCAGCCAATTGGAAACATTAGCGCCTCCAAGCGAATAACTGACAACAATATCAGTGCCATTGGAAGGATTACCATCTGCAATTTGGGTAACAAAATCGCCATCAATATAAAGATCGGCATATTCATTACCTCCATCAAAATCACCATTAAGAGTTATGGTCACAAATATGGAATCATCTACTCCTAGCTCTGGGAAATTGTGTATCGTGGTCTCTCCAGCTGTTGAGAAAGTTTTCGAACTTGTGGAATCAAAATAGGATCCGCCGGTAACAATATAATCCAGTTCACCAAAACCTGTATTGTATACAGTGAATAATGTAGCGACGGAATCATTACAAGGTACTATATTGATGTCAAATGAATCGGGAGCTACACTTATCGCCGGGGCATTTAAACTTACTCCGGAAAGGCAAATAGTCGTATCTACATCATTATTGAAAATGGTAAGAGTATCTGTGAAGTTGCCTAAACCTGAAGGCAAGAAGTTAACAACAACCTCTCCTGTGTCACCGGGAAGAATGCTCATTGTAGGAGCAGCATATTGGATCACAAGAAGAGGTGCATTTTCCGGCTCTCCTTCAAATGATTCAGCGGTACGTTCGCCATTACCTTCTACAATAAAGGTCATCGGGTTACCACTAGTCCACCCAGCTCTGTCAACCAATTCCTGAACAATAGTTGTCAGGTCAGGGGTTTTATAATTATTATTTACTACCCAGGGAGGCAGCGCATTCCATGCAACAGTTGCAGATGTTTTTGTTCGGGTTGAAATATTATTTAGTGCAATTGTGAATTGATTACTACTATCCACATCTTCTGCGGAAACAGTTAGATTAGTGGTCCCTGCGTCTGCTTCATCACATTCGAATTTAATATAGGCATTAACAATTGTTGCTGCCTGGGGAACACTGATATTTTGGAATCGCATACCAACCATTTGAGCTATTGCTCCATCATTGACGAATTCAAGATCAGTACTCAAATAATCCACACCGCCGGTTGCAGTATATTCTTCAGCATCATCAAGCCCTGTTCTAATTCTTGAAGATACCATTACATTGAATGTATCCGCAAAGAACATCGTTTGTGCATTTGATGTTCCGGTTACGGTTAAGGTATCACACCCTGTGTTGAATATCTGAACGGTATCAGTATTGGTGGCTCCAATTATAGCAGTATCAAGATCTACACAACTATCCGACAATGCAATGTTTGGCGGCCCGCTTACCGTTAATGTACAAGGAACTACTGTAGGTGAATTGATAGGATCATTGGAATAGATCATCAGATCGCTTGTATATTGGCCCGAATTAAACCCGGTGGCATTGAACTGTACTGATATCACAGTTGAATCACCGGTTGCAATACTGCCCGTATCAACTGAGGTTGACAGCCATGTTGCCGATGGGTATATAGTTTCAAGGAATTTCGTCATGATCAAAGATGTCGTATTATCATTGATATACCCACCCCCGGTTCCGGCATATAATAGATAATAAATTCTTGTCTTGGAAGTCAGATTAGTGATTTCATGATAATCATTATCAGTGTTTGCTGACCAGGAATGACTTACACCTGCATCATTTTCAACAATAACCAAATGGTTCACTGATGGGTCCCCTGCGTTGTAAACACGCTTAATAAATCCTTTAAAGTTCCCACCACAACTATTGACAACAACAGTGGAAGCATCTACGTTTCCGGTGCCATCAGCACCTAATTCACCAGAGATCTCAAACATAGCAACACTATCAAGGTCAGCTCCCAATACAAATAATCCATCATATTTCCTTGTAAAATATCTACCTGTAGCACCAAAAGCTGTATCATTTATTATTGTATCATCAGAATAATTGATATCATTTGCAAAATTCGTACTAATATAATTCCCCCAATCATACATATCGTTACCGCCATCAGGGATGGCATTACCGGTAACGCCATTTGTAAAACTGTAAGGAGCGGGAATCTCCCCCGTAACATCAGTAAAGTTTGTATTCAAATTACTAAGTACATTCTCAAGGGATGAACTTGTTGTTAAATCACAAATTGTGAAATCCAGGTTCCCTAAACCTGTATTATTTATCGTTAAATTCAAGGAAGTTGAATCCGTACATGTAACAATGGTTGCCTGTAAAGAATCAGGGCTAACGGAAATAACCGGCATCACATACCCCACTCCTGAAAGACAAATGAGTGTGTCTACATCGTTCGTGAAAATTTGCAATGTATCCAGATAGGTACCGCTGGAAGTCGGAGAAAAGGTAACAACTATCCTTTCCGAATCAAATGGCAGAACAGTTAAGGTAGTAGAATCCACACCATATTCCGGTAAGGAATTTGTGATGTTAGTAACAAATAAAGTGTCACATCCATTATTGATCACAGTTAAAGAGTCCGTGGTACTGGAGTTTTCCATGGTGGAATCTATCGTTATACATGTATCGGATAATGCCAAATCCGGGGTACCGTTTACAGTTAAAATAACCGGTACATTGATAATCGTGTTGATGGAGTCATTTGATTCGATGAGAATATCATAATTATAGGTTCCGGTATTTAGCCCCAACCCATTGAATTCAATTGTAACAATGGATGAGTCTGATCCAACAACTGAATCACTGGTTGGAGTGGCTCCCAGCCAATTGTTCAACTCAATAACCTCAAGGAATTTTGTCATGATGGCTCTTGTCTGTGTATTACTTATCAATGTCCCTTCACTGGTAGCATCATACGATGCATATAAGAGATAATAGATCTGAGTTGTTGAGCCCAAGCCTGTAACCTCATGGTCATCATCGTTGGTATCAGAAGAATAGTTATGTGCTGTAGTTGGACTATTTTTTACGATGATCAAATGATTGATGGAGGGATCACCTGCAGCATAGATCCGCTTGACGTATCCGGTATATGTGGCCCCATTTAAAGTTACCGAGAGAATAGCGGCGCTAATAGTACCATCCCCATCTGCTCCGTTATTGCCTGTGATCTCAAAAGAAGAGATCCCATCAAGATTCGCAGCAAAAACAAATAGTCCGTTATATTTCCTCGTAAAATATTTACCTTTTGGACCTAACAAAGCACTGCTAGAGATCAAATTATTGGAGTAAGGAATTGACCCTCCAAGGTTCGTACCTAAATAATTGCCCCCATCATACATATCATCTCCACCATCACTTATATTGGTGCCTAATATTCCATCAGAGAAATCATATTTATCTGGGATCAAACTGGTAATAGAGGCAAATCCCTGGTTTAGTTTAGAGAGGATAGAATCCAGGTATGTGTTACCATTAACTCCTTCAATACTATATATGAGATCACTCACACCATTATTATAGACGGTAAGTGGTAGTGTAGTAGAATCATTACAATTTACCAACGTAACATTAAATGAATCAGGGTCAATGGCAATAATAGGTGCTCCTATACTTGCTCCTGTGATGCAAATAGTAGTATCTACATCATTGGTGAATATCGTCAGCGTATCGAAAAAGGTTCCAATAGATGTTGAGGAAAAGGTCACTGTCAAAGATCCTGTATCATATGGTAATACAATAAAAGCAGTGTCGTCAACCGTAAAATCAGGCAATACATTTGTAATATTTGTAATATCTAATGTGTCGCATCCTAGATTGATAATAGAGAATGAATCAGAAGTAGGAATATATTGAATGGTAGACCCCAAATCCAAACAAGTATCTGATAAAGCCATTGAAGGAGCTCCAACAATAGTAAGAGTACATGGTACCACCAAAGGAGAATTTGCCGGATCGTTTGATGTAATGGTCAGATCAGTAAAATATTGACCACTATTTATCCCGTTGGCATTGAATTGAATATCGATGACCGATGAATCTCCTGCCATTATAGTGTCAGATGTAATAGAAGGATTGAAGATACCATTGACCACTACCGTATAATCTTCAAATTGTCCGTATTGCACATTTGCACAAGCAGTAGGCGTGGCTTGAGGAGCATAATTAGAAACAACGCGCATCCTCAAAGACCTGGATTTCACGGCAGTTAAGGGGATGAGTACATTCGTAGAGTGATTTACATAGGTATTTAATGATTCAATTACCTTTTCAGAAGGTTCAAACACACCATTATCATTAAAATCTATCCATGCGCAAACATCTTCATTATAAGTTGTTCCTGTGGTAACAGATAATGTATAGGTACTGCCGGCATTAACAAAGGTCCCGATAGTACTTGAATAATCCTGGTAACCTTCCCAGCCCGGATTTGTAGAATTATTGATGGAATTGAAGGTAACATTCCAGATACCCATATTACAGCAATATCCTGTAGTTGTCACAGTACAAGCACTTTTAGGTGACCCAAAAGAACCACTGAGACTATCAAAATATAAATCATAAGTTAAACTTCCCAGCCCTGTATTGTAAACGGTTAGTTGTTGGGTCACGGAATCATCGCAATTGACTATGGTCACATCAAAAGAATCGGGATTGACTGTAATAACCGGAGCATTAACTCCTACCCCTGAAAGGCAAATAACCGTATCCACGTCATCATTGAAAATGGTCAGAGTGTCGAAGAAAGACCCTGTTGTGGTTGGTGAGAATGATACGATCACCATTCCTGTGTCCCACGGCTCAATGGAAAATGAGGTGTCATTCACGGTAAATATTGAGAGTGCATTCGTAATATTTGTAACTATCAGACTATCACACCCACTATTATATATCCATAAGGTATCTATGCTTGTAGTAAGCTCCATAGTTGAATCGAAAACAATACATGTATCGGAAAGGGCTAAAATCGGAACCCCATCAACAGTTAATGTAGCGGGAATAGTTATTGTAGGAGTAACCGGATCATTGGATTGAATTTTGAGATTCGTCGTATAAACATCACTTGCCAATCCTGTGGACTTGAACTGAACGCCTAACACAGAGGAGTCCCCAACAGCGACGGTATCTCTTGCATCTGTTACGCTTAACCAACTTAATCCTGGATGATAGAGTCGTGCCTGGTGTAACCGATCCCCTGTTGTTCCATCAACATCCCAAACATTATTAATACCTACAACAATATTTCCATCAGCAAGCCAACCCGCTAACTGGGCGCCTCCAAATGCATAATTTACAATAATGTCGGTTCCATCAGCAACATTACCATCGTCAATATTACCAATAGAATTTCCATCAATAGTGAGGAAGGCATACTCCCAGGTAGAGCTGAAATCACCATTTAGCGTAATTGTCAAATACAAAGAATCAGTATTGCCTACATTGTAGAAAGTAAAATAGGAATCCTCTCCATTTGTAGAATATATATTATATTTTGTGGAATCATAAGAGGAGCCACCTTCCACAAAATAAGTCAGGTCAACCACTCCATTATTGTATATCGTTAAATTTTGGGTAACAGAGTCATCACACGATAATATGGTTGCATTCAACGTATCAGGATCAACTGCAACAACTGATGCACCTATTCCCACCCCAGTAAGACAAACAAAGGTATCTGCATCACTATTGACTATTTGCAGTGAATCAGAAAAAGTGGCAACAGTTGTGGGTGTAAATGTAACTATGACATAATCCGTATCGCTTGGCATAAGTGTAAAAGCAGTATCTCCAAAAGTAAATTCAGGAAGTGTGTTCGTAATATTTGTAATAAACAAAGTATCACAGCCGGTATTATAGAACCATAAAGTATCACTACTAGATACATTTTGTTGTGCTGTATCCAATTGCAAACAACTGTCTGACATTACAAGTCTTGGATTGTCAATAACCGTCAAGGTGCAGGGTATGACAATTTGTGGAGTCAGGGGATCATTTGAGTTAATCACAACCGTAGAAGTATAGACACCGGAAGTTAACTCCAATGCATTCAGTTCTATACTGATCTGCGAAGAATCACTTGCCACAACAGTATCTGATGTAATAGAAGAATTTATCCAACTGACACCCCATAGCTGCAATTGTACCTTGTGCAATCTATCTCCAGACCAATTATCTACATTCCCATTATTATCGATGGTAACGGTAATCTCTCCATCCGCTAGCCATCCTTGTACTTGAGCTCCTGAGAATGCATAGTTCACCACAATATCTGTTCCGTTGGCAGGATCACCATCAACAATAATCCCTAGGTAATCACCATCAACATAAAGTTCAGCCCATTCAGATGACCAGTCAAAATCACCATTCAATGTAATGGTAAGATATACTGAATCACTAGGTGGAAGTGAAGTGAAATCATGGTCGGTAGCTTCACCATATGTCGTATATATGATGGTACTTGTTGAATCAAAGTTCTTCCCTATTCCCGGCACCACATTGTAGATCAAATCACCAACACCGGTATTATATACGGTTACTATTTGGGTCACTGAATCATGGCATACCGTAATGGTCGCTTCTAAAGAATCAGGATCAACAGATATAACAGCTGCCCCTGAAGAGACCCCTGCCAGGCAAATAGTTGTATCTAAATCATTGGTGAAAACATTTAGAGTGTCCACAAAACTACTAACCGAAGTAGGAGCAAATGTTACAAATAGCATTCCTGTATCATCGGGCATAACATTCATTGCGGTTGTATCTACTGAAAATTCTGTTAGGGTATTTGTAATATTGGTGATTGACAAAGTGTCACAACCGGTATTAATTAAAAACAAAGTATCTGTAGATGTATAATTCTCTGTAACTGTATCAAAATCAAAACAGGTATCCACCAAAGATAGAACTGGAGCACCTACCACCTGCAATGTACATGGTACAACCAATTGGGGATTCACAGGGTCATTTGAATTGATATAAAGCAAACTGGTATATTGGCCGGCGTCTAAATCATTCGCATTGAATTCGACATCTATAACTGATGAATCTCCAATAGCCACTGTATCCGACATGATCGAGAAGGTAAAAGCACTATTTATGATTATGGTATAATCTTCAAATTGCCCATATTGAACATTTGAGCAAGGCTGTGGTGAAGCTTGAGGTGCATAATTCGAAGCTATTCGCATTCTAAGTGGTTTGCCCACAATCGCATTTGATGGTATATTTATTGTGCCAGTATGAGTTACATAAGTGTTCAATGACTCAAAGACGTTTTCACCTCCAGTAAATATCCCATTATTGTTGAAGTCGATCCAAACCTCAACATCTTCATTATATGTTGTTCCAGTTTGAATGGAAATTGAGTAAGATTGCCCCAAACCAACGGTCGTATTGATACCAGTAAAATCCTCGTACCCTACAGACCCATTACTTGAGGTATTGTTAATTGTATTGAATGTTACATTATATATCCCCATATTACAACAATAGCCTGTTGTTATAGGGTAACAAGTGGCTGCTATGGGTAATCCACCAAAATCACCTTCAAAACTATCAATCTCCATAGAATAGATGAGGTCATTTGTACCTGTATTATAAACTGTCAGGGTTTGTGTAACCGAATCATCGCATGCGATAATGGTCACATTAAATGAATCCGGATCCACAGAAATAATAGGTGCACCTATGCCAGTTCCTGATAGGCAAACAGTTGCATCCACATCATTGTTGAAAATATTTATAGTATCAGTAAAGTTGCCCAAACTTGAGGGTGTAAAATTGACAATTACGAATCCTGTATCCCCCGGTAAAATGTTCATTGTTGGAACAGCGTATTGGATCACAAGCAATGGTGCATGTTCAGATTCCCCGTTAAAGGCTTCTGCTGTTCGCTCGCCACTACCCTCTACAATAAAGGTCATTGGGTTTCCACTTGCCCATCCTGCCCTGCCAACCACTTCCTCAACAATAGTTGCCAAATTGGGTGTTTGGTATTTATTATTTACTGTCCATGGAGATATAGTATCCCAAGATACTGAAGCAGTCGTTTTTGTTCTCAATGAAATATTATAAGAGGTGTTCATGAACTGAACACTACTATTTATATCTTCTCCATATACCGTTAAATTGGTAGCTCCTGCGTCTGCTTCATCGCACTCAAATTTTATGTATGCATTTACAATTGTAGCCCCCTGGGGCACATTAATATCTTGAAAACGCATACCTACGATCTGAGCTGTGGCCCCATCATCAACAAATTCAAGATCAGAGCTAGTTAAATCCATGCCACCATTTGACACATATTCTTCCGCATCATCTAGAGAATGGCTGATCCTTGAAGAAACCTTTATATTGAAAGTATCTGTAGAGAAAATGGTTTGGGCATTAGCAGCTCCTGTTACGCTTAAGGTGTCACAGCCATTATTGAAGATCTGCAAAGTATCTGTATTGGTTACTCCAACCACAGCAGTATCCATATCAATGCATGTATCTGACAACCCAATAATCGGACTTCCATTGACCGTTAAGGTACATGGTATGGTAAACATGGGTGACAATTGATCATTCGACTGAACCCTTATCCAGGAATAATAAGTCCCAACACTCAGCCCTGATGATCTAAACTTAATATCAATTTGGGTAGAATCTCCGTTGGCTATTGTATCTGAGGTTATAGAAGAGCTCACCCAATCTACTCCGTTGAGTGCTATCTGAACCGCATGCAGATCTATGCCGCCCTCATCTACAAAAACACTATTATGCAAACCAATAATAACCGTTCCATCATCTGTCCATCCCTGCACGAGGGTGCCACCAAGAGCTACAGGTATGACAATGGCAGAATTATATGCACCATTCCCGTCATCAAGTTGCATCACAAAATCTCCATCAACATACAGATCTACATACTCTGAACTGCTATTGTAATCCCCCATTACAGTTATAGTCAAATACATAGAATCGCTTCGAATGATTCCATTGAAAACATGGTTTGTTAGCGCACCGCCAACTGAATATGTCTGTGAATCTACAGCGCTATAAGTCTCTCCAAATCCTGCATAGAGGTTGTAAAAAAGATCACCGGGCCCTGTATTATATGTTGTTAAGGTCTCTGTAATAGAATCATCACAAGCAACTATAGTAACGTCGAAAGAATCGGGGCTGTAAGATATAACAGGTGGTGCCTCACTAAACCCATTCAAACAAATAGTTGTATCCTGATCATTGTTCAGCAAAACAATTGTATCAGGGAAGTTTCCCAGGCTAGTGGGAGAAAATGTGACGATAATTTGGCCGGTATCAAAAGGTAAGATACTCAAAGCATTGGTATCAAAAGTATACTCCACCAGCGTACTTGTGATGCTTGAGAAAGACAATGTATCACATCCTGTATTGTAAATGATCAATGTATCATAAGCTGTTGTGCTCTTTGTTATCGTATCAAAATCAAAACAGGTATCTGACAAACTAAGAACCGGTACTCCAACAACTGTTAAGCTGCAAAAGACAGTATCCTGAGGTGTGGCCGGATCATTTGAATTAATAAATAGGTTAGAGGTGTATTGGCCACTGGCTAAGCCGGTTGACTTGAATTCTACATTAATTACTGTAGAATCTCCACCCACTAAAGTATCTGATGATGTTGAAATATTAAGCCAGGTCAATCCATTATGTGATAGCTCAACGAGATGAAGTTTATCACCTGTAGTCCCATTGACACTACCACTGTTATCTATTGTTACTGTTACAACACCATCACTCAGCCAATTCGTTACCGTTGATCCACCGTAAGCATAATTAGTAACCACATTTACTCCATCACCCACATCCCCATCAACGATCTTTTGCATAAAATTACCGTCAATATACAAGTCCGCATATTCTGAGGAACTGCCAAAATCTCCATTCAATGTAATCGTTAGGAAAAGAGAATCTGCGTCGCTAACATTTGAAAATATATGATCCGTTGACTCCCCAGAAGTACTATATATCTTATAGCTGCTTTCCGAAAATGACGAGCCACCTACTATTAGATATTGAAGATCATACAAGCCCGTATTATATACGGTAAGTGTTTGAGTTACCGAATCATCACAAGCAGCAATTGTAACATCAAATGAATCGGGATTCACCGAAACCACCGGAGGTGGAGATCCCACGCCGGATAAACATATGCCGGTGTCAACATCATTACTGAAAACGACAAGGGTATCCAATCGGGCTCCGACAGCTGTAGGTGTAAAGGTAATAATGATCATTCCCGTATCACCCGGATCAATAGTTAAAGCAGTTGTGTCAACCGTATAATCTCCTGTAGAGCTCGTAATATTCGTAATTGACAAGGTATCACAGCCAATGCTATAGAAATACAAAGTATCATCGGTAGATGTCCATTGCATAACAGAATCTAGCGTTAAGCAAGTATCCGACAAGGCCATAACCGGGCTGAAAGTGACATTCAGCGTGCAAGGCACAGAAATTTGCGGGAGAAGCGGATCATTACTATTGATCTTCAGGGTAAGATAATATTGGCCGGTTGCCAGGCCATTTGCATTGAATTTTACATTGATCACACTTGAATCTCCACTGACTACAGTATCTGCAGTACTGGAGATTGTTATACCTGCAGAAACATAAATAGTATAATCTTCAGTTTGTCCATACACGGCATCTGAACAAGCGGTAGGAACCGGGCTGCCCGAATAATCAGTGGCTACACGCATTCTCAAACCTGTGCCGGTTACTGCACTTAATGGAATCGTTATATCAGATGAACGGAAGCCATTGGCATAACCGGAATGAACCAATTCAGAGACATCAAAGGTTCCATTATTATTGTAATCGATCCAAACACGTGAATATTCCCAATAAGAATTACTCTCCTGGATAGACAGGGTATAGGTGTTGCCTGAAATAACAGTTGTACTTACAGAGCCAGTATAATCTATATACCTTCCATTGGTTACAGAAGTTGTATTGTTTATGGTGTTGAAGGTGACATTGGATATCCCCATACCACAACAGTTATTCTTAGCTCCTATTGTTGGTGTACATGTAGCTGTGACAGGTAGCTCCCCATTATCATCAATAGTGAAGATCAGGTCATTGGCGCCAGTATTATATATAGTAAGTGTTTGTGTAACAGAATCATTACAAACCGAAATATTAACATTGAATGAATCAGGGTCGATAGTGATTGCCGGAGCTGCAGTTGATACTCCCGACAAGCATACCGTTGTATCAATATCATTAGTAAATATGGTAAGAGTATCAATAAATGACCCTGCAGTAGTAGGTGCAAATGTAACGATCAAGTATCCTGTATCGCCGGGGACCACAGAAAGTGATGTGGTGTTAACAGTAAACGCAGCAAGAGAATTGGTCACATTGGACACAATGATTGTATCACAATTAGTATTGTAGATCTGCACCGTATCCGTTGAAGATAAATATTGAACAGTAGTGTCCAATACCAAGCAAGTATCAGATATTCCTAATGTTGGGCTAGTGGTAATTGTTAAAGTACATGGCACCACAATTTGAGGTGTTAACGGATCATTTGAATTAATAATAATGGAGGTAGCATAGGCACCGGAGCCCATATTAGTTCCATCAAACAGTACGGTTATTATAGAAGAATCCCCCATTAAGACAGTATCCAGAGATACATTAGCAGTAACCCAATCAGAACCTTTAAGGGTCATTTCCACCTGATGCAATTTCACGCCGAAGGTTCCAACTGCTGCACTATTATCGAGAGTAACTGTTATTTCCCCGTCTGCCAGCCATCCATCAACGGTAGCACCACTATTGGAATAGTTGTACACAATATTTGTACCCACAGGTGGATTGCCATCAGGTATCTGTATAATGAATTGTCCGTCGATGTATAGATCGGCGTATTCATCAGCCTCATCAAAGTCACCATTTATGGTAATGGTTAGGAAGACTGAGTCACCAAAAGTCCCTAAATTAGTGAACACAAGATCCGAACTAGCACCTGAACCACTGTAATTTTGGGTGATGGTAGAATTGTGAGTTTGCCCAACTCCTGTGTTGGTACTAAATATAAGATCTGATGTCCCTGAATTGTAAATTGTTAACGTATCATATAGTGAATCGGTACAGGTGAAAAAATTGACATTAAATGAATCGGGATTAATAGTAATGACAGGTGGGACAATTCCAACTCCTGAAAGGCAGACGGTAGTATCCACATCATTACTGAAAATAGTCAATGTATCCAGGTAAGTAGCCGCTGCAATAGGCGTGAATGAAACGATCACTTGTGCTGAGTCTCCCGGCAAGATGGTCAATGCGGTTGTGTCAATACTAAATACAGTTGTGTTCTTAGTGATGTTCGTTACCGATAATGTATCGCATCCATTATTATAGATGGTTAGCGTAGTATTATTTGTAAAGGTTATCGTTGCGGTATCGAGATCTAAACAGGTATCTGATAATGCTATAAGAGGGTTTCCTGCAATAGATAAGTTGACCGGAACATTTAGTGTCGGATTTTGAGGATCGTTAGATAAGATAACAAAGGTATCGTTATAAGAGCCGGCATTCATGCCCAACCCATTCATTTGAATAGCGATCTTGGTAGAATCACCAGCCAGGGTCGTGTCAGATGTGTTTGCAGAACTTAACCAAAGTTCCGAATTACTCATAGACCAGATCAATGTATCCAGCCCTGTATTATATATTGTCAATGTGTCTACAATGGAGTCATTGCAGGGAACAAAATTTACAACAAAAGAATCAGGACCAAAAGAAGCAATTGGTGACCCAATACCCACACCAGAAAGGCAGATCAATGTATCTTTATCATCAGTGAAAACTGAAAGCGT
Organism: uncultured Chitinophagales bacterium; assembly: GCA_964572485.1. Taxonomy (GTDB): domain Bacteria; phylum Bacteroidota; class Bacteroidia; order Chitinophagales; family CAZNGA01; genus CAZNGA01. The sequence goes on from CAZNGA010000002.1 coordinate 46,056, forward strand.
ATCCACAAAGCTACCTACAGCAGTAGGTGTAAATGAAACGATAATCGAAGTAGAATCACCTGGCGCAATTTTGAAATAGGTAGGGTTTACATCGAAAAGACTTCCCGGATTTGTAATATTATAGATGGTCAAAGAATCGCAACCGGTATTATAGAAAGTGATCGGGGTATCGGTGGTTGTCCACTGCATGGCAGTATCTAAAGCCATACAGGTATCAGACAATGCCAATACGGGATAACCAACCACAGTTAATGTACAAGGTATTACAATAGAAGGCGATAGGGGATCATTGGTAGTGATTGTAACTGTTGAAATATAAGATCCTGAATCTGATAAGGTCGATCCATTTAACTCAACAGTGATTTGAGTAGAATCTCCGGGAACAATGGTATCTATCGCCAACGAAACATTGACCCAAGGGGCTCCCGTTGCAACAGTATAGTTCAGATTGGTAAGTCCGGTATTATAAACAGTCAGTATGGTAGATACTGAATCAAAGCAGGTGGTTATAGATAATGCAATGGTATCCGGCTGCGCAGAGGCAATAGGTGCCCCTATGGAATAGCCAAATAAACAAACTGTGGTATCTACACCATCGCTAAACACATTCAAGGTATCAACAATGGCTCCTGCAATTGTTGGGGTAAAGGTGATGAACAGCTCAGCAGAATCACCCGGCAGGATAGAAAACGAGGTAGTATTTAAGGTGATATGAGATTGTGCATTTGTAATGTTTGTAATATTAAGTGTGTCACAACCTGTATTGTAGAACTTCAAAGTATCCACATTAGTCAGATGTTGGTTCACAGTATCAAGGTCAATACATGTATCAGATAAACCGAGCAGGGGTTCCCCATTAACGGTCAATGTGCAAGGTATGGTTATAATAGGTGTAAGTGGATCATTTGAATTTATAGCGACAGATGAAACATATACCCCTGAATCCAATCCTAAACCATTGAATTCTACAGTGATCACTGCAGAATCGCCAACCGCAATTGTGTCAGCTCCCAAAGATAAATTTAACCAGGTAGCACTGTCGGTAAAGGTGCAGAGCATATCCCCCAATCCAATATTATATACTGTTAGAACTACGCTTGACGAATCATCACAAGCAGCAATTGCAACATCTAATGTGTCCGGTGATACTGAATCAACCGGTGCACCTGCAGAAAACCCTGTTAAACAAATGGTAGTATCTGCAGCATTTGTATAGATGTTAAGTGTATCTACAATTACGCCAGTAGCCACCGGGTTAAAGCTCACAGTCACTATTAATGAATCTCCGGGAAGAATTGGAACCGGAGTAACTAAGGTTGTATATTCAGGCGATGCATTGGTAATGCTGTCAAGGAGTAATGTATCACAACCCATATTATAAAGTACCAAGGGAGTATCCACGGAGGTCCACTGCATGATCGTATCCATATCCAAACAAGTAGCTGACAATCCTAATACAGGATAGCCACTCACTGTCAAGACGCAGTTAATAATGATCTTTGGAGTAATAGGGTCGTCGGAATCAAGTGCTACCACAGAGTTGTAAACACCTGTATTTAATCCAAGCGCATTGAATTCAATGGAAATAATTGATGAATCGCCAGGTAATATTGTGTCAATCGCTACTGACACATTCAACCACGTTGCTGAATCTGTAATTCCAACGATCAATGAATCTAAACCAGTATTATATATTTTTAAGGACTTAGTACTCGAATCATCGCAGACCGATATTAGCGCACTTAGCGAATCAACATCTGTGGATATCACAGGGGCTGCAATACCCACTCCAGTCAAGCAAATCGTGGTATCCGCAATATTATTGAATATTGTGATGGTGTCCACAAAACTGCCTACAGCGGTAGGTGTAAATGAAACTGTAACCGTTGCACTATCTCCAGGGAATATGGATAGGGCAGTCGTATCTACCGAGAATATTGGCAACACGTTTGTAATATTGGTGACGATTACCGTATCACATTCCGTATTATAGATATTAAAACTCAGTTGATTTGTTACTAATTGTAATGCTGTATCCAGGGAAAGGCAAGTATCTGATAAGGCGATAGTTGCATTAGTTATTATAGTGAGTGTGCAAGGGATCGAAATAACCGGTGTGATCCCATCATTTGAGTAAAGAAAGATCACAGAAGTGTAAACCCCAGAGGGTAACCCAAGTCCATTGAACATAACGCTAACAATAGTTGAATCTCCAGCTACGATGGTATCTAATGATAAAGCAGCACTTAACCATGTTGCACCGCTAAGTTCCAGTTGAACCTGGTGCAATTTCACACCAAAATCACCCACATCCGGGCTATTTGCAAGTGTGACATTGATATCGCCATCAGCCAGCCAATTGGCTACCGTACTTCCACCATAAGCAAGATTTATTATTATTGGAGTTCCCACAGGTACATCACCATCGCTTAACAATGTCACAAAAACACCATCCACGAAAAGGGAACACAATTCAGGTGCCTGATCAAAATCACCATTTATCGTAATAGTAAAGAATACTGAATCACTGGTGAATCCCAAATTTGTAAAGGAATGATCTGTGCTCGCTCCCGCACCACTGTAATATTTAGTGCTTGTAGAATCATAGGTGATCCCAAACCCAGGTAATACCTTATAGGTAAGATCTGACGATCCTGTATTATAGACTTTAAGCGTATCCGTCAATGAATCATTACATGCAGAAATAGAAACATCAAATGAATCAGGAGCAACTGAAATGATAGGTTGGGCTAATCCTCGGGCAACTGTCCCCAATAGAAAAAGCAATAGCAATAAACTTTGTAGTTTTGAATTCATGGCCAATAGTATCTTGTTAGCGATTATCTCAATAGTGTCTGTACTGTGTAAATATAATGATTTTGACAGAGTTTTAAAATTTTTGGAGCGATTAATACAATATGTAATAAAATTCTGTAACTTTGATTGAGACACTCGCAATTACACGGTAAACGGGCGTATTGGCTTCCTATTTATTTGTTATAGTAGTTATAATAAATATAGGATTATTTTCTTTAAATTCGATCCATAAAACATATCAAAATGAGCAAGTTACTATCCATCATTTTTTGTGCAATAATTTTAAGTTCTCAGCTGGGTTATTCACAAGATTCCACCTCAAATAAAACTCCAAAGAAAGAGACTGATAACAGTATGGAAAAACTGATAGTTAAAGGAAATAAATTATTGAAAAAGGGGGAGTTTGTCAGCGCTCTTGATGTATGGAAAGAAGTTCAGGGTAAAGCCCCTAACAATGCTGATGCCAATTTTAAACTAGGGTTATGTTATCATAATACTATAGATCAGCAAACGAAAGCCCTGCCCTATTTTAAGAAAGCAGTAACTAAAATGACCCCTGAATACGATTTCAACACAAAAAATGGTGAAGAAGCACCATTTGATGCCATGTATTTCTTAGGGCATTCCTATCTTGCTATGAGTCAACCGGATAGTGCTTATACTAATTTCGTGATGTATCAGGAAAAATATGATGGTTCGCCTCCCATTAGTGTTGACAAAGATATTCTTACCTGTTTGAATGCAAAGCGAAGCACTAAAGCTCCCAGAGATGTTACTATCATGAAGTTGGGAGGAGGATTGAATACTAATTTTGCAGAAACTAATCCTGTAGTTACCATTGATAACTCTATTATGTTCTACGGAACAAGAAGGATCAGAAAAGATGCCAGCAATAAGGATATTATTGACGTGAGAGGCAGATATAACCAGGACATTTATATTGCAAAAAAAGATGCAAAAGGGAAGTGGGAGAATGCAGGCATTTTTAAATTAAGCACCAGTGGCAGTGAAGTTCCACTAGCCATATCGGCTGATGGGCTGACATTATATCTTCGAAAAGATAAAAATGGTGTATCCAATTTATATACTAGTGCCTTTAAGGATGGAGTATGGGAAACTCCTAAAGCTCTTGGAGGTATCAATTCATCATTTAATGAAACCGGAGTAACTGTTTCGGGAGATGGAAAATATCTGTATTTTATCAGCGATCGTGAAGGTGGCAATGGAAATATGGATATATATCAATGCATCAGAAAATCCAATGGTAAATGGGGTCCTCCAAAAAACATTGGGGCCAAAATAAATACTAAATACAATGAAACTTCTCCATTTATTCATCCCAATGGAAAAACATTATTTTTCAGTTCAGATGGATATAAGTACAAAGGTAACGGGGGATATGACATCTATTTCACGGAGATGCTGGATGACGGAAGTTGGTCTGAACCAGAAAACATGGGCTATCCGATCAATACAACACGTGACGATCTGAATTACTATATCACGTCAGGTGGCATAAGATATTATACAACCATAGACAGCAAAAACAGTTTCGACATCTTTGAGATCAAAGGTGGTGGTTTCGCAATTGAGAATGTAGATGTAGGCACCGAAGTTGTTGTATTGACCAAAGAGATGGATGTTACTGAAGTGCTTGAAGTGGTTGAAGAAGTCGAGACGGAAGTTGAAGTCGTTGAGACCATTGAAACAGAGGTCATCGTTGAATCTGAAGTTGAAGTTATAGACCTTACTGCTCTTGATGAATTGACGATTCCTGATGAGGCTGCAAAAACAGAATTGGCCAAAGCAGAGGCGGAAAAAGCAAAAGCGGAAGCAGAAGTTAAGATCGCTGAAGCTGTTATTGCAGAAGCTGAAAAGAAGAAAGCCGAAGCTATTATTGCTGAAGCCGAAGTTGAAAAGGCAAAGGTAGAAGCTGAGGTAATGAAAGCTAAGGCAGAGGTTGCTGCAGCAGAAATAGCTAAAGCTGAAGCGGAAATAAAGAAAGCCGAAGGTGAAGTTGCAGCTGCAGAGCGCGCAAAATCAGAAGCCGAAAAAGCAAAAGAAGATGCTAAGATTAAGGAAGCTGAAGCTTTAATTGCAAAAGCAGAATTGAAAAAAGCTGAGGTGGAGATCAAAAAAGCGGAAGCTGTTAAAGCTAAAGCTGATGCTCTAAAGGCGAAAGAAGAGAGGAAAGCTGCAAAACCGCTTGCTAAGATCGCAGCCGCTGAGGCAGCAAAGGCAGAAGCCGAAAAAGCCAAAGCTGACAATGAGCGCGCAAAATTAGAATCTGCTGCTCAGGAAGAGAAAGCCGCTGCTGATAAAGCCAGGGCTGAGGCCGATATTGCTAAGGCGGAAGCTGAAAAGGCAAAAGCGGAAGCCGAAAAAGCGGCATCCGAAAAAGGGCTAGCTGAAGCGGAAACACAGAAAGAAAGGGCAGCAATTGAAAAGGAAAAAGCGGCCGCTGATAAAGCCAAAGGGGACGCAGAAAAAGCCACAGCAGACAAAGCAAAAGCGCAAGCCGATGCTGAGAAAGCTAAGGCAGAAGCGGATAAAGCGAAAGCTGAAAGCGCCAAGTTGGCATCTCAGAAAGCTGCCACTGAAGCTACTGCTCAAAAAGAGAGAGCCATAGCCGATAAAGCCAAAGCTGAGGCGGATAAAGCGAAAGCTGCTGCTGATAAAGCAAAAGCAGACGCTGAAAAGGCAAAAGCCAAAGCAGATCAGGCCGCATCAGAAGCAGCAAAGGCGAAAGCTGCAGGCACCGGTAGAAAAGAAAAAGCAGAAGCGGATAAAGCCAGGGCTGATGCCGACAAAGCTAAGGCAGAAGCTGATAAAGCGAAAGCAGAAGCTGATAAAGCGGCCTCTGAAGAAGCTAAATCGAAAGCTGACTCTGCAACAGCTAAAGCCAAAGCTGAAAAGGCAAAAGCAGATGCAGCTAAAGCCAAGGCAGAAGCGGAAAAAGCCAAAACTGAATCAAAGAAAGGCGGGCAGCAAGGGCCTAAATAAGAGTATCTGAATTTGATACCACTTTCTAATGCACCTGGAATTGCCAGTTGGCATAATCAATGATATCCACTCTTTGGTAATAATATTTGATAATATCCTTGTAGCTATATTTCAATTCTGCCATCCTGTTGGCCCCTTCCTGGCTCAACCCTACCCCATGACCATATCCCCTTCCATTGAAAACAAGTGTATCTCCTTTCGTCTCCATGGTAAAATAGGTAGATCGCAACTTCAGGTCCTTTCTTATATCTGCTAAAAGGATACGTGTGTTATTGCTGTAATAGTACTTTGCCCTGACAAAGGTAGTATCGCAATAATAAGTTGACACTTTGGTTTTCGTCTTCCTGGATAAATATTCTTTCCATTTCATGACAGGGATCTTAAATTCCCAGGAATAGTTCCTACCCCTTAATGCATAGGGGTCGGGCTTTGATTTTAAATATGAGCAAGTCCCTCCCCATACATATTCTGAACCGACGGTTTGTCCACCACTATTTGAATGAAAGACAGCATTGATCAATCGCCCTTTTTCATCTACGACTACTAATCCCTTTGTGGAGATGGTGGCATTACGAATACCAGCACTTATTCGAAGATTTCCTGAATACACCTGGCAATGAGTTCGGTCACACAGATCAAATCCATCACTTTCATGTCTTCGCCTATTCCTCATAATATATGTTCTGCTGACAACTGCCATCGCTTTTAGAAATTCCAGCTCAGAAAGATCCCCTATCTCTGCTCTTACCACCCCCATTAGGTACTTCTGAATATCAATAATATTGATCATCCATAAGTTCCTTGATCTGGAAGTCAGCGTCAACCCACCTTGATATACATACTCCAATGTATCAATTTCAGGCATTCTAAATGCGAACTCACTATAATCCTCTACCCCTTTGATCATCACCATATAATTTCTGTCATATATAGTGTCTTTTGTAATGACCCGGATCAAGCTGGTCTTATATACTACCAATTCGAACTTGTTCCCCGGGTGAAGAGTTGCTACCAATTCACCATTGGCCCAAAGCTCATAAGACCCTGTGTCAATGACAAATTCCATCCGATGCACTTCCTTGTCCATGTGCAATCCGATATGAACTTCACCTTGTGCCCATAATATTTGGGAATACATTGCAAAACACATTATCAATACAATTACATTTTTGCTTTTTGTCATGATGCTTTTTGTAAAAATTGATGAATTAATTGTGCTGTGGTCGCCGAAGCGCCCTCACCACCAAGTTTTAACTTCAATTGTTGGTAATTATCGATCATTGTTTTCCTGACCTCTTTATCAAATAAGATCTTATCCAAATTATTCTTCAAATTGTCAATGGTAAAATCATTTTGTATTAATTCTGTCACCACCTCCTTGTCCATTATTAAATTGACGAGTGCAATAAACTTAACATCCACCAACCATTTGCCGAGTGCAAAAGAGAGCTTATTCCCTTTGTAACAAACCACCTGTGGGATATCAAACAGGGCAGTTTCAAGGGTGGCTGTGCCAGAGGTCACGATAGCAGCTTCAGCTTGCTCGAGAAGATCATAGGTATTGTCTTCCAGGAATTTCACATTATCACCCTTTACCAATTGCTCATAAAATGATCGATCAATATGGCTGACGACCCCTACAACAAATTGAAGATCTTTGTAGATGGTTGCCAATTGCACCATGACCGGAAGCATTTTAAGGATCTCCTGCTTTCTGCTTCCAGGTAAAATCGCAATGATCGGTTGGTCATTCAGTCCATTTTCTTCCCTAAATTGATGATTAGGTATCTTTTGCGCAATAGCATCCAGCAAAGGATGGCCAACAAATGACACTTCATAGTTCCATTTCCTGTAGAACTCCTGCTCAAATGGTAATATGACATACATTCTGTCGACGTACTTTTTTATTTTTTTGATCCTATTTGCATGCCACGCCCACACCTGAGGTGATATATAATAAATGACCTTATAGCCCGCCCGGCTGGCAAATTTTGCGATCCTGAGGTTAAAGCCCGGGTAATCGATCAGAATGATTGCCTCCGGTTGGAATTCTGCAATATCCTTTTTACAAAATGCAATGTTCTTCAAGATCACTGAAAGATTGGTGAGCACCTCCCAGAAGCCCATAAAGGCGAGTTCGCGATAGTGCCTTACCAGCTTCCCCCCTGCAGCTTGCATCTTATCACCACCCCAACATCTTATCACAGCATTTGCATCTACCCTTTTGATCTCCTTCATTAAGTTTGCTCCATGAAGATCACCCGATACTTCTCCTGCTATGATATAATAGTTCATCTTATAAATTGAACCAATTAATTACAAGCAAAATGACCATTAAACCGCCATACAATAATGTAGAGATCACGACTCCCCTACCTGCTTTATCCATTTTAAGCCAGAGAAATATAAAGAACAACAGCAAATTGGATAGTGCTGATAAACCAATAATTTTCGGAAGTATCTCTGCTCGTGAAATAAAGTCCAAATACTCATCAAATGCAATTGAGGAAAACCTTCCCAAATATATTAGCCCACAACCAATTAATGGTGCCAGTATTCCAAAATTCAATCCGTTGATCAATGTGTTAAATCTCTCTTTCATAACTCCCAATTTTTTTTCAAAACATCCATTGTTTTATAAGCGGTCAGATCATATTGTATAGGAACCACTGATACATACCCATTCTTCAACGCCCACTCATCAGTATCCTCCCCATTATCATGGTTCACAAATTTTCCGGTAAGCCAATAATAATTTTGTCCCCGAGGATCGGTACGCTGGTCAAATTCTTCTTCCCATTTTGCATTTGCCTGCCTACATATCTTGATCCCTTTAAATCCATCAGAAGAATTCTCAGGCATATTCACATTCAACAAAACACCTTCAGGTAATCCATTATCCAATACCAGGGAAGCTATCTTTTTGCAGTATATCTTAGCTACCGTGAGGTCGACATCATAATCATTATCGATCACTGAAAATCCAATGCCATTGATCCCTTCGATTGATCCTTCCATCGCGGCCGACATGGTACCTGAGTAGATCACATTGATCGAAGAATTTATTCCGTGATTGATCCCTGCCACACAGAGGTCAGGTTTCCTCTTCAAGATCACGCTCACAGCCAGCTTCACACAATCAACAGGTGTTCCCGTGCATTGATAGGCCTCCACATTTTCAAAGATATCCACTTTCTTCAACCTCAATGGCTCACCGATAGTTATCGCGTAGCCTTTACTTGATTGGGGCTTATCGGGTGCCACAACCACTACCGTACCTAACTCCTGCATGGTTGTCACCAACGCCTTTATGCCTGGGGATGTGATCCCGTCATCATTAGTAACTAATATTATTGGCTTCTCTTCTTTCATTATTAACTTATTCAGATCCTCTTTATTTCTTTATTTCAATTAAAAATGAGCAATCCGCCACCAAAAATGATGATCCCGATCATCATTAGAAAAAGAGTATAAGGCAGCAGGTCTTTCGCTTGCAATCCGGTAATTGCCAATAATGGTAATGCCCAAAACGGCTGGATCATATTGGTCAACTGATCACCATAAGCCATTGCCATAACACTCTTCTCTATGGAGATCCCCATTTGTTGTGCCGCATCAATGATTATTGGACCCTGCACCGCCCATTGCCCTCCTCCACTTGGCACAAAGATATTAACAATCCCCGCACTTAAAAATGTAAAAAGAGGATAGGTGGTTTGTGTAGATATCTCCACAAAGAAATTTGAAAAAAAATAGACCAACCCTGACGAGGTCATGATACCCATGATCCCAAAGTATAGTGGAAATTGTATCAGGATGCCGGAAGCACCACTGATCGCATCATCAATGGCATTAAGGTACTTTGTAAAGTTGCCATGCAATAATATCCCCAATCCAAACAATGATAAATTGATATAATTTGGATTCAAGAATGACAATGGATTGTTCTTTGTAGTAATTGTTGAATACGCAATATAACCAGCCATAAAAAGAAGCAATCCTGCAAACAGATAGGATAATATCCTTGAATTATCCAACCGCTCTGCCCCGGTGACCACCTTAGTCTCTTGCTTCGGTTTCAGTGGCTCTATAGTGGTCTCCACTGCTGACAATCGGGTTCCTAATAAATACATAGCTAAAGGGAGGAGGAGCAACAACGCGATAGAGATGGTGATGTTCATTGTGGAAAAGGTGGTTTCCGATAACGCGATCTGACCAATTTGTTCCTCAAAGAAATGACCTTCTTCGGCAATCTTCAATGGCGCACTACCTGACAAGCCTCCGTGCCATACCATCAGTCCGGAATAACCTGCAGCACCAATAATAGGATAGTTCATTTTGTAATTATGCTGCTTGGCGTACTCCCCCACTTTTCTTGCAAATACAGCACCAAATATCAATCCTAACCCCCAATTGAACAGAGCCACAACCACAGTAAAAAAGGTCACGATGGCAGCGGCTTTAGCAGTGGTATTACAATATTTCAACAATATCCTTATCAGGTCATCAGCTTGTTTGGTCAACGCCAAAACATGCCCCAAAACCAGTATCAGCATCATTTGCATAGCAAAGACCATCAACTTACCATCCCACATACCATGTTCCCAATAGGATAATATTTGCACCAAATGAGGAGAAGAAATAGGAGCCGGCGATGTAAATAAAAGTGCCAAGCATATCGTCAGCAAGGTTAAAAGTACAGCAATAGTAAAGGGCATTGGAAGCACCTTACGGGCGACATCAGCAAACCGTTCAGAAAATGACATACCTTGATTATGTGTCATTGTATATAGCCAAAAACAAAAATAGACTTTAATATGGTACCATAATCCACATTTATTTCTGTATGTCCATAATATCATTCATTTAATCAATTAACTATTTCTCAAAGGCATCGAATTATAAAAATTAGATTCATTAAATTTGTCGTCATCTAAAAATTTATCTTATGAAGCATTTATTATTTATTAGCATCTTTTTATTCTGTACATCAGCTTTCATTTTTGGTCAAGTTGGAACGGGGGATACGTCAGCAGAAGGTTCTTTCATGTTGAATGGATACAATAATTTCACAACGTACTCCATTGAAAAAGGATTGCCTCAATCCAATATATACAGCATCATTCAGGATGGTCATGGGTATTTATGGGTAGGCACTGATGGAGGCGGAGTTTGCAAATTTGATGGAAGTTCTTTTAAGATATACGATAAGAAGAATGGCCTTTCCGGGAATGTAGTTAGGTCTCTTTTGGAAGATAGCAAAGGGCGGATCTGGATAGGAACAGATGAGGGTATCACAGTCTATAATGGATTGAATTTTACAAATATTGGGCCGGAAGACAGCTTATCAGGGAATACAGTTTTGGCGCTTTATGAAGATACAGATAATAACATATGGGCAGCTACAGATGATGGGGGTGTTAATAAGATCCGCATTGAAAATAATAGTACGATCATTGAATCTTTTACTGAGAATGAGGGATTGGGGAGTAATTCTGTCTTTGATATTCAGCAGGATAATGATGGTCTTATCTGGTTAGCAACTATGGGTGGTGGCATCAGTATCATTTCTTTTCATGACGACAAAAATGATAGTATCAAATTTGACATCACTGTTTTAGAAGAGGGAGCGGAAATTCCCAGTGCATTGATCCTGTCAATAGAAAAAGACTCGAATGGGGACCTTTACTTTGGGACCTATGGCAGTGGAGCATTTAAATTAGATATATCAGAAGGGTTTGGTTCCTATTCTATTAGTACTGTTGCACAACTAGATACAGGCACAGTTTGGGATATTTGCTGTCGCAAAAATGGTGAGATGTGGTTGGGCACACTTGGTAATGGGATTATTCGGATGAAAGGCTCAGGGGATAACGATGGTCCAGAGTACACCCATTATTCGTTACCACAAGGGCTGCCAAACAATCAAATACTGAAAGTATTTGAAGATAACGAAATGAATATGTGGTTAGGAACAAATGGCCATGGATTATGTAAGTATATGGGGGATTACTTTACACATTATTCTAAAAAGGAAGGGTTATCAAATAATATGATCTGGGCGATAGACCAGGATGAAGAGGGGAATTTCTGGATCGGCTCTGATGGTGGTGGTTTGTCCAAACTGCATTTTGAGAATGGGAATCCTGTCTTTGAAAATTTTACAACGGTTGACGGTTTATCGAGCAATTTCATTTCAGACGTAGCAGTAGGAAATGCTAATAATCCAAATATTTGGATCGCAACAACTAACAAGGGAATCTGCAAATTTGATCCAAATAATAGTGAAGGTAACCACTTTATTGCCTTGACGCTAGCTGACGGATTGATCGCAAACAGCGTCAGCAGTATTCTGGTAGACGACCATGGGATCGTTTGGTGTGGAACAGCTGAAGGTATTAGCAGATATGACGGGGTAAAATTCGAGAACCTGTCAATGGAGACCATGATCATGAGTGATATGGGAGTAAAGACCATTATCAGAGATAAAAGAGGGAATTTTTGGTTCGGTTCTGCAGGTGGTTTAGCACGATATGGCGGGGATGGGCAGCTAAGAACATTTGATCATGAAGAAGGGTTAATGGACCTGGATATAAATGCTCTTGCTGAAGGGTTGAACGGAAACATTTGGATAGGAACCAATGGAGGCGGAATATATGAATTTGATGTAAAGATCGCTGATACCAGTTTCCCGATTCATTTTGTAGTTGATGACAGTCTACTAAGTTCAAATTCCATTAATTCTTTAGTTTTCGTAAATGATAAAGTGCTTATTGTTGCCACTGACAGAGGATTTGACAAGGTTCAATTTGACGACCAGAAAAAAATAATTAAAACCAGGAGCTATAACAGGTCTGATGGCTTTATTGGCGTGGAATGCAATGATAATGCAATCTTCAAAGATAAGTTAGGGAATATTTGGTTTGGGACCGTAAAGGGAATATCAAGATATAATCCTTCAAAGGAGCATGAAATGAATGAGCCCCCAAAGGTCCATCTCACCTCACTCCAATTATTTTATAAACAAGTGAACTGGGTGTCAAGAGTTGACTCCATTATCCCATGGTTCAACCTACCATATTCACTGGACCTTCCCTATACCGACAATACCCTCACATTTAATTTTGCAGGTATTTCTTTAACAAATCCTGAAAAGGTTAGGTATAAATTTTACCTGGAAGGGAATGACAAAGAATGGGCTCCGCTAACCAATGAAAGGAAAAAAGATTTCTCAGGCCTTTCCCACGGTACATATACATTTCATGTGAAGGCCATAAACGCCAATGGTGTGGAGAGCACTGAGGCCACAACCTATAGCTTTGAGATCCATCCTCCTTGGTATCAAACAACTACATTTTATATCATTTGCATTGGATTTATCATCATCGCAGTGTATGTATATATAAAATGGCGGGAGCAGAAATTACAAAAAGAGAAAAAGGTGTTGGAAGAAAAAGTGGAAGAACGTACTGCAGAAGTGGTGAAGCAGAAAGATGAGATCATGGAACAGAAGGAAGAGATTGAAGAAAAGAACAAAGATATCATGGACTCCATCAATTATGCCCAAACGATACAGGAAGCCATTTTGCCATTAGAGGAAGAAAGAAAGGCATTGCTCAAAGATTCGTTTGTGCTATTCAAACCAAAAGATGTGGTAAGTGGGGATTTTTATTGGATGGCTGAGAAAGATGGACACACCTTATTCACTGCAGCGGATTGTACGGGGCATGGGGTACCTGGAGCATTCATGTCCATGATCGGATCTGCATTATTGACAGAGGTTGTGATAGACCAGGGAAAGATACAACCCAACGAAGTGCTCAATGGGGTAAGAGATGGGATCATCAAAGCGCTAAAGCAAACAGGAGCAGCAGGGGAAAGGAAGGATGGTATGGATGCGGCACTATGTATGTTGAACAACAAGGATAATGTCCTTTCTTTTTCTGGCGCACAAAATCCACTATACCTGATCAGAAAGGGTAAAGAACCCCTCAAAACAAAAGCGGGAGAGGAAGTAGAAGTAAATCTGGAGGAAGAAGGCCTTAGGCTTTTTGAAGTAAAGGCGGATAAACAGCCGGTTTCTTATTATACCCACGAAAAGAAATCATTCACCAATCACGAGATTCCGCTGGAGAAAGGGGATGTATATTATATTTTCTCTGATGGCTTTCCAGATCAATTTGGTGGGCCTAAAGGGAAAAAATTTATGTATAAACGGTTCAAGCAATTATTGTTAAGTTTGCAAAGCAGAAGCATGGAAGAGCAGAAATTAGAACTTGACAGGGTAATTGAAGAATGGAAAGCATACGATAACCCTGAAGGTGGCGTTTTTGAGCAGATTGATGATATTATTATTATTGGTGTGCGCCATGAAGAAAATTAAATAATTGTTCCATCCAAAAAAAAAAAATCTGGGGGATTAGCTCAGTTGGCTAGAGCGCTTGCATGGCATGCAAGAGGTCACCGGTTCGAATCCGGTATTCTCCACAAAGGGATGTTAAAGGATTTATGAATGGCTCGCTTGATCTGCGAGATTATTTCCCTACAAAATGGGTTTCAAGCAAAGTGCTGATCTTTTCAACGGTCAGCGGTTTCTCCAGAAACTCTATTGTTGCTGTTTTAAAGGCCATCATTTCATCGGCATCGGTACGATGAAGATTTGAAAGCAATACGATCACCACCTTTTTGTCATGGTCATGCTCGATCTTTTTAAAGAGTTTTAAAAACTCAAATCCATCCATTACCGGCATATTAATATCTAAAAATATTAATTCTGGAAGTTTATGAGTATAATTCACTTCATAGTTACTACCTGCATTGTTGATAAAATCAATGGCTTCCTGGCCATTCTTAGCGATGTGAATTTGGTCTGCTACATTCAGCTTCTCAAGTAATACCTTATTGATAAAATTAGTCGTATCGTCATCATCAACTAACAGTACAGAACTAATTTGTTTATTATTATCCATTGAATTATTGATTATAGAAGCAGCATTCGAGGTTTTTTGGAATAATTTCATATGCGATCTCTTTTTCGTTTGGTTCGATACAAATATATATTACCTCTCTTCATATTGAAAGCCGAAACCATCTAAGCCTTTACTCATGTAAGTTTTAAAGCAAAAAGGGAGGGGGCAAACATAAATCTACATCTGCTTACGGGATTTATATATCACCATCAACAGAAAAAAATAGCAAAACCCTTACTATTGTTGTTGATCATTTTTCTCAATTTGGATATTCTGCCAATTTGCATCCAAAACTTACATAGGTAACTTTTATCTTGTTTTATCATTTT
Source organism: uncultured Chitinophagales bacterium (assembly GCA_964572485.1). Classification (GTDB taxonomy): domain Bacteria; phylum Bacteroidota; class Bacteroidia; order Chitinophagales; family CAZNGA01; genus CAZNGA01. Next base: position 61,174 of record CAZNGA010000002.1, read on the forward strand.
ATTTTAATCACTTGCGTTCTACATTGCTATAATAGACATCGGAACAAATAATGCCCGATACTGTGATCCCTGAATTTCGGTAGACCAATTATAATTGATCAAGTTATGAAATTTAGTATTGGCAGGAAATTAATTATTGGCGTGGTAGCTATATTATTATTGATGGAGGTGATCATCATCACAGGGAAGAAGATCATTAACCGTCTGGATGAAAGTAGCCAAGAAATCCTTACTAAATCTGAGGAGATCGAGTCAGTACAGGATCTAAGATTATCCTTACTTGAATTGACCATCCCAGCTCATGATTATATCTTCCATCACAATAGCAATGATATAAGGGAATTTAAGATCAAGTATGCTGTCACACAAGATAAGTTGAACAAATGTAATCAACTCATTTCAACACCTTCGAGCAAAAGGTATTTTGATAGGTTTGAAGTCATATTCCTGCGCGTGGGGTCAATCATTAATGAGATGATGACAAGCGATGAATCTGCAGGGCAAACATTCCACATCAATCAGATGAAAAAAATGGATGGTATTGTGGGCATGGCAATTCATGAACTAGATCTTCTTGTATCCACTACAAAATTAGAAATGGACGAGCTGAATGAGCAAAACCAGGCAATTATCTCAAATGGAAAAAAGAACATCATGCTCATTGGAATTGGCACAATACTATTTGGTTTGGTGGGTGGATTCATCTACGTTCGAAAGATCACAATTCCTTTGAAACAATTGGCAAAGGCAACCAAACATATAATTTCAGGCAATTTAAAAACTGTAATTAAAGTAGGTTCCACAGATGAAGTTGGCTCACTGGCCAGATCATTCAATGAGATGACCGACACCCTTAATAAAACGACAGTATCTCGCAACTATTTTAACAATATCATTAAAAGCATCATTGATACAGTTATTGTTTCAGATTCCTCTGGTGAAATAAAAATTGCAAACCCGGCAACTCTTGCCCTGCTGGGCTATAAAGAAGATGAAATTATTGGCCAACCATTGGAAACCATCTTCCCCTTGGAGTATAAGAATACCATTTTTAACTCGGGCAAGCTCTCCCATCAAATGGCCAAAGAAGGATTTATCAAGAATATTGAAACTCAATATCAGGCAAAATCAAAAAAGCGTATCCCCGTAATTTTCTCAAGCTCTATATTGAGGTACAATGACAATAATGTGAAAGGGGTTGTTTGCATTGCACAAGATATTTCAAAGCTCAAATTGGCAGAAGAGAATTTACAGCTTTCAAATGACATTCTACGTGAGATCGGCACGCTGGTCATTGTGTCTGATGTTAAAGGTGACATCATATACACTTCACCCTCCGTTAACAAGATAACAGGTCATACATCTGAAGAGCTTTTGAATAATGGATGGTGGGATCTCACCTTCCCCGGTCGCAAAGAAAGTGAACGCAGAAAAAAAATAGCTATACAGCTTGCGCAAGGAATATTGCAAGCTGGAGATGAATTGTTTGAGAGGAAAGTAAAGTGTAAAAATGGAGATGGCAAATGGTTTCTGTGGCATAACTCACGCAGCATGGCCGGCTTGGCAATAAGCGTAGGTCATGATATTTCTGATAGAAGAAAGTTTGAAAAAGCACTGAAAAAAGAAAAGAAATTCAATGAGGTGATACTTTCTACCATCCCTGATGGTCTAGATATTGTGGATGAAGATTGGAATGTCATCTTCATGAACCCATCCTTTCTTACCATTTTTGGTAAAAATGCGATTGGCAGAAAATGTTACAAAGTATATAAAGACAATAACAAGGCCTGCCATAATTGTTCACTAAAAAAGAAAATTGCTATTGGACAAACAAGGATATCTGTCGTCTCAGGTATGGCAAATAAGAGAACCTTTGAGATCAGTCAAACCGGATTACTATTACCAGATGGGAAGAAAGCTATTTTAGAAGTTTTCAAAGACATTACCGACCATGAAAAAGCAAAAACCGAACTAAAAACACGAAACAAAGAATTGGAGACATTTCTATATAGAGCATCTCACGACCTTAAAGGGCCACTATCATCGATGGACGGGATCGTATCTATGGCAAAAGAAGAGTGTACCGAGCGTGGTTCAACCTATTATCTGAATTTGATTGATAAAGCGATTGAAAAATTAGATGATACGTTATTGGATCTTCTTCATATTGCAATGATCAAACAAGGAGATATCCTGATAGAACCTATCAATCTTGAAGAGCTGGTTCAAGAAATAATAAGCAACTATTCCAATCATCCAAATTATAAAACAATCGATTTCAAGTTGGATCTTCCAAGAAATAATGACTTTTACTCTGACAGGAAAGTACTAAATATCCTTCTCCGAAACCTAATAGAAAATAGTATCAAATATTCCAGAATAGGCACAGAGGATCCATATATCAAGGTTGTATTAACAGAAAAAGAAGGCAATTCATATACCCTTACCATTTCAGATAATGGCATAGGCATTCCTCTAAAATATCATAAACGTATATTTGATATGTTCTACAGAGCCAATGAGCAATCAAAAGGTTCGGGATTGGGCCTTTATATCGTAAAAAATGGTGTAGAAGAACTCAATGGGTCCATCGAAATTAAAAGCAAAAAAAATAAAGGGACTACATTCACAATTTCACTCCCGAAACCACAACTTTCCATTGCCAAAAATGGTCAAAATGCTGCTTCCGCTTAAGTCCAATAGAGACAGAAGATAACTGCATTACTACTTTCCAACTCAATTTCTGCTAATACCCTGAGTAGAATAATGGGTTTGATCAGTATGGAAATGAAATTTGCTACAATATGCACTCCTGACACTAAATATGACAGTAAAGATGCTTTGCTTTTCAAAAAAATACCCTAATTTCACCATCTATTTATGGTCAAAGGTTTCCGGTAAAGTATCCGTCATCTTTCACCCAATTTTTAGAATAAAACAATTTATAATATGGAACAGTGGAATACATACCTTGATGAAAATAAAGAAAGGTTCTTGGAAGAACTTCTTGAATTATTGAGAATCCCGTCAGTAAGTGCAGATCCTAATTTCAAAGACGACGTATTTGAAGCGGCTGAAATGGTTAAATCAAGATTAACTGAAGCAGGAGCTGAGAATGTTGAATTGATCAATACTGAAGGGTATCCGATCGTTTATGGTGATAAGATCATTGACCCGGCATTACCTACAATATTGGTGTATGGCCATTATGATGTACAACCCGCCGACCCTTACGATCTTTGGGAGTCTCCTCCATTTGAACCTGTTATAAAAGATGATATCATTCATGCCAGGGGATCCAGTGATGACAAAGGGCAATTATATATGCATGTCAAGGCACTTGAAATGATGATCAAGACCAACAGCATGACCTGCAATGTTAAATTTATGTTTGAAGGAGAAGAAGAAGTAGGATCCAGTAATCTGGGCAAATTCGTAATTGATAACAAGGAAAAATTAAAGTCTGATGTAGTCGCTATTTCTGATACGGCTATTGTTGCCAATGACATTCCATCTATTACGGCCGGGTTAAGAGGGTTAAGCTATGTAGAGGTACAACTCACAGGACCCAATATGGATCTTCATTCAGGAACCTATGGTGGTGGCGTTGGCAATCCTGCCAACATATTGTGCGAGTTGATCACTTCATTAAAAGACGAAAATAATCATATAACCATACCCGGATTTTATGATGACGTAGACGAAATATCTGAAGAGCTGAGAGCAGAGATGGCTAAAGTTCCATTTAGTGAAGAGCAATATAAAAAAGACCTGAACGTAGATGCTTTGGTTGGGGAAGAAGGCTATACCACAGCTGAGAGGGTATCTGTAAGGCCAACTTTAGATGTGAACGGTATCTGGAGTGGTTATACCGGCGACGGAGCCAAAACGGTTATCCCTTCAATTGCGAGTGCTAAGATATCAATGCGATTGGTACCTAGTCAAAATTCAGACAAGATCACCGAGTTATTTGTCAAGCACTTTGAATCTATTGTTCCTAAAACTGTAAAAGTAAAAGTCACCGTACACCATGGTGGAGAACCTGCTGTAACTCCCACTGATTCTCCTGCTTATGTAGCAGCGAGTAAAGCTTATGAAGCAACATTTGGCAAAAAACCTTTGCCACAAATGACTGGCGGCTCTATACCGATCGTAGCGTTATTTGAAAAGGAATTGGGTGTTAAGTCAGTGTTAATGGGATTTGGCTTGGATTCAGATGCTATTCATTCACCAAATGAACATTTTGGATTGTTCAATTATTATAAGGGTATTGAAACCATCCCCTATTTTCATAAGTATTTTGCAGAAGTAAATAATTGATCATTTTCCGATTTTAACGTCGATCATAGACAAGCATTCTATTTCCGCCAATTACTAATACTTTGGATGTTGGGAACACCTTCCTGAAATGTTCCTGAAAAAAAAGTTCTGTTGCTTCAAGCAAGGTATTATTTGTAGCCATTCTGTTAAATAAAATAATCCCTTTATCATTAAGCAGGGCGGCTAACTTATGAAGAAATTTATCATCCTCAAATTTCTCCGGCACCTTATCATCGAAAAAGAGGTCTACAGCTATCAGATCATAGGTTGACTCTGAATTCATTACATGATCAAATCCATCCTGACATAATATTTCAATGGTTTCAACCGCAAGATCGTTGTTGTACTTATTGGCCAATCGAACCACTTCAGGGTCGATCTCAATCGCTACGAAGTTGGGCTCGCAGTGGTGATTCTTTTTCAAAATAGTAGGGATACTCCCCAAGCCCAATCCGAGCATTAACACATCATTTACCGGCTCACTTTCAATATCTATCGCCTTAAATGTGACGGCAAAAGATCTATACAGTTCTTCATAGGAGTAAATGGCATTGGCCGTATTCAACTTAAATTTTCCCTTATGCAAAGTAACTTCAAGAGAAGAATTGAAAGTACTCGAAACTTTTTCAACTGACTGCTCAACCAAATAACTAAGCCAATGATCGATAGAATTAATTTGTTTCAATAGGTTGTCGGATTTATTTTTTCTGCAAATTACAACACGGCAAATCATACAATTGTGCAAGGTCGCTTTTCATCAATAATAATCCAATTGTACCCATATAAAGGTAGGAAAATTCTAGTATCTTTACGTTCGCTTATTCTATAGGAAATTATTATTTATACTCATAAATTGAATATTATGAAAACCAGACACTTTCAGGTACTTACTATTGGGTTACTCATTATTCTGTTCTCAGGTTCTTGTGGTCAATCTCAGTATCCCGGGTACAAGGTGACCGATAATGGTTTGTATTATAACATGATCGTAACGAATGATGAAGGAAAAGGGAGTAATGTTGGTGATATTTTGACAATGTCAATTGTGTTGATGAATGAAAACGATTCAATAATTTATGATTCGAGGGAAAATAAAAGAGTAAGTAAGATCACTCTTGCTAAGAAGGAATTTGAGGGTGACATCATGGAGGGATTTCATATGATGTCAGTTGGAGATAGTGCTTCATTTATTGCAAGTGCTGCTTCCTTCTTTACAAGATCTGTCAGATCTGAGGTACCTTCATTTATTAAAGCAGGAAGCAATTTGAAATTTAATGTGAAGATGCTAAAAATTCAGTCACCTGAAGAATTGGGAGAGGAAATGCGGATCAAGGAAGAAAAGCGCATGGCTGAGACAGAAGAATTGATCGCAGCAGACAAAAAGCAAATGGAAAATTATTTAGAAAAGAATGGCATCGACGTAGCTCCTACAGAAAGCGGCTTATATTTCATAGAAATAGAAAAGGGTACAGGCCTACAAGCGGAAGCAGGAAATACAATAAGAATTCATTATACAGGCATGCTACTTGATGGCAGTGTGTTTTCAACCACTTCTGAAGGCAATCCTCTCGAATTCAGTCTGGGTAGTTTAACCGTGATTCCCGGGATCAATGAAGCTGTTGGCCGGATGAAGGTGGGGGGAAAAGTAAAACTGATCATTCCTTCATTCATTGCTTATGCGGATCGCCCTCCTAAGGGTACGATCATCAAAAAGTTCAATTCCCTGGTTATGGAAATTGAGTTAGTTAAGGTCATGAAATAACCTATAAGCACTCAAATTAAAAATATATTAGTTGGGAATCCTTTGAAAGGTAGTGGTTCTACTTTTTCTTCGGTTGTGATTTTTTGGCAGGGGCTTTTTTAGCTGCAGGTTTTTTGGCAGAGGCCTTTTTAGCTACCGGCACCTTCTTAGCAGTTGCCTTTGTCTCTTTCTTTTCAGCAGCTTTCTTAGGTGAAGCTGGTTTCTTAGCTACAGGTTTTTTTTCTCTTACAGCTTCTGAAGTGGTATCTCTTTTTGCGGCAGCTTTGGGGGTGGCAGTTTCTTCCTTCTCCTCTTTTTTAACCTCAGGTGGAGCTACCTTTTCCTCTTTAACTTTAACAGGTGTTTTCGCATCAATTTTGGCTTTCACATCCTGTTGAAACTCTAATATAGAAACAAAAGATCTGTTCTTCCTCCTTCTGGTAAATTCAACGTGTCCATCCACTAAAGCATATAATGTATGGTCTTTTCCCATTCCCACTCCTTTTCCGGGATGAAATTTTGTTCCCCTCTGACGAACAATGATATTACCGGCAATGGCAGCCTGTCCACCATAGATCTTTACACCCAGCCGTTTACTTTCCGACTCTCTTCCATTACGTGTACTTCCCTGACCCTGTTTATGCGCCATTACTACTTTTTTTAACCGATCTTATTGATCTTAATTTTCGAAAATTGTTGCCTGTGGCCATTCTTAACTTGATATCCTTTTCTCCTCTTCTTCTTGAATACGACCACTTTATCGCCCTGTTCATGAGATAGTATAGTTGCAGATATCTTCATATTTGGCAAATTGGGCTTCCCAACTTTTACTGCGCCTTTATTGTCAACTAACAGGACATTATCAAAAGTAACCTTGTCACCTTCTTTACCTCCAAGGTGATGCACAAATATCTCCTGATCTTTTTCGACCTTAAATTGTTGACCTGCTATTTCTACTATCGCAAACATTTTTATTAATTTATGAGCGTGCAAAGATACAAATCAATTTAAAGAAAACCAATTCTTACTACTGTTTTTAAAGGAGGTCTCTCTATCCTACAATCACTTGTACATCGGGATATTTATACTGAGATGTGACCACCGGAGAGCTCAGGGAGAAGGCAAGGGTTAAGGATCCAATTCTCCCAAAATACATGGACACGATCAGGATCAATTTACCATACAAACTTAGGTAGGGGGTAATTCCTGTTGATAATCCTGACAATGAGACGGCGGATACTTCTTCAAATATGAGTTGCATAGTGTCAATTTCGGGTTCTGTTATAGCCAATAAAAATCCTCCCGCAAGAATAAATACAGTAATGAACATAGCAACAGCAAATGCCCGGTATAGAAGCTCATTAGAGATTGATTTTCGGCTGATCTCCATCCCTTTTTTCCCTTTGATAGTGGCAATAACAGAAAGCAATATAACGATAAATGTAGACGTTTTCAACCCTCCTGCCATAGACCCGGATGCCCCACCAACGAACATTAGAAAGATCAATATGATATATGTAGGATCTGCCAACTCTCCAATATTAACTGTACTAAAACCACCGGTTCGGGTTACACTTTGGAATATGGATGTAACGATGGATTCAAATAGGTTCAATTCCTTAAGGGTATTATTTCTTTCCAAAAAGAAAAATGCAAGTGATCCCATTACTAACAACAGCACTGCGGCATATAAAGCCACAGAAGTACTTGTTTTCCATTGCTTCCAGGGAAGTCTCATCCTGAGCCTCAGGTTCTTTATACCAAATAGGTCTCTCCAAGCAGGGAATCCGAGAGCGCCCAAAAAGATCATGCCAATGAAGAGCATATGGAGCAAATAAGCATTTTTTAACATCGGATTATTCAGCCCATCTGTGAACAGGGTAAATCCGCTATTACAAAATCCTGATACTGCATGAAAAAAAGAGTAAAAGAGCTTTTCACCAAGGTCATCAAATCTTACCACCGGATCCCATAGGAGAAACAGTATTGCCGTTGCAATCAACTCAATAAACACAGTGTAAAATAGTATCTGCTTCACCAATTTAACAGAGTTGAACACTGAGTGATCATTCAGATAATCCTGCATAGCAGTTTGGTGTCTTATTCCCAATCCCTTTTTTAAAAAGAAAGCGAAAAAAGAAGCGAATATCATTATCCCAACCGCACCGATCTGTATGAGTAGCAGGATCACAACATGCCCCTTAAAAGTAAAAAAGGTCGCAGTATCAACGACTGTTAGCCCTGTTACACATGAAGCACTAGCAGCAGTAAACAAAGCATCAATAAAAGGAAAATTCTCATGGCTTGTGGTCATCTCCGGCAGCATCAACAATACTGTTCCTAATGCAATAACGATCAAAAAGAATGACATAAAAAGCGTTGCCGGTTTGATCTGCACGGCCAGGACCCTACTGCTGATCTTCAACAGTTGTATCCCCACCAATAGCATAATGAACACCTGTATGAACAGGATATAGAAAGATCTGAAATTAGCAATCCCGATCCTTGCAGAGATCCACTCCAGCAAAGGGAAGTTTGCAAAATACAAGCAAATGATATCCGCCACCAAAAGTCCTATCAATAGGCCCTCCAGCCAATTCTCCTTTAGAAAATCAACATTATCGAATGCATAAAATAGCCGCATCAAATAATTGATAATATAAATGAGAAATAACCCCTTAATAATATTTATGATGAGGTTCTTAGTCAGGATATCTAAAGGGAATCCATGATAATAGATCAGGATAGAAAAAGAAAAAACGGAAATAATAAATGTTAAATATTTGAGGATGGAAAGAACCTGATGTTGGCTGTCATAAATGAAAATATTTTTCCACTCTCTAATTCTCTTTATGAGATTATTTATGCTCAATGGAGCCAGCTTCATCTTTTAGTTTTTCAATGGTAACGGGAACCACACCCACCTCTTCACAAACCAATCCTCCTGCAATATTTGCCAATTTTGCCATAAATAAGATATTCAATTGCAAGGCTAAGCAAAGTGCAATTACGCTAATGACAGTATCACCAGCACCAGAAACATCTGAGACATCCCTAACATGTGCTGGGATGTGTTCCTTTGATGTGCCTTCACTGACAAACATCCCTTTGTCAGAAAGTGTAAAAAGTGTAATCTTATTATTTAGGTTCTCCTCCAGTTTCAAGCTTGCTTGGGTGAGTGATTCTTTTTTCGAAGGGTCAATATCCACTCCCAAACCATCCATGGTTTCCCTTAAATTTGGCTTGAACAAGGTGCAATTCTTATAACTGAGAAAATGGTGTTTTTTAGGATCAACTACTGTTGGAATATCTTTCTCATTACACAAACTGATCACCTCTTCTATCACTTTTTGCGTCAATATCCCCTTGTTATAATCCTGAAAAATAACGACATCCAATTGCTGCTCATTAATGTAATTCTTAACCCCAGCAATTAATTGAGTTGATGTCTCATCGTTGATATATGTTGTCATCTCGCTATCATAGCGGAACATCTGTTGATTTCGGGCTAAAATTCTTGTTTTTATAGTTGTTGTCCGATCTTCACTTCGCAGAATATTTTGAGAAGAGATCTGATGTTGCTCAAGGAGTTGAAAAAGGATGTTGCTTTCGTCGTCTTTTCCTACCACTGTGAAAATGATAGGTGTTGCTCCCAGTGTTTTAACATTTAATGCCACATTCGCGGCGCCACCAAGGCGAGTTTCTCTATTTGTTACCGCCACCACCGGTATCGGGGCTTCAGGTGAGATGCGATCCACATCACCCCACAAATATTTATCGATCATCACGTCTCCAATGATGCCGACTTTGAGATTTTTAAACTTTACAAAGATGTCATCCATTACAGCAATCGCTTTATAAATATTATTTAAGGTCGCTCAGTGCCTTTTTGATCCTTTCAACAGCTTCCCGCAGTTTATCCTCTGAAATTGAATAAGACAACCTAACACATTCATTAACACCAAAAGCTTTCCCTGTTACCATAGCCACATTGGCAACCTGTAGCATGTACATACAAAAATCATTGGCATCATTTATGGTAAAGGTGGTATTGGACTTTCCAAAATAATAACTCACATCAGGGAAAATATAGATCGCTCCCATTGGAATGGAGGTATTTATATTTGGGATCCCTTTCAATAACTCTATGATCAGGTTGCGTCTGTTGAGGAACTTCTCCTTCATCTCATAGGTGGGCGTCATATCAGAGGTAAGAGCCGTTAATGCCGCTCTTTGTGCAATAGAACAGGTCCCTGAGGTAACCTGACCCTGCATTTTATCACATGCTTTTGTCAGCCATTGGGGTGCCGCCAGATAGCCAACCCTCCAACCGGTCATTGCAAATCCTTTCGACACACCATTTACAACTACAACTCTATCCTTTATGAAATCAAATTGTGCCATACTTTCATGGTGGTCTGTATAATTTAAGTACTCGTATATCTCATCAGCTACGATAATGATATCTTCATGGTCTCTTAGCACTTCAGCAAAATCTCTAAGCTCTTCCTTTGAGAATACCGACCCGGAAGGATTGCATGGTGAGGAGTACAGGAATATCTTGGTTTTGGGGGTAATGGCTTTATCCAGCTGAGCAGGTGTGATCTTGAAATCGTTATCTACTGTAGATTGCACTTTGTTTATGATCCCTTCGGCCAACTCGATCATGGCAGTATAACTCACCCAATATGGGGTAGGTAAAACCACTTCATCGCCCGGATTGAGAATACTAAGAATCACATTTGAGAGAGACTGTTTAGCACCTGTAGAAACCATAATTTGGTCCACATCATATTCAAGGTCGTTGTCTCTCTTGAATTTCTCAACGATCGCTTTTCGTAAGGCGGGTATTCCCGGAACCGGTGTATAGTGGGTATCTCCTTCGTCAATAGCTATTTTAGCGCCTGCCTTAATGTGATCGGGGGTACCAAAATCCGGCTCTCCAAGGCTAAGGTCTATTACATCAATGCCTTTGTTTTTTAGCTCTCTGCTCAGAGAGGCCATTTGAATGGTTTCTGATTCCGTGAGGTTATTTATCCTTCTCGAAAGAAGGTCTGCACTTTTTGATGGCATATCAACTGTTTTCATCATATCCCAATAATAAGATCGTTGAAATAATCAACAGATCGATAACTCCAAATCAAGTTATCATCTGTAACTCTTTCTAAAGTGTGAAATTAGTAAATTTGTTTGTAGTTTCTATATATGACGGCCGGTTATGGCTTTCTCTCTCCCTATTGTATTTGCTCAAATCAACAACTAATCCCTCTCCTATTATGATGATTGCAATTGATTATACCTAAAACAATCTACAGTATGGTCATTTACCATACCCACAGCCTGCATGAAAGCATAACATATTGTGGAGCCAACGAACTTAAAGCCACGACCTTTAAGGTCCTTACTCATAGCATCTGATTCAGGAGTGGAAGCAGGGATCTCAGACATGCTTTTCCATCGGTTTACCTTTATTTGATGATCTGTGAATTGCCATATATATTTATCAAAACTTCCAAATTCTTCCTTCACGGACAGAAAAGCTTTAGCATTTATAATTGCACTATTGATCTTTAACTTATTTCTCACGATACCTGCGTCATATAAAAGTGCTGCTATCTTTTTATCATCATAATTGGCTATTACTTCAGGATCGAAATTGTCAAAAGCTGCTCGAAAATTCTCTCTCTTCTTCAAAATGATCGCCCAGCTAAGGCCTGCCTGGAAAGCGTCAAGGACAATCGCCTCAAATAATCTTATATCATCATGGGCTACTACCCCCCATTCATTATCGTGGTAAGCAATATAAAAAGGGTCTTTCGTTCCGGCCCATTCACATCTGTTTTGTATTTTCTCATTCATATCTTGGTAAGTTAGTGTCCCTCTTTAATAATAAAAGCTAATTATTTTCTTAGATCAAATATTCTCTTCCAGAAATTCTTTACAAAATTCGTCAATTTTATCTCGCACATTTCTATAGACGGCCATGATTTCCTGCTCATTGCCTGTAGCATTTGCAGGATCAGGAAATCCGAAATGAAGTCTTTGATCCACCTTACCGGTGAATACCGGGCAATGTTCCTTAGCATGGTCACACACTGTAATGGTCATGTAAAAATCTTGAGTTAGATATTTGTCTATCAAATCTGATGTATGTGAGGATATATCAATACCCACTTCATTCATCACCTGTATCGTTCTAGGATTAAGGCCATCAGCTTGTATGCCAGCACTAAATACTTGCAACTTATCTCCACCATATTTTCTAAAGAATCCCTCAACCATTTGGCTTCGGCAAGAATTACCTGTACAGATGACTAAAATTTGTTTCATGGATAGTGCAATAAAAACAGGAAATCAGAGAGTGATCATTTCTAGTACCACCTCATTGGATCTATCTCTTGGCTTGTTCCAGCCCCTTGTCCATTTCACTAAACTTAATGAACACCTCAGAAAAATCTCTGTATTGCATGGCATTATTCGGGAAATTACTGACGTAGGGTTGAAGTAACCGATAGTTCTCACTATAATATAATAGGATCGCAGGGGCATCATTCATAGCAACCTGCTCAGCTTCCATAAAATAATTATAGCTTTCCTGAACTGACTTGGCCCTCAGACCTTTTTCATACAATTCATCAAAACGCTGATTGGTATATCTTGATGTATTAGGAAATGATTCTTTTGACAAATCTTCAGGAACATCTCTACCATAGAAAATTGACAAAAAGCTCTCGGGGTGGGGGTAGTCACTACGCCATCCGGAACGCCATAAAAGCAATTCTCCTTTTCTGGAACGCTCAACTTTTTCATTGAAAACCATCACATTGATGCCGACATCAATATTTAGGTTTTTCTTTAACTGAGCTTTGATCTCCTCAGCTACTTTCACATTGATACCGGCAACACCTTCATTAATATCAATTGAGATATCAGGGAAGCCCTTTCCATCAGGAAATCCGGCTTTAGCCAGCAATTGCCTTGCTTTCTTCACGTCAAGTGTGTATCCCTCTATCTGGGACACATCATAACCTTCAAATACATTAGGGGTTATGCCATTTATTCCTGCTTCTACTTCCCCCTGGAGGATCTTATTCTTGATCATCTCCCTGTCAATAGCATAATTGAAAGCTTTACGCAGATTTATATCCGTAAAAATACCTTCCACAGTTAAAAACTCAAAATACTGAACAAGCATTTCTACAGTATCCTGAACAACATAATTAATTGAATTCGTTGTACCATATTCCAAAATATCAATGATATAATTTGTGGGTAAAGCATAGATCATATCGTAATTCCCTCTCTTGAATTCCTCAACAACCGAGTCCATTTCTGCGATAAAGGTGATCTTGATACCATCTAAAAAGGGTAATTGGTTGTTAAATTGATCATAACCATAATAGTTTGGGTTGCGCTCCAAAAACAACATCACATTTTCTTCGAGTTTACTCACCCTAAAAGGTCCAGTTCCCACCTTTAGGTCTTCACCATACATTTCAAAAGCTTCTTTGGGATAGATATAGCTGGCAGGCATCGAAAGTAGGAAAAGGAAATTTGAGTATGGCTTCAATAAATTGATCTGTAGCGTTTGGTCATTTATCACTGTGATCCCTTCAATATCACCAGGTGCTTCTCCTGATCCGTTACCATCATGAAATTCTGTAGCCCCAACCACCTTATCCTTCAGAATTTTTTCATACCCGGGATTTCCATCCGTATTCAATGCCAAATTTTCAAAACACCATTTTATATCCTGAGCAGTTAAAGTTCTTCCTTGCCCATTTTCAAAACATTCATCATCATGAAATGTGATACCGCTTCGTAAGCTAAAGGTGTAAACAGTTCCTGATGAATCTATCTCCCATTTTTCTGCCAGTGCTGGTAAGATCCCTAAATTCTTCTGGTTGAACTTTACAAGCCCTTCATACACTTGAGATGTGACTCTTTGAGATACCGAGCTGACAATCTTGGGGGGATAAAAGGTGCCCACATATGAAGATTCGTTCATCCTGAAAATACCTCCATAAAATCTATCACCATTGGCAGTTTGCAATGAATCCTTGGCTCTTTCGTCATTTCCTGTATTGCAACCGCCCAAAATTAGGGCAGTCAGGAAAACAATGTTGAAAACTTTTTTCATTTTATTAAGATTTATTGAAGCAGTTTATCAATTTTATGTGAAGATACAAAATCATTACATTCACAATTATATTAAGAAGCATATTACAATCCACAGGATTTCTTATTATTAAATGAGATTGTAAGTAACAAATATAAATTGTATTTATTTAATTTAAATCATTAAATTGCTGCTATTAAAAAAAAAATTCTATTTTTGCTTCATAGTTCAAGTGCTACCATCTATTTTTCAATTAGTTAGCATATATTGATAATATAGGATGACAATTGTTTTGAATTTATTTAATTTTGCTAGAGGATGACCAAGTTTAGACGCTTCTTCATTTTGCTGATTTTGTGCTTAGGTTTTGGGTCAATGTTGATGGGTGGCGAAGTATACCTTGATGGTACTTACCAGGGAGATAACCTGTATATTCAGAACCAATACAATAGCTCAACAAACAGTTTTTGTATCATTGAGTTATATGTGAATAACAAAAAGATGGCTCAAGATGAGCTTAGTTCATCTGCTTTTGAGATCGACCTTTCTGCCTATAAGATCGGTGAATATATTAGCATCAAGATCGTTCACAAGGATTATTGCAAACCCCGTATATTAAATCCTGAAGTACTCAACTCTAAAAGTACCTTTGAGATCATCCAATTCATTTCGGAAGAGAATAGGGTAAAATGGACCACTAAGAATGAGTCCTCTAATGAGCCCTTTATCATTGAACAATTTAGAAATAATAAATGGGTGCCTATTGGAAAGGTGATCGGCATCGGCCCTGAGGGTTTTAACAACTACACTCTTGAAGTGACCCACCATTCCGGTGTCAACAAATACCGCCTTAAGCAAAAGGATCTTGGCAATAAATACAGATACTCAACACCTGTTGAATATATTTCTGAAAAATCACCTATCACTTATTATCCCAGACGTACAGATAAGGACATCTACCTCTCTGAAAGGGCAGGATATGAAATCTATGATAGTTTTGGGAGATTAATATTACAAGGGGAAGCTCAAAAGATCGATGTTTCAGATCTTGATCCTGGTATCTATTATCTTAATATTGACAACCGCACTGAAAAATTCCTAAAAAAATAGGATCCTTACATTTTCAATTTCCACTATTTTCTTCCAGGAGTTTTGCTAATTCGTAGATGGTCAATCTTACGCCCTCATAGAAAGAGATTACAAACGCATCTTCAACGCCACTTTCAATAATTGCTACCCTGCTGTCATTGGCAGCTGCCAGGGTCCTGAATTTTCCTGTAGTATAACGAATGATTCCATCAGGGTATTCCACGGTCTCTATATTATTGACCAATGAAAAGAGTTCAGCATCATCAGCCAACTCATTTACAAAAGCCCCCACCTGGATATTGAATATCAGGTCTTTCACCTTTACTTTTCCATATAGTTCAAGGATTTCAAAATAGAGATCATCCGGATCCATAAGCTGTACCGGGTCCACCGCCGGTTCTTCCTCTTCAGGAACAATGGTCACATCGGTTCCTCCTGCTTCAATTTTTCCTTCAATGCCGATGATCTCAAAATCTACCCTGTTATTCCGGGCCCTTCCTTCTTTAGTACTATTTGTAGCTATCGGATTACCTTTGCCCAGCCACCTCCACTGCAGTCTATTCTTCCTTATCCCTTTGTGATTGATGTATTTTACAACAGCCAATGTTCTTCTTTCTGAGACCTTCTTTGATTTTTTGGTGCTCATCTTGGTATCTGTATACCCTGTTATTTCTAATTCAAGGTTCGAATAGGTCTTGAGATAATAACACAACGAATCAAGTAGTAGGTGATGAGCTTCAACTATTTTTGTTTTCTTCTTTCTAAAAAAGATATGAATCCCATTTATTTCCTCCACAGCATCCACCAAAGATATAATTTCAGGTTCACGGACCTCTTCCTCTTCCGGCTGCACTATGACCACCTCTTTTTTCTCCTCTTCATACCCAATGATCTTCAATTCAACCCGTTGATTTATAGCCCTGCCTGATTCATCACTATTGGAACCTATCGGCTGTGAAGCTGAATATCCGGTAATTTTCAATCTGTTCCTATCCACAAAATTATCTACAAGCTTGTTAAATACCACTTTGGCACGCTCTACGGAAATTGTGTAATCATGGTTGTTGTCAGTTGTGGAGTCTGTGTGTCCACCAACTTCCACCAACATTTTTTTATCATCATTGATCATGTCAGCATAGCTGTTCAAGTCAAGAAGAGAGGCTGATGTCAATGTACTGCTATTCAATTCAAAACGGATCGGCTCCCCTATCATTGTTCCTTCTTTCCCTTTCTCCTCTTCTCCCTCCTCTTCTCCCTCCTCTTCAGCAACGGGTACCATCTCATCATTGATATTGTCGGTGACACCGTTATCGTTGATATCTTCATCTATGACCAACAATGGCTCCACGCCCTCTTCCTCAATACTTTCCTCCACAGTTTCCAGTTCTGATGTATTGTCCTTTGGAGGCTCTGTTTCAGTAGCAACCTCTTCAATTATGACCTCTTCCTCAACGGGCTCCACTTCATTATCATTGGCAACGACTTCGCTGATCACACCTTCAATAGGTTCTATATATAAGTTCTTCTCCACTGCAGGGATGCCTGCCTTGATCTCTATATGTTCTGAAAAATAATAGTACCCCTGGGCCTCTACTATAATAATATATCTACCAGGAGGCAGCACAAAAATGTACTCACCTGTCTCCTTCTCGCAGAAGTATACAGAGACCTCAGCATGTGTAAGCAGGTCTTTGACCACCAGTTTAGCAGCTACCGGTATCAATCGTTCATTATCCAATACCTTTCCTGAAAGCGTAGTCTCTTCCTCTGCATTCAAATAATGCGTTTCAGAACCCAGCACTAAATTTGATGGCACGCAGACAGCTAAAACACAAAAAGAAAATAAGATCAATAATCCGCAATTATCGAATCCTGATTTTACTACATTTTGGAGGTGCTTTAAATTTCTCAAAACTTTGTTTGATTTATGTTAAAAGTTTCTTGTTGTTTCAAAATGCTCTAAATAATCGGCAATTTTCTTTACAAATGCCCCACCTATTGCCCCATCAATGATACGATGGTCATATGACAATGAAAGATACATCATATGCCGGATCGCGATCATATCCCCTTGAGGTGATGAAATAACGACCGGTCTCTTTTTAATGGCTCCTACAGCCAATATTGCCACCTGCGGTTGAAAGATTATTGGCGTGCCAATGATATTGTCAAAGGTACCAATATTTGTGAAAGTGAAAGACCCACCCTCGATCTCATCCGGCTTCAACTTGCTATCTCTGGCTCTGGCCGCAAGGGAATTTACCTCTTTTGCCAAACCCACCAGATTCTTTTCATCTGCCTTTTTGATCACAGGTACAATGAGGTTGCCACCGGGTAAAGCTGTCGCCATACCAATATTAATATCTTTCTTGATTATGATCCTTTCCTGATCTACTGTGGAATTTATTACCGGATAATCTTTGATCGCTTTAACGATCACCTCTATAAAGAGAGGCGTGAAAGTTAGCTTCTCATGTTCCCGCTCTTCAAAAGAGCCCTTTACTCTTTCCCGCCAGGTGACCATCTCTGTCACATCCGCTTCCACAACAGAGGTAACATGCGCAGATGTCTGCTTTGACATGATCATATGCTGAGCGGTCAATTTCCTCACCCGGTCCATTTCAAGGATCTCATCACCCCCGGATCTAGCAAGCGGCTTAGAAGGAGCAGGTTTTGGTGGCAGATCTTTTTCAACCCTTATTTCAGGTGACGGGGCTCCCCCATTTCTTTTTTTAAGATATGCTACCATATCGGATTTGGTGACTCTGCCATCTCTTCCTTTACCGGGAATTATTGCCAATTCGGTGATATCAATATTTTCTTTTCTGGCGATACTCATAACCAGAGGAGAATAGAATCTTTTATCTGACCCACTTATGGCAGGAGTTATGGGTGCAGTTGCCTGGGGAATTATTTCCTCAGGTGGATCAGCAGTTACCTCTTCAACAACTTTCTCTCCTTCTTCCTGAACTACCTCTTCCTCAATATTCGGAGGTATTTGAACATCCGCAGAGACCTTCTTAGCTTCTTCCTCGCTCACCCCACTGATCACTGCCATTGATTTACCAACCTCTACCACGTCCCCCTCCTTATAAAGGATCTTTGATAGTGTGCCTGAAACAGGTGAGGGGACCTCGGAATCTACTTTATCAGTAGCGATCTCAAGAATGGACTCCTCAGCAATAATTGTGTCTCCTACCTGTTTCAACCACTTTGTAATAGTAGCATCAACGATGCCCTCTCCCATTTGTGGTAATATTAATTGAACCTCTGCCACCTCCGATATTTTTTAGTAATATGATGATCTCTTCGACCAAAAATACAAATTTTCACAGTTTTACGCCATTTTATCTGATCAGTACTTTTCTAAGCAAATTTATACCATTGACAGCAGTTAGTACGATATTACTCATCCTCTCGTTTCCAAACATAAAGCGTTTACCATAAACAGAATCTTTACCTGTTACCGCAACCCATACTGTGCCGACAGGTTTTTCCTCTGTACCTCCTGATGGGCCTGCAATTCCAGTAACCGCTAGCCCATAATCAGCGTTGGATCTAATCATCACACCTTGAGCCATTGCTTTGGCAACCTCTTCACTCACAGCTCCATACTTCTCGATAACTTCAGGGTCCACACCCAGCCATTCCTCCTTAGCTTCGTTGGAATAAGCGATTATTGAATCCACAAAATATTCGGAGCTTCCAGGGGAAGAGGTGATAAGGTGTGCAATATAACCGCCAGTGCAACTTTCAGCCACTGCCAGCGTCTTATCATTGGATGCCAGATGCTTACCTACTACTTCTGATATCGTATCTTCATCATAACCAAAAATATATTTTGGTACTATCGATTGCATTTTCGTGACCTGAGCATCAATACTTTCTGCGATCAATTGAGAGTCTTCACCCCTACTTGACAATCTGACCTTCACAATACCATTTGAGGGCAAGTAAGCCATTTTAATGGCAGGTGGCAGTTCAGCTTCAAATTCACTGAGTTTATCGGCCAAAAATGACTCTCCGATCCCAGCGAAAAGTACATGTTTGTGGATGATCACAGGGAGTTCAAAGTGGTCATTGAGCATGGGTAAAACTTCATTTGTCACCATGGGTTTCATCTCAAAAGGGACACCCGGCATAGCTACAAAGATTTGCTCCTTATCCGCTATCCAAATTCCAGATGCAGTTCCGAAGATATTCTTTATTGGGATACAATTCTCAGGCAGCTCTGATTGAAGCTTGTTGGTGGGTGTAACCTCCTTTCCTTTGGCACAAAAATAGGAGGTGATATGATCATAAGCTTTCTGATTAAATACTAAAGGCCTGCCAAAATAGGCGCTTATCACCTTTTTGGTAATATCATCATTTGTGGGGCCCAACCCACCAGTGATCATGATCAATCGGCATTCAGTTCTGGCCCTATCCAAGGCCTCAGTAATATATTGCTCTTCATCCCGGGTAACTATTATTTGATCAATATCGATACCAATACTATCCAGCTGGCCAGCGATCCAGTTAGAATTCGTATCCAACGTTTTGCCAATTAATATTTCATCACCGATAGCAATGATAGCTGCCTTCATAGTTTCCTGCTTTTTATGGTATTCCAAATTCATTATTGGTAATCATACCAATCCCGTTTTTTAGACAATTTAAGATCTTGCAATATTGAGGACTTCACGCTAATGTCTACGCTGTAACTTTGCCTGTTTCCAAAGGGAATCCAATGAAATTTCATATCCCAGCAATGCAGGTCTCTATAAATGTTAACAGAGGTATATGTAAATTTATTATTTACAAAATCATACCCCGACCGACAAGTTATCTTCCATTTAGGTGTAATGTTCAACTCTACATTAAAATTGAATGACTGCACAATGTCCACAGAATCATACCGGATAATTCTCCCCAGCTCTGCTTTATAATTATCCTTAAACTCAGAGATGGTCAATGAATAATCTAGTATCAATGACCATGGTACATTGAAGTCAACATAGGAGTCAGGATTTTGGTTGATCATATCCATTTCCTCCTTTGGGCCTTTATCGCTATCTCTCTCCCGCTGGCGATTATTGAGATTCAACCCGACCACACTAATGTTCAGTTGCTGATGAGTTAAGCGAGCTGCTCTGCCATTCTCATTCCATTCAAATCTATTAATACGACGGCGGCCTGTAGAATCTCTCATATATGGATCAAATGTACCTTGCCAGGATAGCTTTATCTTTTCAAAGAGGGTTGTTCTGGCGCTAGCACTTATTCTAGAGAGGTTCAATGAATCTTTCACAAAATTATAATTTGATCCGATACGGAATGATTCAAGGAGTCGTATCTTTCTTGAGTGATTTACGGAGTCCTTTTTAGAGAAGACTTTCATGGCGAGACTATTATTAATGGCCATCCCAATGCTGGCCACTTCTCCCCTGGCAGGCCCTCCAAAAATGGTTTTATCAAAGATAGAGTACGAAGAAAAATTCTTACCTGTGGTATCAGACTGCACATCCTTCCAGTATCCCCAGAAGTCATTACCAAAATCAGGATTATAATTCAAGCTCAAACTTGGTTTTATAATATGTCGAATCCCTTTGAGTTTGCCTTTCTTGAAAAGCATGGTCCCGTAAATATTTGTGCTCAGCGACAATGAAGCAGTAAAACTTCTGGCGGCCTGAAATCCGTTGACCGTATCCTGCTCTATCCAAGCAGAATCCGCATTCCAACGGTGGCGGTAAGTCTGCAAATACCAATTTTCATTATAATTGAAAGCCGGGGACAAAGAAAAGTGCTTAAATACTTTCATTGAAGTCCCAAGGTCAACTTTGTGGGAAATACCGTTACGAAACTTTTGTAATGAGGATTCTTTAAAGAGAAGGGAATCGATCACCGAAATACTATTTTTTGCCTTCATTGAATAGGTGATCCCTGTATTTTCATACCATTTGGGACGTCCCACCTGCATCTTCCTTTGAAAGGGTTGTATCCTTGACATATTAAATGAAATATCTGGTAATGACAGGTCCACCAAACGGGTCTTCGTACTCTGACTATGTGAAAATCCACTTGAGAAAGAGAATGGTGTCCCGGCCCAACGTTTACTATAACTTATGGAAGAAGAATATGTATTTTCAAGTACATCATTATAATCGTAGGAATTATACCTGTGAAAGGTACTGGTACCAGCATTTACGCTAGCACCAAAACTACTGCTCGGACGTGCTCTACTATCCTGCCTGTGGTTCCATTTAATAAAGAAGTTCGTTTGTTTAGTATTACTCCCTGTGAGAGGTTCGCCCAATTTGGTGATGGCATAGTCCAACTTTAAACTCCCAAGGTATTTATACCTCTTCACATAATTGGATAACATTCTTGTGGCCCAGCTTCCCCTGGAATATACATCCCCCTTTAAAGAAATGTTCATATAATCGCTTACTGCGAAATAATAGCCCCCTTCTTTGAGGAAAAATCCCTGCTCCTTCGATTCTCCATATTCAGGAAAGAGGATGCCTGACTTCCTACCCTTTGATACCGGGAATATACCAAATGGCAGCACCATAGGAACCGGTACATGTTCGATCTTAAGGTATGCGGGGCCGGTGACCACTACTTTTCCCGGGATCACTTTCAATCTACTTGAATGGATGCTGAAATGGGGATCATCAAGATCACAGGTAGTGTAGTCTGCTGTCTTAATATAGAGATCATCATTGGTTTCCCGTTTCACCTGATCTCCATGTATGTATCCTTCTCCCTCCTTTGTGATCAACTTGAAGATCTTCCCCTTCTTCGTCTGATAATTATAGACGATCACCTTGGCTCGGTAATTTTGGCCATCTTCTGTAAAGACCGGAGTGCCGGAAAAATTGCCCATCGTATCTTCCACTCCCCGTGCCGTGATCAGCTTATTCTTCCAATCCAAAATAATGAACTCCGATTCAAGGGTGATCGTTTGATATGTCACTTTTGCATCTCCATACATATAAACTCTCTGATGCTTATTATCAAAAATAATGGAATCGCTGGCCTGATAATTGACATCTGCTTCAAGGGTATCTTTCGAGAATTTGATACCTCCTAAAGAGTCTGTATCCATACTATCCAATGCAAGGGAATCGTTTTTAATCTCAAGGGAGTCAGGGACATTATCAATGGTATCTACGTTACTAACCTGATTTTGTCCTATTTTATAAACAAAATGGGCCGAACCACGTACGCCAAAAGGTATTAATATGGTGCCGGCCAATATCGTAATTACAACTATTCTCAAAATCAAGATATATTTGTATTATTTTTATGGCGTATTATTCCAAAGTTACTCCAAAACTAAGTAAACAAAACAAATTGTGAAACGTCTAGGGATATTAATAGCATTTTGCACTGTTTTATTGTTCGGATCACTTATAAATATTCTGGCCCAAACAGATAATAACGGGTACAATCTGAAGAAAGTTGTGATCGATGCAGGCCATGGTGGTAAGGATCCGGGGTGCCTTGGATCTGGTTCCCGAGAAAAACATATTGCTTTATCCATTGCCCTGAAGCTAGGCAATTATATTAAAACTAATTTACCTGAAGTAGAGGTTATATATACCAGAAATACGGACGTATTCATTGAGCTTCATGAAAGAGCCAATATTGCGAACAAAAGTAAGGCAGACCTTTTCATCTCCATCCATTGCAATGCCAACACTTCCAAGCAACCTTATGGCACCGAGACCTATGTAATGGGTTTACATAAAACAGAAGAGAACCTTGATGTCTCAAAAAGAGAGAATTCTGCGATCCTCTTTGAGGATAACTATTCTACCCACTATGATGGTTTTGATCCCAATTCCCCTGAGGGTCATATTCTTTTCGCCCTAAACCAAAGTGCTTACCTGAAGCAGTCGATCATATTGGCATCAAAGATCCAAACACAATTTAAGGATCGTGCAAAACGCAGGAGTAGAGGAGTTTATCAGGCAGGCTTTTTAGTATTGTACAAAACAGTCATGCCAGCAGTTTTGATAGAGACAGGGTTTTTATCAAATTGGTCTGAAGAGCAGTATTTAAAAACAGATGCCGGCCAAAGTCATATTGCGTCAGCAATTTTCAGGGCATTTAGAGATTATAAAGAAGAAATGGAGGGGACACCAACTATTGAAAAGGAGGATACTGTAGTCGATGTCATTGAGGTGAAAGAAGTTATAGAAGAGACAAAACCACCCGATATCGTAAGTGACCATGAGGTCACTCAATCAAAGGTAGGTTCTCCGGTAAGTGCAACTCCCATTGAGAAAGATGTTGCCGTAGAACGGCCATCATCGATTCGCTTTAGGGTACAGATATTAACTGCCGACAAACCGGTTGACCTAAAAAGCAGCAAATTCTCAACCATCGTTGACCTGGAGAGTGCTAAATTCCCGAATGGCCTCATAAAATATATGGTGGGGTCTTACCCTTCCCTTCAAGAGGCTATTGATCGTCAATATGATATGCGCAAAAGCGGTTTTGAAGGCGCATTCATTGTTGCCTATAAAGGGGAAGAAAGGATTTCTGTAAAAGAAGCCCTTTCATTGATAAAATAATTAGCGGGTCAATTCGTTAATGAGTAGCTTAAAAAACCTAAAGAAAGGGTCGGGTCATCTTTATGATCTAATAGGGATACTATTGGATATTATTAATTAGCACTTTAATTTATTAATGTTTATTTTTGGGGATTGCAAAAAGAAGCACTGTGAATATATCAAGCGAAACAAAAGTCGGGACACTTGCTGCAGTATCAATTACGATACTGATCCTGGGATATAATTTCCTAAAAGGGAACCAGATATTCTCAAGTCAGGATAACTTGTATGCTATATATGAGAATGTGCAGGGATTGAATGCATCAGATCCTGTACTTGTTAACGGGCTCAAGATCGGCAGTGTTAAATCCCTTCTTTTCACAGATAAAAATAGCGGTAAAATAGTGGTTGAGTTGGTGATCATCAATGACATTCATATACCAAGGAATTCCATTGCCCGAATCATCAGCCCGGACCTGCTTGGCGCAAAAGCCATTTCAATAATTCTTGGAGACGAGCAGAAATTAGTAGAAGATGGCGACACCCTTATTTCAGAGATACAAGGTAGCTTAAAAGATGAGGTAGCGAAACAGATCTTGCCTGTTAAGGTAAAAGCTGAAGACCTGCTAAGCAAGATCGACTCCATTTTGACCCCTATTCAATATTTATTGACTGATGAAAGCAATAAATTTCATAAGAGCTTTTCAAATCTTGAGAAGGCCATCGAAAATTTTGGTGCCATCTCAGCAGAGTTAAGAAATTTGGTGGCTGATCAATCAGAGAAGATCTCAGAGATCATGTCAAATGCGCAGTCCATCACCACTAATTTTAAGAATAATAATGAGCTGCTTTCAAATATTATGTCAAATATTTCGAAGATCACAGATTCTCTTGCAGCATCGAATATATTGAGCACTGTAAATGGTGCCCAAAAGTCACTTGACGAACTGGCTGAAGTGTTACATAAGATCAATTCAGGAGAAGGTACAATGGGTTTGTTGTTGAATGACAAGAGGTTATATGATCACCTGGAAGCCTCAGCGAAAGATATGGATGAATTGCTGATAGACCTCAAGGAAAACCCACAGCGATATATTCGACTTTCAGTGATCAGCTTCGGCAGTGGAAAGAGAAAGAAAGAAAAAGAGAAAGAGAAGAAAACCGAGGAACAGTGATCTGCCTATCATATTATCCGTCAATGGCCTTTTATTGATATGAAAGATCAATTATCTTCTATCACCCAATTTTTACTTGTCCTCCTTATATTTCCGTTATCCCTAAAAGCGCAGGAAAAAATTGAGATCCTCAATGCCGACAAACTTATCCATGATAACAAAATGGGCGACAATGTCAGGCGGCTGATCGGAAATGTCAAATTGCTCCATAATAAAGTGTATCTGAATTGTGACAGCGCCTTTCACTTCTATGAAAAGAATAAGATCAATGCTTACGGACATGTGCATATCACCAAAGGGGATAGTCTAGAGATCTTTGCCGATACACTGTTGTATAATGGCGCAACAAGCAGAGCTACATTATACAATAGAGTAAAGTTGACCGATAAGCAAATGGTCTTAACTACAAGCGAGTTGTCATACGACCTTAAAAATAACAATGCCCTTTATACTAAAGGGGCTGTTATCACGAATGAGCAAACCACACTCACCAGCAAAACCGGCCAATATTTTGCCAATACCAGGAATACCTTTTTTAGATATGATGTAGTGCTCAAAGACCCCAATTACACTTTGTATGCTGACACTTTACAATATAATCTCCGTGCCAAAAAAGCCTATTTTTTGGGGCCTACAAATATTGTGTCAGAAGAAAATACCATCTATTGTGAAAGGGGTTGGTATGACACGAGAAATGAAAAAGCACTTTTCGTGCAGAACACTCATTTTTCAAATCCGCCACAGTCTGTGCGTGCTGATAGCTTATATTATGATCGCAAGGCAGGATATGGAAGGGCGATTTGCAATGTGGAGTGGAGTGATACAGTAAAGAAGGTGATGATCAACAGTGATTATGCCGAGTTTTACAGGGCAACCAACTATATCTTTGCCACAAAGAAGGCGATGCTGACCAACATAATAGATGATGACTCCCTATTTTTGAAAGCGGATACATTAATATCTTATCTTGATTCTTTGAATTTTAGAGTTTTCTCAGCTTTTCACCATGTGAAATTTTTCAAGAGCGACCTCCAGGGACTTTGCGATTCTGTTGCTTACTCCTATTCCGATTCCACTTTTCACATGTATTATGATCCAGTGCTTTGGTCCAACAACAGCCAGATGACGGCCGATACGATCACCATGCGCATAGAGGACAATGAGCTCAAGAAGCTTACCCTCAGGCGGTCAGCGTTTATCATCAATGAGTCTGACCTCCATTATTATGATCAGATAAAGGGCAAGAACACTTATGGACTCTTTGAGAACTCTCAACTTTCCAGGATGTTCATTGAAGGCAATGGGCAAAGCATCTATTATGGTAAAGATGACGACAAAGCATATATCGGTGTCAATAAGATCGTCTGCAGTAATATGCTGATCTACTTTAAGAATAGTGACATTGACAGGGTCAATTTTATGACCAAGCCCGAGGCGACCTTTCACCCCATTCAAAATATCGACCCCCGGGATTTCATCTTAAAGGATTTTCTATGGCTGGAAAAATTAAGACCAAAATCTAAGCAAGACCTCTTTTCGTTATAATATTTATTCTAGCACTTCCTGCCAGTGGTTTTGATGGGCATCTCTCTTCTCTCCTCTTCTTTTTTTACACCCAAACTCATTCCAATCCGTGTAACTTTTTCGTGAAAACTGTTTCTTTAGGTCTCCTAAAAAAATGGTAATTTGTTGTGGGGGGATGTCCCGCTCCCCCAAGGGGAAAAAATAAAAATTTTCATTCTGTATCTCTCCCTTCCTTTCTCTTCCCTCTTTTGCTCACGCTCATACCAGTCTCTCACTCAATTAGAATGTAACTTTTCGGTGCAAACTGTTTAGGTAGGGAAGCAAAAAAAGCTGTAATTTGACTCCGGGGGGAAGGAAGGGGGGTCCCTGCATAAAATAATATTATAACATATAACTTCCTGTAAATAATTCACTTATACCACTTTCCTTCCTCCTTAACAAACGCTTATGTAGCATAAACAGGTTACTTACCGGTAACAGTAAATCCAAGGGTTTTCAAATCTTCCCAAAATCCGGGGTATGATTTTGATACCACTTCAGGATCACTGATCTTGAAATTCTTCATCAGCAAAGCCAAAGGTGCAAATGCCATTGCCATGCGATGATCCCCATAAGTTTTTATTCCTTTTTTGGTAACCACTATTTGCCCTGTCAGTTGATATTCATCTTCCTCCTTTTCAAAGATGACACCCATCTTCATCAACTCATTTTGCATAGCTTCGATCCTGTTGGTCTCTTTAAGGTGTAAATTGATTAGGCCTGTGATCTTGGCGGGTACACCCAGTCCACCACATGTGACAAGTAGGGTTTGTACCAGGTCTGGATTATTAATGAAATCATAACTGAATTCACGGCATATCCCTGGTTGCTTTGAAAGGTGCACACCACCCTCCTCAAAAAGGGTCTTGACCCCAAATTGACTCATAAGGTCTGCTATGATCGCATCCCCCTGACTGCTATCCTTTTCCAGACCGGCTAACGTTAGTTCCGCTTCTTCTGCAAAGGCAGCCATCTGGTAGAAATAGGATGCGGCGGTCCAGTCGCCCTCCACCACAAAATCCCGCGCCTGATAAGACTGCTCCGGGATCACTAAGATGTTATTCTCCCAGGAATAGTCAATGGAGAAATATTCCATGATCTTTAAGGTCATTCTGATATAGAACATTGACACCATCTTACCTGCCAGATATAGCTTTAAGCCATTGGGTAAGGTAGGGGCGATCAACAACAACGCCGAGATGAACTGACTGCTTTCTCCAGTATCAACTGTTATGATGTTTCCGGTAAGAGTAGTTCCTTGGATGCGCAATGGTAAATAGTTCTCCTCTCCCTCATATTGAATGTGGGCTCCTATTGCCCGTAATGGTTCCACTAACTTTCCGATGGGCCGCTTCTTGATCTCTTCTGAACCTGTTATTAGCCAGTTGCCGCTCTTTGAGGCAAGCAAAGCTGTTAAAAACCGCATAGTGGTCCCTCCCAACCCTACATCAAACTCATTGCTTTCTGATTGTAGACATTCAGTAAGTGTGCGGGTATCATCGGCGGGAGATAGATTATGGATCTTAAAATCATCTTTACACAATGCCTGAATGATCAAAACCCTGTTGCTAACACTCTTTGACCCCGGCAGGGTGACCACCCCTTGCAGCTTCTTATTCTTTATGGATAGCTGATATTTCATGAAATATCATTATAGAAATTTAGTGCTTCCTTCACCTCATCCGCTGAGCATAACTGATCGACCACAGGATCTCCGATATCTCTAAGAAGTGAGCATCTCATCTCCCCATTCCTATTCTTCTTATCATGAGCCATGATCTCAATTAATTGGTTGTGGTCCTCCCCATTCAATGGACATTTTTCATACGAAGAAAATATAAAGTCCGCAATGATACGAACCGTTTCCATATCCAGGTTACATTTCAAGTGTGACAAATAGGCTTCTGCTACCATTCCAGCTGCTACTGCCTCTCCATGCAACAACGGGGGTCTGCTGCCTGATAAGGCAAATGACTCAAGTGCATGGCCTATCGTGTGCCCGAAATTGAGCACCTTCCGATCATCTCTCTCAAAAGGGTCCTTTTCGGTGATCTCCATTTTAATGGCTATTGAGGTGGTAATGATCTTCTCCCGATCAAATGAATGGATATCCTTAAGTTCGCTGATCATCTTCCAAAGATCCCCCCCACCTATGAGTGCATATTTAATGACTTCAGCAAAACCATTTAAAATTTGTTTGGGTGGTAATGAATCAATGAAAGGAAAATGGATGAACACCGCTTTAGGGTCAGCGAACAGGCCTATCAAATTCTTATAGTGGTTGAGATTAACACCCACTTTGCCCCCTATAGCGGCATCTACCTGTGCCAACAAAGTAGTGGGTACCTGTACAAAATCAATTCCTCTTTTATAAGTAGCCGCCACAAAACCTCCCATATCAGTAACGACACCCCCTCCCACATTGATCATCAGACTATGCCTGTCTGCCTTATTAGCAGTGAGCTCTTCCCACAAATTCTGGCAGGTGGTTATTGTCTTATGATGCTCTCCGGCTTCTATATTCAGGAGGATGCTGTGTTCAACAGCCGGAATGTCATTCCGTAACATTGGAAGGCAGTGGCTTTCCGAATTTTCATCTGTTAAGATGAATATCTTGGAATAGCTTTGGCTGCTTAAAAAGGTGGTAAGCTCGTCTGTTATATTCTTGAAATAGATCGAATGGTTCATGTCTGAAATAAAAGGTGGATAAAAGTGCGCCGATGGGGTTAAAAGTAAGGAAAATTATGGTGTGATTTGAGGACTTTGTATGTATTGACATAAACACTGCCCTTTATGCATTTTTAAAATTCTTGCGTGTAAGTCAATCAATCATTATTCGGTAGGTATGGGCAAATATCTGCCACTTTTACAATAAATTAATTGAAAAAATGTATTCAATTAAATAATAACACTAATTTTAATAATTCCGGATAATAATAGTGGCCACTCAAAAAGAATGATGAAGAAGATAAAAGTCCTACTGGTAAATATGGGAATAAGTGTTGTCACTATCTTCCTTCTTCTTACAATCGTTGAAATGCTGCTTAGAATGTTTTCCCCACAAGACCTCAGCGGCACGTGGAGAACAACTTCAAAAAACGGCTACATGCTTAATAGAGCTTCCTGGACCGCCAAACATTCATTAAATGACA
This sequence comes from uncultured Chitinophagales bacterium, assembly GCA_964572485.1. Taxonomy (GTDB): domain Bacteria; phylum Bacteroidota; class Bacteroidia; order Chitinophagales; family CAZNGA01; genus CAZNGA01. Next base: position 90,876 of record CAZNGA010000002.1, read on the forward strand.
GGAAGGTGATCTATCGATTCAATGAGTGGCACCTTAGAGGAGACAGGATCAAACACAATCAATATAAAATACTTTCCTTAGGTGATTCCTTCACCTTTGGATGGCTCCTTGAAGAGAACAAGACCTATGTCGGGTTGCTTCAAGACTATTGCAATCATAACTTTGGAGCCAATAAGATACAAATACTAAATGGAGGTGCCGGAGGGTGGGGGCTGGCAGATTTTCTAGACTATCTCATAGAATTTGGAGATAAAGTGAAGCCAAACATGATCATCCTCTTTTTCAATTCAGATGATATTGGAAGAAGTATAAATAGGCATAAATTCCACAATCCGAGTTCAAAATTGCAAAAAGCTAAAATAGTATTTAACAATTCGAGATCCTATTTGTGGTTATTAGAACACTCTCACCTGGCACAATGGGTTAGACAACGATTGGTAAATTTGAGTTTACAACCTATTGCAGAAAAAGAAAGAAAGGAAAAGGAAGAAGGGAAAGAGGAAAATGTGATCATACCAAAGACAGTTTTATCAGCAGAGGATATGGCAGCAGCCATTGAAATGGGTGAGCATTTGTTCTTAACAATAGATCGGTGGTGCTCTGAGCGAAATATTCCATTTATTGTTTTGACAACCGGCTGGCATTTTGATCTTTATCAGAAGGAACACTCAACAAACGTGGAAGCTCTTTTTATACAGGATAACCACCTCTTCTTCTCCAAAAATGACATCCCCTTTTATGAGCTTACACCGGCTATTATCAAAGATATTGGAGGTGATATTCAGAAGTATACTATTATCAATGACCATCACCCAAACGAAAAAGGAGCACAGTTGATCGCTAAACACTCATGGGATAAGCTATATCCAATTATTGAAGATTACTATAAAAAGGAGCAATGAGATTGGTTGCTAGTCATCCTGCAGTGCTTTCACCTCTTTATTGCTTAACCTGAGTCGCTTGGAGATCAAGGTGGCAAGCCCCTCAAAAAATATCTCTGCCACTTCAGGATGCTTTTCGGTGAATTCATCAAACTTACTTCTCGATAATACATATAATTGGGTATCGCTCTCGGAGATCGCTTCGGCAGAACGTTTCTTCTTATCGATAAATGCCATGTCACCAAAGATGCCACCTCTGCCTACTGTCACCAAATGATGGCGCTTCTTATCTGCCAATTTCAAAGCGATCTTAATGGTGCCTTTCCGTACAAAATAGATCTCGGAACTCTTTTCCTTTGCTTTAAAGATCCGATCATTAGTAGCAAATGATTTCTCAACCAAACAAGGCCTGATGGTCTCCAATGCCTCTTTAGAAAAATTGGAGAAGAGCTCTAATTCATGCAGTTCCAATATTTTATTCTCATCAAGGCCTTCAAGATTCTCCTCCTTCAATATTTCATCTTCCACCCATGTAAGGCCCTCATTTATATCGTCAAAGAATTTCAGGTTGTCCAGCTCAGTCAACCCTAAATGGCCCAGGTACTCCTTAGCATTTCGGCCTGAGGGTAAACTTGCAGGAATAGAGGTAATGATCAGAGAGCCATCTTTATCCTGTACCCTCTTTAGTATTTGCTTAAGCATATTTACCGCAGTAAAATCTACAGATTGCACTCTCCGCATATCCATGATCACGTATTTGCAGGTCAGGAGGAAAACCTCTAACCGAGTAAACAATTGATCGGTAGTGCCAAAGAATAACTGCCCCTGCAGTTCAACGACGATGGTCTCCTTTCCCTTTTCTTCAAGGATCGCCTGTTCGGCAGAGAGCCGCAGTTTCTTGGAGAAGATCTGATCTCCCAGGACTTTTCTGCGTATTACCGAAGTCCGGATCTGCTCTCTGAGAAAGAGTAATATGGCCAGACCAATGCCTACTCCTGCTGCAGCGATCAAACTCAAAGTGACCGCTGAGACCACTACACCCAATATGACCAGAAAGTCAAAAATGGTGGATCTCTGTTTCAGCAATGCAAAACTTTTTTTGTCAACCATTCGGTAGGCGATCACTATTAAGATGCCTGCCAATGCAGATATTGGGATCCAGGCCACTAAATTTCCAAATAATAAATAGACCAACAATGCCATGATACCGCATACCACACCGGAAAATCGGGTCTTTGCGCCACTGTTCAAATTCACTAACGTAGCGCCCATGGTTCCGGCACCGGGGATACCGCAGGCCAATGCTGTAGCTATATTCCCAACTCCTTGCCCAACCAGTTCTTTATTGGAATTATGTCTAGTAAAAGTTAGTGCATCCAACACGACACAGGTCTTCAGGGTATCAATAGAAAGCAATACAGCCAGTGTCAAAAAAGGTAATAACAATATTCCAAAGCTTTCCAGTGTCAATTCAGATACAAATGACCAGCGATCTACTACAGTGATCGACAGATCAGAGAGAGAGGCGGAGATGGGCCCTACTACAAAAGAGTTATTGTCCAGAGCCAGAAAAGAAGGATTTTGGATAGAGATACCAAAATACACTATGATGCCCGCTGTCAGCGCGATGATAGCAGCCGGGATGGCTTTGATCACCCGATGTGAATTGAACATTACAATGATGGTGACCACACCAATAGCTATCGTTTCCCACTTCCAACTTTCAACCATGAACATCGCATCCCACCAATTGACTCCTTTGGGTAGTCCCAAAAGTTTAGGCAACTGGCTTATAAAGATCAGGACGCCTACCCCACTCAAATATCCTGCGACCACAGGATAGGGTATATATTTAATGAACTGGCCTCCCCCTACTTTACCCATGATGACCTGCAATACGCCTGAAAAGAGGACTACACATGTGATATATATTGGGATAAGCTCTATGGGAACTGTTCCCTTGCTGACCAATTCAGCTACAAATACCGATAATACCGCAGCGGCAGGTGCACAAGGTGCGGACACCAGCTTATTGGTGCCTCCAAATATTGGGTTCAAAATACCGAGGATAATTGTTCCCATGATCCCACCGATGGCAGCCATCCCGGAGAATTCGGGGCCTAAGGGAGAAAAAATGATCAAGCCAAAGGCAATGGCAGAGGGAAGGGCGACAAGCATGGCGGAAGTGCCGCCAAAAAAGTCACCGACAAGGTTATCAAGGATCTTTTTTCGGGCAGTGGGGTCACTAAAGAAGTGTTTTACAGAAGTTTGTTCTTCCCTCTTTTCCATTTCAATCTATTTATTGAACAATTTACTGCTCAATTTATTAAAATTTATCTGTTATATGTATAAAAGAGAAGATTAATACTTTTCGATTGTTGGTGATAACACCAACAATGGATGAA
>CAZNGA010000002.1:94261-103578 GCA_964572485.1 uncultured Chitinophagales bacterium
AAAAGAGAAGATTAATACTTTTCGATTGTTGGTGATAACACCAACAATGGATGAAGAATTATACTATTTTTGCTGAAAAGCTAAAATCATTGTTGGGTTGCTCAAATTACAATTTAGCAGAGAAATCAGAAATCCAATCTTGAAGAACTATGATCGCAAAAAAACTCCTACTCACAATTTTCCTCTCTTCCCTCTTATCATTTTCCATTCAGGCACAAAGTTCCCAGGATTTCATTCGCGCCGGTGGAAGTGCTTTGGTTCATGGAACAAACAACGATACCATCTATTTACAAGGTATCAATTTTAATAATTTTTGGCTGGATGATGGCTCTCCCAACTGGATCTTCGATGATCCTAATGATACCGGGACTCCACAACCTTACGCTTTTGGTGATCTAAATTGGTTCATTGATGCAAAGCAAATTGGGTTTAACGTGATCCGCGTTATGCTGAATTATCGAATATTTGAAGACAATGGGAATCCATTTGTCTACAAACCTTCAGGTTGGGCATTTCTTGATCAGTACATTCAATGGGCAGATTCACTCGGCATGTATCTTATACTTGATATGCATGTACCTCAGGGAGGGCTTCAAAATGGCTCCAATGCTCCAAAGTTGTGGATGAATATGACCCAACAGAACAGACTTACTGCCTTGTGGTTTAACATCGCACAAAGATATAGCAACGATACAATTATAGCCGGATTTGACCTACTTAACGAACCGACTCCTGTTGATTCAATTGCACCTTGGAGTACTTTAGCCCAACGAATTGCTGATACGATCAGAACTGTGGATAGCAATCATTTATTGATCGTTGAATATGCTTACGGGATTATTGACACTTCAAATACATGGTACCCTTATTGGGATCTCTCTCAACAGATGTTTCTGATCTCAGATATAAATGTGATGTATGATTTCCATTATTACAATCCCTTGGCCTATACGCTCCAGTGCTACAATAACCCCGGATGTACACCCACCATACAGTACAATGACACGAGTGTTGTTTTTACTACCGAAAGCGGGAATTCACTTCCTTTTGATCAGGATTGGCTTGTTGATGACCTGGCAGGAATGATGGCAGTTTATAAAACAGCCAATGTTCCCATAAATATTGGTGAATGGGCACCCTGGAGAGCGAATTATGAATATAATAATGACCAGATGCAGGGATTTGAATATATCTGTGATCTGCTGGACCTGTTTGCACTGAATAAAATGAATTGGCAATATTACTGCTACTCAGAATTCAGGCATACGACAAAAGATCCAAATGGGAACGATTCATTGAACATCCTTCTAAGCAATTATTTTCAATATGGGGGTTGTTTTTCTGATACCGGTGCAACGCCTGTTATTGAAGGTAGTTCATTTTTGAATAAGGTGACTATCTTCCCCAATCCCAGCAAGGGAATAGTAACTATTGATCTGGGCACCTTAGAAGATGTATCCATAAGGGTATTTAATGTTATAGGTGAATTAATTTATCAAAAAGAAAACATCAGCAATTCACTGCACCAAATGAAATTAGATGAAGTTCCGGGGATCTACTTTGTTGAAGTGAGGGCTCAGGGTGTTCAGCAGCATTGCAAAATTTTGCTTGAGTGATCTTTCCCATCCTTTGCCAACGTCTCAGTGTGTGGGAACAAATTGCTTACCGTCAATCCTTCAACTAGGACAAGTTTACTTGAGTGGCAGACAGGTACCCTATGCCTGTACTTCCTAATTAAATTCAATAAAAGTGCTATATTTGATATATGGCTATCATCATGATAACTTGTCAATAAAAAATACGATAATGAAAAGAATATCATTAATATCCCTTATAATTCTATCGATGACATTAGGCTGTCAGAAAGAAACAGTTCATGCGAAATTTGAAGGTACACTTACATTTAAAGCTGTTGACGGTTGCAGTTGGATGATAGACCTTGGTGGGAATACTTTATTAGAGCCCACAAACTTAGATGACTTTCAAGTGACTATAAGAGAAGGACAAAGCGTTAGGGTAACCTATAAGCGAAATACTACTCATGCATCAATTTGCATGATGGGTACCATGGTAGACTTGATCTATATTGAGGATAAATAAAATCCTTATTTATGAAGTACTTATTCACAATACTTATCCTAATTCCATTATTTGCTGTGGGCCAGTCAAGCCCGGAAGGTGAAATGAATAAAAGAAGTAAAAACAACTTTGAGTTTGGAATTAGTCTTTACTCGTTGACAATTCAACCTGATTTTGAATACAACAATGGCTATGATGACATGCTCAATAGCAAATTCATTCCGGGATTAGTATTAAAAAAACACCTTGGAAAGAATGCGTTTAGATTCTCATTTAATTATGATCATAAGAACGTAGCCATAGAAGAAAGAGGAGATGTGTACTATTATAAAGCTAATGGCACTTTTCATTCAATAGACATAAAATTAGGCTATGAGAGAGCCCTGACTCAAAAACGTTTAGCACCCTATTTATTCGCTGATTTGAATTATTACAAGTCTCAAAGTACAGGAAAATTTACAGCGATTGGTTGTTTCACAGTAATTTATGATATGAAGTATGATTTTGTTTGCCAAGAATATGCGCTTCTAGCAGGCACAGGGTTAAGGTTTCATTTAGCTAAAAAGATCGTTTTACACTATGAGTTAAGTTTCCACGCCGGGTACACTTATTATCAAAGTTTCAATGAGGGATATTATAATCGGCCCTTTTATAAAAGATTTCTCAGAATAAACCCTGTCAAGTCTTTAGGGATTAGTTATGTTTTTTAGCATTTAATTATAATTGCCTTGCGCACAGTTACTTCATTAATTACCAGCTCATTATATATCTTACCACTCAATAACTAGTTTCCCGGTACCAATAACCTTCCATGGTGTAGAGATGTCATTTTGCTCTGCTTTTACTTGAAAAAAATACAATCCTGAAGGTAAAATATCTCTTTGAATGGTAATCTGTTTTGAGGTGGAAGATATCCTTCTTACCATCTCACCTAATATATTGTAAATAGATAGCTGGTATGTGGTATTGGTTGGTAGTTGATCAGATTGAATCGTTAAGATGGTAGTATGAGAAAAAGGATTGGGGGCTATAATGATCGTTTCACTGATTAAACTGAAATCTAGCACAGAAAGAGTATCTCCTAAAGTATCACATCCGGGGATCAAACATCCAAAGCTGTCTACTTTCACCAACCAAGCATCCTGAGTACTTTCAAGACCTGCCCCGACCATAATAAATCCATTGTCCCACGTGCATTCAAGATCCCAAAAATAGTTTACTACAGATAATGATCCTGATTGAAATATTCTACTCCATAGACTGTCTCCCAAAGGTGTAACTTTCATTAACCAGCCGTTAATATGGCTGGTACTATCTCTTCTACTGCCGGCAACAACAAAACTACCATCATTTAGCTCAACTGCTGCTATATCAAACATATCCATATATTGCCATCCGTATGTTTTTTGCCACTGCTTATCCCCGTTTTTATTCAATTTTGCCAAAAATCCCTGATCATCACTAAAAGGACCAATTGTCATTGTTCCTGAAATTATAAATCCACTATCTGAAGTTTGAGATGCATAGCACCAATCTCCTTCAAGTTGTCCAAAAGTTTTCTGCCATTGAAAATTCCCATTGCTGTCTATTTTTACTACATATCCATCATAAGACCCAGCTCCATAACTATAAGTCCAGCCGGAAAGGATAAATCCTTTGTCAAAGGTTTGTTCAATATAGTGCCCATTTTCATTTTTTGTTGCACCATAGGTTTTCTGCCATAGTTGATTGCCTGAACTGTCTATTTTTATTAAATAAAAATCATCCTGGCCATTGCCATAACTTTCAGTTCGGCCAAATAAAATATAACTTTTATCTGTCAACTGAACACAACCATTGCCAACATCCCATTTATTACCTCCATATTTTTTTGTCCATAATGTATCTCCAACTGAATCAAATTTTACAAACAAAAGGTCTACCTGCCCGCCAGTTGAATCCATATAGGTGCCACACAGGGCAAATCCCCCATCCATAGTTTCAACCAGTCCTCCACAGCTACCAGTATAATAGATCTCAGGTGCCATCCCATATCTTTTAGCCCAAAGTGTATCTCCATTTAAGTCAGTTTTTGCAATAACCATTTGTCTTTTTACAGTGTTTACATATTGACCAATATAAACATACCCATCATTTATAACAGCTACTGATGTTGCAGAGTTATATCCGCTTTTTATATCGTAGGAATGATTGAAATAGGTTGTTTGCGCGTTTGTAAAGAATACGCTAAGAAAAATCAAAAATAATCCTATTATTCTCTTCATTGGTGATCACTTCATAATAACTAACCTTTTGTTTACTTCTTCATTTTGATCAAGAATTAAATTAACAAAATATACGCCATTTTCAAAGTAATTGGTCTTTATAAAAATTTCTTCATGAACTTTCATGTCAAAAGCTTTTTTGCTAACTAATTCTCCTAACGAATTGAAAATGCGAATTTTAACATTTTGAAATTCTAATTTATTGAACTGAACTGTAAAAGCATCATTTGCTGGATTTGGATACAATTCTATTCTATCAGAAGTACTTAAATGTGAAAAATCTTCCTTACTAAATGGAGAATTTGTTTTATGTAATGTGTCCAAGATGTCCTCCGGTGTTCTTAAATAGGTTGTGTCATCAATAAGCGCTAATATGGATTCTGCCTGAATAGCAGCGCTTGTTGCTGTGCCGGCGACTTCATTCACAATTTGTTTTTCCGCACCACTTAAGTCGGTCAACTCATTTCCTAACTCAATGAACCCAACCAACATGTCAAATAATTTGTGATACTGAATATCTTCATTATTTACAGATGGGATTTGATTTAAGTACTGGTAACATTTTGCAAAATCTTTCCTGCCTAAGAAGGTTGGTACAAGTATTTTTTTAACTTCCAATAGGTTTACAGATTCTAATAAACTTATTGCTTCCTCAATTGTATCTGTATCTAAGAAATATCGTACTAATTCACTGATCAATAATTTTTTCTTATCAGGATTTTCCTCATTAATAATTGCTGTCCTCAAGTCATTGGGATCAGTGACGGATCCAGGACATCCAATTTTTGTGGGACATGTACCACCAGTGGGTATTTGAGGGCAAGGATATAAAGTAATGCCTGCACTGCAACAGGTACTATTTGGAATTAGGGTTGAATGTGCGTTATACGTAAAAGATGGTGACGTACTTTTTTTGTAAATATGTGATAAAGAACTACAAAATGCATGAAACTCATTCCCTGCAGGCATATTATCTCCGCCACATTGTCCTTGAGGATCCATTATCGGACCTAATATTTTCCAATCTAACTTACCGGTAAAGTATTTATTACATTTGATCTCTAAAGCGGGATTATTTTTTTCAGCCTGGGTTGATACATTAAGACTCGTGAAATCATTTTTGTAAACAGAACCACTTAATCCGGATGAATTTTTGCAAATTATCCCTATATCATCAATAAATGGTCCGCCACCTATGTAGTTGCTTGTAAAATCATTTTCGAATACTTCAAACCCAAGTGCATAATAAGTATATATTCCATAGGTAGGCTTAGTGTTCCCTTTATATAAGAAAGGGCCTACAGGGACAGAAAAGTTATTGTTTGAAATTCTATCAAAACCACCATAACTTGAAATGATACCTAAAGAAACGTTATCAAATTCGTTCCCAGTTACCTTTATTGAATAGCTTAATGACCCATCCGCATAATGGTCAATCCCTTTAAGTAAATTATTAAACCTGTTTGGAAGTTCATTTGTACAACATCCATATGGGTCTCGCGTTACGCATTTTGGAATAACTTTATAGCTTGCAAACATGTCCAAAATACCATAACCTCTTGATTCCTCAGGCAAATATAAATATCCGGTGAAGTGATTGCCTTCAAATTTGACTCCATGCACATCCCAGAGTGATACAAATCCTAAGAATTTTGCACTTGGGTCTTTTAATGGTTTTGTTAATTCAAAGGTACATTCTTTGAATTGACTAACGTTTCTACTTTTTGTATATTGCATAAATGCAACAGCCCTCCTATTGTTAAGGAAGGTGCTGTTTTCAGCAATGATAATACCGCCATAATAATTTGGATCAATGCCCCAGATTTCTTCCCGGAGTGTCTTTACAGCATTTCTGGCATTTTCAATAATTACACCGTTTTCTAATAATACGACTCCTTGTTCATCAGGATAATATGGATAACCCCCTAATACCTGAGAGTAAGTTGGGTGTTTTTTATCGGGATTCCCCCAAACTCGAATCCCTTCCCACATAATATCTGGGCAAAAGGATAGGGAAGTCAGTTGTGAATTATTATCGATATGCAATCTGGCACCTCTTTCAACAATAATGTGACTACCTTCATCGAATTCAATAACAGAATTATTTGTAATATTGAGCACTGCTCCCGGTTTGATCACAATATCACCTGAAATAATCAAATTGACATTATCCCAATTTACTACTCCTGAGTAAATGGTATATCCGTTTGGGTAATCCCAATCTCTTTTGATATTTGATTTCCATATTCCTCTACCATATGTTGCAGCATATATCTCCTTAGTTCCTTGATGAATTTCAAGTTCGTAAACAATCACATTGGGTAGACCTTCGTCAAAGATTTCCCAATAATTCATTGTATTATCTCTATAATATACACCGGCATCCATTCCTAAATATACTCCTTCATTGGAGCTGAGAGGATCTGCAATAATAGTATTTGCAGGTAATGGTGGCAAATCGTTGGTAGTATAATTGATCCAATTATCTCCTCCATCAGTGGATTTGAATACCTTCTTGTTTTGCCATCCGGTATTATCATAGTATCCTGAATAGGTAATCCAAATGATATCAGGATTTGTTGGGTGAATTGCAAGGGATGTAATCATGCTACCTAATCCTTGAACCGTAGGTGAAATATCAGTCCATGTAATATCATTAAGATCTGTTTTATCTGCGTCATCTGTTCTCCAAAGCACTTTTTTCCACATACATGTGGTACTTGCAAAATTAGTACAAGTGCTATTATATTGATCCACCCAAATTCCTTCATCAAAACCAACATACATTCTCTCCGGATTACTTGGTGCTACTTTAAGTACAAAGATTGGCCTGTCAAGATTTTCATCATTTCTGAAATCAGATAACTGAATCCAGTTGTCACCCTGATCATTGCTTACTAGTGCTTCCCTAAAACCAGCAAATAAAGTTAAATGATCTGTAGGATGAAGCACAAAAGGAGGTATCCAATGTGGAGCTCCACCTAATGAATATGCATACGATCCAATATTAGCCCATCCGACACCACTGTTTTTTGTCCTCATAAAATGATATCCAACGTAGTAGCCATTTACATACATTATTTCATTATTGGTTGTAGTATAATCAATCAAACATTCCATCCCATCGCCTCCAGAATAAATTTGTTTCCAATTACCAGTTTTGTCATAAAGGTATTTTGTATTGTCTTGAGCGCCTGCTATTACAGAAACGGGTTCACTTGCAGATAATCCCAATCTGTAAAATTGAGTAATTTGAAGGCCATCCGTTTTAGGGTCCCATGTTAAACCAGCATCATAACTGACAAAAACACCTCCGTCAGTTCCTATGAACATTGTATTTCCATTTCCTGGTTTAAATTCAATACACTGAATGTCGTCATGCATCCCGATCCTCCTGCTAAAAATATTACCCCCCCCTCCACTTGCATCAGATCTAAATAAATATCTGCATCCTATGAACACTAACTCCTTATTTGCATGAGAAACTCCAAACGAAAAATGAAAGCGTCCAGGAACATTAGTTAAGCCAGATGCATTTTTTTTTGTAAAACTAAGTGCTCCATCATCTGATACCCATAGGCCATGGAGGTTAATCCCTGGATGTTTAATAGCTGCAACATATAAATATTCTGGATCATCATCGGTTACAGCTAATAGAATTCTGCCAACATCACCATCCCACGAGGGTTTATTGGGATTGAGATGCCAGACATTTAAACCAGGGATATTAGTCAATTTGATCCATGAATTAAGATCCCCATTATTGGTAGATTTGTATACGTCTTTTCCGGATGCATATATTATTGAAGGATCACTAGGTTTAAATTCGATATCCCAAAAGTATCCCTTTTTGACTGCATCAGCATTCATATCAAATGTGGACCAGCCATCGGTAGTTTTATATAATGCTCCCCAATCATCTGGATCTTCCAACCAAGCCCTCCAACTATTAGTTGCTGCAAACATGATATTAGGATTAGCAGGGTGCATTAGCAATTTATTAATTTGAGGTGCATGAGCATCTTGAAGGTTAAACTCCATTGCTGTAGGATTCCATTCAATACCTCCATCGATTGATTTCCAGATACCAATAGAGTTTACATGATTAGAACCACCTTGTACGTATGCTACATCACCACCAGTAGCAATATAAATGATGTCTGGATTATTATAGTCAATAAGAATATCTGAAACACCTAATACAGGGATTTGATCAGTGTTTAAGTTAAACCAGGAAGCACCACCATCAATTGTTTTCCACAAACCACCTGTTTCAGCGCCGGCATAAATAACATTGCTCAATTGAGGATGAAATTCAATGCAAATAATTCTCCCCATTCCCCGTGCCATAGATCCCGAAGTTGGATAGTTTGTTGGTCCAAGTGGTTGCCAGTTTGCTGTTGTAGGAGAACAGGGCCCTGGTTGACTACTTTGACTGGAGAATTGCTGATCATAGTAATCTTGCCAAGCTATTCTACTTTGATTAAAATCGCCAGTTCTAAGCAGCCGTTGCTCCCAAAAATTCTCCCATCTCTTAAAATTCATATATCCTGAACCATCCAAAGTCCCATTTTCAGTTTGATAATTTTCAAAATACTCCTGCATGTAATTTTGTATGTAATAAAAATTATCAGTCGAATCTTGAGCTCGTGATTCTTGTGAATTTGTTAACAAAGTAATTGGCAAAAATAAAATACAAATGATTTTAATTGCTTTCATGATTTATCAATTTTCGTTAATAATTTAAATTTAGAGTCCTTGAAAAAGAATATACCTCCCCTTAATCACAAATAATTGCTATTTATGACAATATAAAAAAGACAGTTTGGCGGATTCTATTTTTCTAACTTGGTCGAGCCGAAAGATAATTTATGATGCAAGCTAAATTGATATTTCTATCAATTTTTTGCAATAGTAAATCTAATGGAAAATTTTTATAATACAAATTATTTTATAAAATTATTTAATAATAAT
>CAZNGA010000003.1:0-84226 GCA_964572485.1 uncultured Chitinophagales bacterium
ACAAAGAAATCAGAAGTTTTTTCCACAGCTTCTGACAGTCAGCCATCTGTTGAAATACATGTACTTCAGGGCGATCGGCCTATGGCAACAGATAATCGGTCTATTGGAAGATTCCACCTGGACGGTATACCACCTGCACCAAGGGGAGTTCCACAGATCGAAGTATCATTTGATATTGATGCCAATGGGATACTTAGTGTTCACGCAAAGGACAAAGGTACCGGCAAAGAGCAGAGCATTCGTATTGAAGCATCTACAGGACTTTCAGATGAAGAAGTACAAAAGATGAAGAAAGATGCTGAAGAGAATGAAGAGAGCGACAAAAAGACCAGAGAGGGTGTGGATAAAATTAATTCAGCGGATTCAATGATATTTACTACCGAGAAACAGCTTAAGGAGTATGGAGATAAGATCCCTGCTGATAAAAAGGAACCCATTGAGAAGGCTTTGGAAGGGCTAAAAGCGGCCCATAAAAGCGCTGACCACGATGCAATTGATAAAGCAATGGAAGAGATCAATGAAGCGTGGAAGGCTGCTTCTGAAGACATGTACAAAGCGCAGCAAGAAGAGCAGGCAGCTCAGGGGACGAGTAACGGACAAGAAAACGGGAAATCTGATAAAGGAGAAGAAGTTACGGATGTAGATTATGAAGATGTATCAGAGGATAGCAAGAAAGAAGAGAAAGGGAAAAAGGAAAAAGAAAAGAAGAAGTAAATGATCTTTCTGTGAAGAATTTGTTAAAGCCTCCAATCGGGGGCTTTTTTTATGAGCTTTTCTCTCTTCGGCTTATTTCATCTCGAATTATGATTGCCATTTCATAGTCCTCCTTATCCAAAGCACTTTGCAAAAGTTCCTCGAGCTCCTTGTTCCCATATTTTGATAGATTCTCTCCTTTTTTGGCTGTCTTCTTTGTCTTCTTCTCTATCACCTTCCCTTCTTCCTCTTCTTTTACCATCTCTTCCAAGATTAATCCCGCAGATTCAAGGATGAATTCATACGTATATATTGGGCAATCAAATCTAACTGCCAGAGCTAGTGCATCAGAGGTCCTGGAATCTATCTCCAGCTTTTCATTCCCATGCTGACAGACAAGTTGTGCATAAAAAACACCATCTACGAGGTTATTGATGATGATCTCTTTGATCTCCAAGCCAACAGTACTGCAAAGATTCTTGATCAGATCATGGGTAAGTGGTCTGGATGGCTCCATTTTCTCTAAAGCAACAGCAATAGATTGGGCTTCAAAGCCACCAATAACAATAGGCAATCTTCTTTTTCCTTCTAATTCTTCTAAAATTACAGCATACGAATGTGCCTGTGTAATGCTGTGCGATAATTGCCAAATCTTGAGTTCGATCTTTTTCATAAAAAGTAGAAAATCTAAAAGATATTTATGCGGTCAATTATTGTTTTTAAAGGCTTCAATAAGCTTAGGCACTACTTCAAACGCATCCCCTACAATTCCATAATTCGCAGCACTAAAGAAGGGTGCTTCAGCATCTTTATTAATAACAACAATATTCTTGCTCCCGTTCACTCCCGCTAAATGCTGGATCGCGCCTGAAATGCCAACTGCAATATATAGGTCAGGTCTGATACTCAGTCCTGTTTGGCCAACATGTTCACTATGTGGACGCCAATCTACATCAGAAACTGGTCTTGAACATGCCAAAGCAGCTCCTAAGATATCTGCTAACTCCTCAAGCATCGGCCAATTTTCAGCTCCCTTCATCCCTCTCCCACCTGAAACTACAATAGCAGCTTCTGTAAGGGGAATGCCCTTTGAAGCTTTATTCACATTGGTAACTGTTACCTTTGATTCAATTCCGGAAATATCCACATCAAGTTCTTCAACTGCAGCTTGCCCACTGCCAACTTCAGGTATAAATGAATTTGACTGAAGTGATACAATTAATTTTGGAGTATTTGCTTGAGTAAAGGCATACCCCTTCCCTGAGAACACAGATCTCTTAACTATATATGCATCACCTTCTTTTGTAGGATAATCGATAGCATCCACAATTAAACCAGCCTTTAATTTTGCTGACAACCGTGGAGCAATACTTTTAGTAGTATAATTATTGGAAAATACGATGACTTCGGCATCCACTTTTTCAACAGCATCAGAAATGACTTTAGTGAAGACTTGAGAATCCAGATCCTTCAATTGTTCTGAATTGGTGGTCAGTACTTTTTTTGCACCATAATTTCCCAAAGATGCTGCAGTGTCACCATTGATATTTCCAAAAGTGAGTGCGACCAAATCTGTTTGATGGTTCTCAGCTATTTTGCCTGCATAATATACTGCTTCAACTGCTGACTTGCTAAAGGTTTCTTCAGTATTCTCAACAAAAACTAAAACTGACATAGTTAAATTACTTTTGCTTCCCTGGCTAATAATTCGACTAATTCAGCCGGGTTATCCTTATCAATATATTTACATTCATTTCTGACCGGAGGTTGCTCATAAGAAGTAACCTCTGTTAGCTTATTATCGCTAATCGGTTGTTCAACTTTCAATGGTTTTGTCCGGGCAGACATTATACCTCGCATTGTAGGTATTCTAGGTTCGGCAATGCCTTCATGAATTGATGCTACAAAAGGGATCTTTGCTTCCAATGTTTCCTTCCCACCTTCAATCTCACGATCCATTGAACCATTTCCATCATTAATATCTAACCTTGAAACGCCTGAAATAAAAGGAAGGCCCAACATCTCTGCAATCATCCCGCCCACCTGGGAGCCATTATTATCAATGGTCTCTCTACCTGCAAGGATCAGATCATAATTCCCCTCTTTGGCATAATGCGCTAACTGTTCAGCCACAAAAAACGAGCAGACAGGCTCAGCGTCAACACGAATAGCTTCTTCAGCACCAATTGCCAATGCTTTTCTGATCAGGGGTTCTGTATCCGCCCGGCCCACATTGATAACAGTTACGGTACTCCCTTCCTGAGCTTCCTTGAGCTCCAGCGCTCTGGTAAGGGCAAACTCATCTAAAGGATTGATTATGAATTGGACATTTGCGGAATCAAATTTAGTATTATTGTCGGTAAACCTGATCTTTGAAGTGGTGTCTGGAACTTTGCAAATGCAAACTAGTATTTTCATAATTTATGGGAATTAAATATGAATTTCTGCGATTGCAAGCAAAATTAGTAAAATAAATGAACAAATGCATCACTCTTGATTTATTATAGCATTGTAAAATAAAAACGAGGCTGGCTCAAGAAAATAGTAACCAAATTTATACCATTATTGTTTGCTGAAAAGCTAAATTTATTTCGTTATTATTACATAGATGGTGAAATTGGAAATGACTTCAGTAGAAAATATTTAGAGTAGGATAATGCTTCAGACATTTGTAGACCATATTAAATCAACACATCTCTTTGAGAAAAAGGATGAGATAGTAGTAGCTTTCAGTGGTGGAGTAGATTCTATTGTTCTGTGCTCCTTACTTCATCAATCAGGCTATTCATTTAGAATCGCTCATTGCAATTTTCAATTGCGAGGGAAAGAATCAGATAAGGATGAAGAGTTTGCTGCTACAATTGCTCAGCTTTACAAGGTGCAATACCATGTAAAGTCCTTTGATACCGAGGTGGCGGCAAAAGAGAGGAAGGTTTCAATTCAAATGGCGGCACGAACATTACGTTATGATTGGCTGGAAGAAGTAAGAGAAAAGCATAAATGCACCTTTGTTGCTACAGCTCATCACAAAGATGACGAGATAGAAACTGTTTTAATGAATTTAGTGAAAGGAACCGGCATTGCAGGGCTACATGGCATCGCTCCTAAAATTGGCAAGATCATTCGCCCCATGCTTTTTACCGATAAAAATTCGATCCGGGAGTTTGCGCAAAAGCATCAATTGAAGTATAGGGAAGATGCATCCAATGAGTCCAATAAATATGAGCGCAACAAAATAAGACAGCAAGTGATCCCTATCTTACAGGAGATCAACCCTAGCTTCAACACTTCATTTATAGATAATATTTCAAAGTTCAAGGAAGTAGAACTTCTTTATGATCAAGGTATCGCTGAAGCTAAAAAAAAGTTGCTTGACCATAAAAATGAAGAAACATTCATCCCAATTCGAAAACTCTTAAAATTCATTCCTGTCAAGACTATTTTATATGAATTACTAAAGGAGTATAATTTCAATATTTCGCAAGTCGAGCAAATTCTCTTATCACTTGATAAGGAGTCTGGTAAGATCTTCAGCTCAAAAACACATACATTGATAAAGGACAGGCGGTTTCTAATTATCTCTCCTCAAAATGCAGAAAATATTAGCCGCACCTTAATAGATGCAGAGCAAAAGGGTATTAGAATCAAGGATTTGCACCTTAAAATTTCAATCAATGATCCAAAGAACTTTACCATTCCTAAGTCAGAAACTTATTGTAGCATGGACAATGATCTATTAAAATTCCCATTGACCTTACGAAGGTGGGAAAAGGGTGATTATTTTTATCCCTTTGGGATGAAGAAAAAGAAGAAGAAAATTAGTGATTTCTTTATTGACCAAAAGCTCTCAATACCTCAAAAGAATAATACTTGGATCTTATGTTCAGGAAAAAGAATTGCATGGATCGTTGGCCTAAGAATGGATGAAAGGTTTAAAGTATCAGAGAAAACGAAAAAAATTTGTATTTTCGAAAAAATTGAACATTAAATGACGAAAGAAGTGCTATTTGAAGAAAAGCAATATTTAGGTAGAAACCCTATAATGTTGGTCATCCGATTGATCCTTGCGCTCTTTTGCTTTGCCGCTTATTTTTGGTCAAAGAATCGGGAAATGTCAGGTAATCTATTCCTCGTTCTAGGAATAGTAATCATTACACTATCGATCATTCTGATCTTTCTTATTCATTTTCGCACTAAAGTTTTCTCCAACTCCCTAGAGTTAGAACAATATTGGTCTATTCGAAAAGTCAAGTTGCCGCTTCGAAATATACTAAATATTGAGGTGATCCATTATGGGAGTTTTCTGATCAATAATCCTGTCTTCAACTTGCACTTACGTGGGACCATTCATTTTTACACAAATGGTGACCATGCGCTTAAGATAACCGATAAAGACGGATTATATTATATAATTGGGAGTCAGCAAGCTGATAAGTTAAAGGATCTTCTTCAAAAGCAGATATCTCAGGGAGTTAATTAGTCAGCAATGATAAATCTTCTCTGATAACTCTGATCTGCCACCTCCAGTCTAAGCAGATAAATCCCCAGAGGTAATTTCCCGGTATCTAAGGAATAATTATTACTGTTTGTCGATCCAATTATTTCTTGGGAGTAGATCAATTTTCCTGTAACATCATATATGTATGCATCAGTAATAAAGGTTGTGGAAGAAGACAACTGCACTTTTAAATTATTCCCTTGTGTCAATGGATTAGGGTAAACCACTAAGTTCTGTATCTCTTCATTTTCGTTGATCCCTATTGGAGGCATTATCGCATCTCCTGTTCTAAAACTAAATGTATTGGTATAACTTGCACAAGTGTTTCCATTAGTGAATGCTTTTACCATCCATTTATAATTCTTATAGAGATCAAAATCCTCATCCAAAGCAACAAATGAAGTTTCAGAAGTGATTATATCAAGAGCTAATTTTGTATCACTATAAATATTAAATCGTGAAGCCACCAAATGGTATGAAGTTGCTCCCGGAACGGAATCCCACTCAAATACAATATAATTTTGGGGGATATCGGTTTCATCATCACTCGGACTTATCAATGTAGTTGTTCCCACACTTGTGATGTCAGGATCAGGATGGCTGATCAGTTCATTACGGTAGTAGTACACAACATATATCATTCTTGACTTTTGCTCAGTAGAGAACCTGTTAACGCAATGGTCACTGGCATAAGACATAAACAAAGTTTCATCAGGGTGAATAGTGACATTGGCAGGGTCTTTTATGTTGCCGGTATAAGGGCAATTCCACCTCCAATACAAGTAATCAGCATCGGTATCGCAAAATTCATCACCAGCCGTAGAGCAGTTCCTCCCATCCACATATTCAGGGTTGGACGGGGTGCCGCCATATTCCCATCCGCTAAAGGTGTGGGGCAGGTAGAAAAAATGGCCTAACTCATGTGGGAATGTTTTATCTCCAATACCCGCACAACTTTTAGCCATAACAACTGCATCATTATATCCACCTGTATAATAGCCGCATACACTATTAGTGCCAGAAACAGCATCCAGTGCAATATACACGTTAACTGCCTTGTCAACGTTGTGCTTATTAAACATGCCACTTACATTGCCATTATTATAAGTTGTGCTATTTATGTAATGTATGTCACCATATAAGTAGAAATGGAATCCAATATAGTTGTAATCATCATTCAACTCACACAATATTGTCAATATTGTTCTTTTAGAATGATACCCAACTCCATCATTGTCCCCTATTGCATGAAATTTAATCGGTATATAATAAGTGAGTTGTCCGGATTTATTGATCACTGGCTCCATGTTATTGCCTTGTAATTCCATAATTTTCTTATAATCCTGAGCAGTCATATCAGTTCCGCAATAATTCTGCTGGGCCATTCCAAATGGTTGGAATATGCAGAGAAAACTCAACAATAGGATATATCTTTTCATGGTATTATTTTCTGCTAAAATACACGGTTTTCCTATACAAATTTAACCTTTATTTCAGTAAAGATAACAATTTTTTGGGTAACTTTGTTCCATAATAAAAAACGCAAAAAAATGAAAAAAGTTACCGTAATCGGTGCCGGAAGCGTAGGCGCTACCTGTACCCATGTAATCGCTGAAAAGGATATTGCAAATGAAGTAGTTCTTGTTGATATCAAGGAAGGAATTGCCGAAGGAAAAGCACTTGACATTTGGCAAACCGGACCCATTGATTATTATAATTCAAGAGTTACCGGAACAACTAATGATTACAGCAAAACTGCTGATTCTGACGTAGCAGTGATCACCTCTGGTATCCCTAGAGGTCCTGGCATGAGCCGTGATGATCTGATCTCCACAAATGCTGAGATCGTAAAAAAGGTCACAGAGAATGTGATTAAATATTCTCCAAATGCTATCATCGTAGTTGTTGCAAATCCACTTGATGTTATGACCTATTGCTCTTATCTGACTGCCAAGGTTGATTCAAAAAGAGTGTTTGGAATGGCTGGGATATTAGATATCGCCAGATATAAGACATTCTTATCAGAGGCATTGAACGTATCTCCAAAAGATATTCAGGCTGTATTAATGGGAGGCCATGGAGACACAATGGTACCTCTTCCTCGATATACTACGGTTAGTGGGATCCCAGTAACTGAGATGATCGATGCTGATGTTCTGGACGCTATTGTAACTAGAACAAAGAAGGGCGGCGGAGAGATCATCAACCACCTGGGAACTTCTGCCTGGTATGCTCCTGGCGCAGGTGCTGCTCAAATGGTTGAAGCCATATTAAAAGACGAGAATAGGATATTCCCTTGTTGTGCCTGGCTAGATGGCCAATATTCCATAAATGATATGTACTTGGGTGTACCTGTTAAATTAGGTGAAGGTGGTATCAAAGAAATTGTTGAACTCGATCTCAATGATGCAGAAAAAGAATTACTCAATAGTTCTGCAAATTCAGTAAGAGAGGTAATGACGGTGCTCGACAATTTACAACTAGTATCATAAATTTTTGTTTTTTGTAAAATTGTAATAATTTAGCCGCATATTCATGTAGAAGGGATTAGTTTGCAAGCATATAACTTTTTCAATTTATTTGCGTTAAAAGAATCTAAAATAACCAGAAATGAAACAGCTAAACGTAACTATTGCAATTATTTGTTCCATATTCATTTTGGCATGTTCTAAACCTGGCCCTGGCGGTAAAGGTTCTATAGTACTAGAGGTCAAATCCAGCAAGTTGTCAGTAGATGCAGCACAAGTTTACCTTAAGTATGATACAAAGACCTCTCCTGGCACATCTGCAGATGACTATGATCAAATCAAGACGACCAACCCTCAGGGGGAAGTGTATTTCACCAACTTGCATAAGGGAGATTACTATGTATATGCTACGGGCTTTTATGATAGTCTTCAAAGTAAATTTGTAAATAAAGGGATAGCTGTTGAGATCAAGAAAAAATCTGAAGTAGTGGAAAAGTTGATTGAAATGAAATAGTTCTCAATTGATCATTTACCTATATCCCCCTTCTTTTTTCTTTATCTGACCATTCAATGAATTAATGGTCCGCCATTCAATACTTTTATTATCTTTACCCATCACGACCTTTATTTATTGGCACAATATTCTTATATCATTTAGATAACTTATGGGAAAAAAGAGTAAAAGACCCACTCTATTTGAGGCTCTCATACCAATTATATTTCTGATCCTACTGCTTAGTATAAATGTGTTTATATATAAGGATGATTCCTTAGGCGGGTCCAACCAAATGGTCCTTCTTCTTGCTGCTTCAATTGCCTCCATAATTTCTTTTAGGTGTGGCTGTTCATGGAGTGTATTGATCAAAGGGATCACGAAAAGTATAAAGTCAGCGATTCCGGCAATTATCATCCTCTTACTGATAGGCTCAT
Organism: uncultured Chitinophagales bacterium; assembly: GCA_964572485.1. GTDB lineage: Bacteria > Bacteroidota > Bacteroidia > Chitinophagales > CAZNGA01 > CAZNGA01. The sequence continues at coordinate 8,590 of CAZNGA010000003.1, forward strand.
TGGCCGGTACTTGGTTGCTAAGTGGGATCATCCCGGCTATGATCTATTATGGGTTGCATATTTTGAATCCCTTTATATTTCTTTTTGCAGCCTGTATAGTTTGTGCTGTGGTTTCAACTGCCACTGGGAGTTCATGGTCAACTGTTGCCACTGTAGGGATCGCCTTGCTTGGTATCGGTAAAGTGCTTGGGTTACCAGAAGGGCTTATTGCAGGAGCTATAATATCAGGAGCGTACTTTGGTGATAAGATGTCACCTCTTTCAGATACTACCAACCTCGCATCTGCAATGGCCGGTGCTGATCTTTTTACTCACATAAGGTACATGGCATTAACAACAGGGCCTTCAATAATAATAACATTGGTGATATTCTTAATTTTGGGATTTAGTGCTGATGCAACTACCCAAGTACATAGTACCGGACAATTACAGGATATCTTACAAAATTCATTTAACATCAATGGCTGGCTTTTCATAGTTCCTCTAGCTGTCCTCTTTATGATCATACGAAAAGTCCCTGCTATACCCTCTTTATTGGCAGGTACTCTTTTAGGGGGGTTTTTTGCTATTATTTTTCAGCCTCAGGTGATCGACCAGGTTTCAGGAATATCCAACAATTTTTCAAAGTCCTCCTATATTGCTGTTATGGAAGCGATGTCAAGAAAAATAGCCATTGTCACCGATAATAAAACGATCAATGAGTTGCTTTCTACAAATGGGATGTATGGTATGCTAAATACAATATGGTTGATTTTATGCGCCATGATATTTGGAGGGGCAATGGAAGCAGGAAAACTATTACAACGCATCACAAATCCAATTATTAAAATGGCTAACACAACAGGCTCGTTGATTGTCTCAACAGCGATATCTTGCATATTCTTCAATATTACCGCTTCAGATCAATATCTTGCCATTGTTATTCCGGGCAGGATGTATAGAAAAGCCTATAAGAAACGAAATCTCAAAGCTCAAAACCTTAGCAGAACATTGGAGGATACTGGAACGGTGACCTCCGTATTGATCCCCTGGAATACCTGTGGCGCTACTCAATCAGCCGTTTTAGGAGTTGCTACTTTCACATACCTTCCCTATTGTTTTTTTAATATTATCAGCCCATTTATGAGTATTTTCTTTGCTTACGCAGGGATAAAAATTGCAAAATATACTGGGAAGAAATGATCTAGAAAGGATAACCAATTGCTAGGTTATAGAAAATATTATTATTCCTCCACGATGCACTTGAAAGGTTTATATCATCTATCAGCCACCTGTCTCCAGCAGGTAAAGCTGGATCTCTAATAGGTACTGCCACATCAAATCTGACAATAAAGTAGGTAAAATCCAGTCTTACTCCTACTCCGGTTCCAATAGCAAATTCACTTAAGAAATCCTCTTTTATCTTTGCTCCCGGGCGTAACGTATCTTCTTTCAAAGTCCACATATTTCCCCCATCAACAAAAAGAGCGCCTTTCAAAAGACCAAAGACCCCAAATCGAAATTCTAAATTGGATTCCAATCTCATATCCGCTGTTTGATCAACAAAAACATCTTCAGAGGTATTATCAAAAGATCCGGGGCCTAAAGTTCGAATGCGCCATGATCTTACGCTATTTGCCCCTCCAATATAAAATTGTTTTATATAAGGCAGTGATTTAGAATTGCCAACCGGAAAGCCAATTCCACTGGCAAATCTATAGATCAGTACCCTGTTTTTTGAAAAGACCTGATAGTACCTGAAATCAATATCTGTCCTTACGTATTGAGAATAATTGATCCCTATTAGATCTAAGGACTCATCATCGGTTGGAGAAGCAGGGATATTTACTAGTGTCTGACTTAACGCTACCAAGAGCCCTGCTGATTCTATATTTCCTCTGAAATAAATATAATCTCTCAACCTATCTAAACGTTGATTATTGAAGAGAAAACTGTAGCTACTTCCAATGATCAATTGCTCCTCAAACCTACTTTTCAACAAGGGTTCCTTTTCCAATCGCTCAAAAAAGCGTTCACTTGTAGCATTTTCATTCAAATTAACCAGACTTATTACGGTAGGTGATAAAATATGTCTTTTAAAGGTGAATTCTTTCCACTCAAAGCCATAAGAAACATTGATCATATTGATTGCATAAGACTCCTCCCCTTCCCTTTTTAGAAAATTGTACCCCATTGATATCCGGGTCTTTGGATTGAACTTTTTAGACAAATTCTGAAATCTGATAGGAGTCAATAATTTTGGGAAATAGAAATTGATTTGAGGGGTGATGTCAACCGTATTAAACAAAAGACTGTCGCCAAATTGCATTTCCACACCACCCTGCAAGTTAATGGTCGTAAGGTCTGCATTGCGAAATAGGTTCCTGGTCTTATAAGATAAATTGATCGTTGTGCCCAGGGGATAATCAGAAGTTGTACGAGTATTCGTATTTAATTCGGTTTCTACTGAGATTTCATTTTTCTTTTTAGGTGTCAAGTAGATATGACAATCCAACAGACTCTCATCAGCCCTATCGAGATTTGTAAATCTGATATTCACAAATTTAAAAACCCCAATATCTAATAGTCTGTAATGCGTCCGGTCATGCTTCTCTTTTGAATACAGGTCTCCAGCGCTAATAAAAACGGCGTCAAGAAGCACCTTTGGATTGTATTTCAAAGCTGTCGTGACAAAAAAGTAATTATTGATCAACAAAGTATCTATCTCAGTTGCTTCCTTGAATTCTGTGGTATAATCAGGATAGATATATACATTATTGATCGTAAAATATTGATAGGCCTGCTGGTCAGGTAATTGATGGAGTTTGATCTCAATATCAATTGTCTGATCTTTCTTATTACTGTCGAGTTCAAATGACACATATTCTTTATTAAAATAATAGTATCCAACATTCTTTAATAATTTCACGATCCTTTCTCTTTCCAACTGAAGTAGATCAATATCATAAGGGGCTTCAGCTTTTAATAAGCATTCGTCAATATTTACAAGCATCTTACGCTCAATTCTATTTACCCCTTCAGGAAGAATAACTTTATTGATCTTGTAGCGGTCCCCGGTGGTGATGTTATAGACGATCTTTGTTTTTCGTTTTTTACTGAAGGAAGCAAATGAAACCTCTGCATGAAAGAACCCTTTGTTAAACAAGTAGTTTTTCATCAGGTTAGAGGTGGCCTCAGAAATTTTCGCATCATAAATAACAGGTGTTTCTCCTAATTTATTCTTGACCCAATTCTTGAACCTATTTAGATTCCCCTGGCTGGCTCGATTATAAAACCACAACTTGACCTTTAATGAGCCTAAAAAGCGTTCGTTTGGTTTCTGCTTGGTAAGCAACTCAAGGTCTTTCTTTAATTGTCTTTTTCCTGCCTTGTTTTCCTTAACATCAAGAAAAACCCTACTTTTATTCAATAAAGCCTCATTTTCGGATAGATATTTCGTGTTACTACATCCAAAAAAGAGTACGATGAATAATAAGAAGAAAAAAAGGCTGCACTTTTCCTTGATAAATTGCATATGATCTCGAAAGCACAAATTAAGTTTATTAATTCACTTAAAACTAAAAAATACAGGCAAAAGTATCATCTATTCTTATCTGAAGGCAAAAAGCTTGCCAAAGAACTCCTAAATGGACCAATTGAAAAAGATTCCATTTTTGCGACACAAAATTGGGTCAAGTCAAATGCAATGGACGCACAAAGGTATGATGACATCCTAAATGAGGTATCAGAACCAGAACTGAAAAAGATATCTTCTCTATCAACACCTAACGAAATATTAGTAGTGGCAAAGATCCCCCAGGATAGCCCAGATCCCTCTGAGATCAATACTTCTTTGTCTTTGGCACTTGACAACATTCAAGATCCCGGAAATATGGGTACGATAATTCGTATTGCCGATTGGTTCAATATTCCTTATATCTTTTGCTCGAAGGACTGTGTAGATATGTATAACCCAAAGGTAGTACAGGCAACAATGGGCTCAATTGGGCGTGTTAAAGTGTATTACCGTGAGCTTAGCAAACTCTTTATAGAATATAGCAGTCTTCCGGTCTATGGAGCGACTATTCATAGTACAAGTATTTATGATTGTGATCGTTCAGGAGAGGGATTTATCTTAATGGGGAGTGAGTCACTTGGCATCAATGAGCAATTGAATGAGTTTATAAGTACACAGATAAGTATTCCTAAATATGGCGCTGCCGAATCCTTAAATGTAGCTATGGCAGCTGCAATAATTTGTGCGGAATTCCGAAAAGGAAACTAATGGAACAAAATTATCGAAGAACAAGAATATGCTTACTTCTCATTATGGTCTTTTCTGCTTTTGACGGATCAGCACAGGATTTTTCATGGTGGAACAAAGCGCAAAACTGGGATGGGATCACGCCATGGCATCAGTATATCACTACAGCCTCAAATCATATGGGACCCAATTCATTACCGGTTCCTCAAATCAAAAAAGGGCTCATATCCAATGACACAGAAATAGAATATGGGATTTTTTCTCATTTAAGTAATGGTGATAATACTCAAAACTTCATGTTAAAATTATATTTGCCATTAGCTAAAGACAAAGCTGCCTTGGAAATTTATGGTGTTCCGGTCGAATATTTTAAAATGGATTTTCAGACAAGAGATGATCGTGGCTGCCGTGATTATGATGGAGAAGGCTTTGCAGGAGGGGACATCTATTTTGGGACAATTTTGCAATTGGTAGGCAAAAAAGAACATTTTCCTGATGTTACCCTGAGTTTGAATTGTAAAACTGCTTCGGGTAATAACTTTAGGAATGCTCGATTTACAGATACTCCAGGATATTTCTTTGATCTTTCCTTTGGGAAAACTTTTAGCAAGCAGGAAAAGGGCATTAATAACTCAACAAGATTATATGGCACAGTAGGTTTCTACGGATACCAGACATATTCAGAAAGCCACCGACAGGATGATGCTGTAATGTATGGCACGGGAATTACAATTAGGAAGGGGAGTTTTTCTTTAGATAATGCTTTTGGTGGCTATTATGGTTATATAGGAAATGGTGATCGTCCATTTGTTTATCGATTCAGTTTTACCAAAATTGGCAAACAAATGAACCTAAGGATAAGCTACCAATTAGGTATAATTGATTTGGATTATCATTCAATCGGATTTACAATGATTAGTCATTTTTCAAAAAAATAATAGTGATCGTTGAATAAGAATTGTTTGTATTGGTTCGGTGTATTTTTCCTATTACTTGGATGCGGGAAAGACCCTTATATTAATATTGAGAACCCATCTACCAAAGATGGATGGGGATTGATTTTCCAAGAAGAATTTGATACTAATTCAATTGATAAGCAATTATGGGGTGATAACTCATGGAGTAGAAGCATCGTTGGCAACAAGGAACTACAATACTATACAAGCCCTTTAGATGGTGACAATTATCAAATTAAAAATGGGATCATTAAACTTATTGCCTTAAAGAAAAATATTACTAGCAGAGTTGTTGATCATTGGGCAGATGACAAGATCATTTACGACGGATATCCCAACAAAAGATTCTTTACTTATTCTTCGGGGAAATTAGAAACTAGTATCGAGTTTTTGTATGGCTATTTTGAGATTAAATGTAAAATTCCAAAAGGAAAAGGTTTGTGGCCGGCATTTTGGTTAATTGCAACTAATACCAGTGATTATAAGGAAATAGATATATTTGAATTTCATTGTGATGAACCAAATGTGCTTCATATGACAAACCACTATTTAGATGGTAATGGAGAAAAAAGAATAAAAGCAAAACACATAAAAGGGCCCGATTTTTCTAAGAATTTTCATACAATTGGTATAGAATGGGATAGCAGAAAAATAGTGTGGTATTTTGATAACATGAGAATTTTTACTTCTCGCAAAGAAATACCTCACGTTGGGCTTAGAATGATAGTAAATTTAGCTGTTGGTGGAGAATGGCCAGGACACCCTAATAATGACACCCAATTTCCGGCTGCTTTAGAAGTTGATTACATAAGAGTATTTCAAAAATTATACTAAGGAAATAGCACAAAATGACAAACCAGATTTTTGGAATTGCAACAATTATCTTATCATGTATTGGTTTTTACTTTTCATTTAGAGCTTTTAGAAATGAAAATTATTCCCTTGCCGTTTCTCTTGTTGTAGTTGCTGGACTCCTATTAAGAAGCTATGTTGGAGCAGATCTTTATCTTCATGCATGGGATGAGAGATACCACGCTTTAGTAGCAAAGAACTTTTTAAAGCATCCTTTATTGCCAACTCTTTATGATAATCCACTGCTGCCTTTCAACTATAAAGGTTGGGATATGAATCATGTTTGGCTTCATAAACAACCCCTACCAATGTGGCTTATGGCTCTCAGCATGAAATCTTTCGGAGTCAATGAAATAGCATTAAGATTACCTTCCATACTCCTATCTTCGCTAAGTATTTATTTCACTTACTATATTGGTGCTTACTTATTTAATAAACAAACAGGATTATTAGCCGCATTCTTTCATTCAATAAATGGATTAGTAATTGAAATTACTGGTGGACGAGTCGCTACAGACCATTATGATATCTTATTTTTAGTCTTTATAGAATTGGCAATATTACTCTCAATTGCTTATGTAAAAACCAACAAAAGATTCCTCCATTTGCTAATTGGCGCTTCAGTAGGAGCTGCAATACTAACAAAATGGCTGCCAGCATTAATTGTGATACCCATTTGGTATCTATTGGTATGCAGAAAAGATGATCAAAAAAATATTTTAATAAATTTCGCCTTGTTATCATTCGCTTGTATTGCATTTTTTCTTCCTTGGCAAATCTATATTATGAATACCTTCCCTTTAGAGGCACAATGGGAATACAATTATAATTTATTACATATATTAGAACCACTTCAAGGGCATTCCGGATCTTTTTTTTATCACTTTAACAAAATTCGAATAATATTTGGTGAGCTCATTTATATTCCAATTCTGTGGTTTTTATATGTGATTTATAGAAGGAGAGCGAACCTAAACATCATTATCATTGGAATTTGGTTTTTAGTCCCTTATATATTCTTTTCTGCAATTCAGACAAAAATGCAGGGCTATATATTATTTGCTGCCCCCAGCATTTTCATTTTACTGGCTTACTTTTGGTGGAAGCAATTCAAAATTAGAAGAAAGACGAAATATCCAAAGCTTCTAATTCTGTTTCTAATTTTATTGATTGTTTTACCAATAAGATATTCCTTCGAAAGAGTAAAACCATTTCATAAATTGAACAGAAACCCAAAATGGGCGGTTACTCTTAAAAATCTTGATGAAAAGATAATCCCTAATAATGCAGTACTTTTCAATATTGATTATTCGATTGAGGCCATGTTCTATTCTGAAATCGTAGCATATCCGTATTTGCCAACAGCTGATCAGGTCATGTATCTAAACAACAAAGGTTATAATATATATGTGTATGATACCGGGGATTTACCACAATACATTCTTGATAATAAGAGCATAATTATTCCAGAGATCCAATTCAAATAACAGTATATGTTTCCAACTGATTGGGTTATGTTTTATTTAATTAGTACTTTTTCTAATTAACTTTCATGAACAGGGACTATTACCAAATATTAGGCGTACCCTCAAATGCCCGTTTGCATGAGATCAAAAAGGCATTTAGGGAGAAAGCTAAGGACCTGCATCCTGATATCAATACCTCAGAAAATGCCAGCCAGCAATTTATCAGCATTCATGAAGCTTACCAGATCTTAAGCGACCATAAGAAAAGATATATGTATGATCTTAGGTACCATACGCGATCTCAGGTCAAATCACCAAAACACCCCGGGCCAAAGAAATACGATCCGCACTTTGATAATTGGGTTAAAGATGCACGAGATACTGCCGGTAAGCATGCACATATGGGATATTCAGATTTTCTGGAGTCTTCATTTTATAAAACTGCATCAGCGGTATCAAATGTAATTGCTTTTCTAGCAATAGGCGGTGGGATCGTCATCTGTTTATTTCCTGTAGGCAGATATTGGATGATACACCAAAGCAGTGCGCTTTATGCTTTATTATATTGCATTCCTGTGGGATTAGCTTTAATAGCTAGTGGTATGGCTGCAATAAGATCTTAATTATCAATTCTGCTGAAACTTGGGATTTGGGACAGGTGGCTTATCAAATTCCCCGATCGAATAATGAAATACTTTGGATATATGTTTCCATTTTCCCTTTGAGAATTTAAAGCCCCTGTAGGTGCCATCAGGGATGTAAGTGCTTTTATCACCGGCATTACCCTCTTCGGGGATCAGGTTGTCATAAATGATCTGCTTCAATTCCTGATCATAGTTCAAGCCAACTGCGGCACCCTTTTTATATTCAATGATTATCCTTGTCTTTAAGGAATCAGCGCCAAAATCAAATATTTCCGCTCCAAATACCGGGCCACTTTTTTTATTCAATCTCAGCACTTCAATGAGCTTCTTATTGCTAGATAAATTGTTTCCGTCCCATCCAAAAAGCATGTAGTACTTCTTCACTTTTACAATATTGTAATACATACAACCATACCATCCCTCATTGTTTACGATCGTGTCTTGAGGAAATACCATAAATGGGGAGTTATCAAAGAGGGGGAATAACATGAACTTCTTGGGGCTATTCATAAAAATGGTGCCATAAAAACGAAAGCTCCCATTAGATTTTAATAATTGCCATGTGAATATCCTAAATTTCTTATCCGGAGAAGTGATCTTTGAAATGGTGATCAATGAATCAAATGGAAATTCAAATGAGCCATCTATTTTTAGCGCTTTAACAAGCATTGGGATAAAGACATGGCACGCATTCCTTCGGGTATATTCATCTCCCCCCTTAACAATTGAATCAGCCAATATTTTAAGGGTATCTTCATAAGCCTTCAGACGAGCAAGGTGATCGCTTTCATTTTGTCCATAAGTACTAGTAAACATAATACTCAAGATCAAAATCAATATGCACTTCCTCATACTTTTCTATTTACGGGAAAATAATAACTGCCCTTTTGAACAAATGTACTCAAATAACTCCTTTTACTAACGACAATTCCAAGTGCAAATTGCATTATACCAATTCCACAACCATTGCAGAAGCACCACCACCGCCATTACAAATTCCGGCAGCACCTAATGTACCATTATTTTGCTTCAAAACATTTAGTAAAGTGACAATAATGCGAGCTCCTGAGCAACCTATAGGGTGGCCAAGAGAAACACCACCACCATTCACATTTACTTTCGCAGGATCCAGTTTCATCTCGTTGTTATTCGCTACGGCAACCACAGAAAAAGCTTCATTGATCTCGAAATAGGCTATATCTTCAAGTTTCTTCCCTGCTTTTTCAACCGCTTTCGGCAGTGCTTTTGATGGAGCTGTTGTAAACCATTCGGGAGCCTGTGCTGCGTCAGCATAACTCAATATTCTGGCAATAGGCTTTACACCTAAGGATTCCATTTTCTCCTTACTCATAATGATAACAGCAGCTGCGCCATCATTGATCGTAGAGGCATTCGCTGCGGTAACTGTACCCTCCTTTTGAAAGACAGGTCTGAGTTCAGGGATCTTTTCAAACTTTACATTTTTGTATTCCTCATCTTCATTAAAGATAACTGGGTCACCCCTTCTCTGAGGTATTTCAACTTCAACGATCTCATCTTTGAACTTTCCTGATTCAGTGGCTGCAGCGCTTCTTTTATAGGATTCTATTGCAAAGCTATCCTGCTCTTCCCGAGAAATATTACATTCTTTCGCACACAATTCAGCAGCATTTCCCATGTGGTATTTATTGTAAACATCTGTTAGCCCGTCGCCCACTAATCCATCAATGACTTTACCATCTCCTAACCTATACCCATTTCTCGCCTTGTCAAGATAATATGGGACATTGGACATGCTCTCCATCCCTCCTGCAACAACAACGTCATTATCCCCGGCTATGATAGTTTGAGCTCCCAGCATGATTGACTTCATCCCTGAAGCGCATACTTTATTAACTGTTGTACATGGGACCTCATTGCCTATTCCGGCGTAGATAGAAGCCTGGCGTGCTGGTGCTTGCCCGATGTTAGCAGTCAACACATTACCCATAAAGACCTCATCAATTTCAGATGGTTTAATACCTGCTCTATCAATGGCCCCTTTAATTACTATAGCTCCAAGGTCAGGTGCAGACATTGAAGCTAATGCTCCTCCAAAACTTCCGATCGGTGTACGAGCGCAAGCTACAATATAAACTTCTTTCATTTGATTATAATTTAGATGTTAAAATTTCGATACAAATTTAATTTAGTTACTTTTAACATCAAATTTCTAAAGCTTAAAAATTGGGATGAAGCGGTTCTTTTCTTTTTTAATCAACAGCCATCAGGACATACTAAAATATGTACTTATTTTGCTGGCCATTTTCTTGATCACCAATTGGTATCCAAAAACAGGGAAATTTAAATATGAATTTGAGGAGGGAAAGCCCTGGAAGTATGAGACCTATTTAGCCCCATTCAACTTTGCTATCAAAAAATCTGATGAGGAACTCAGTCTCGAAAAAGAAAAGATACTCACCGGATTCAATCCTTATTACAGAATTCATAGCGGGGTCATTACCGGCAGCAAGGAACTATACACCTCCAATTTCAAAAGGGAGTACAAAACCTTACGAACAGACAATACCGCTTTATTGAAACTGAAATCCCTCTTCAAAAAGAAGATCGACCCCAAAAAAGATTCATTACAGAACCTGCAACTCGGATTGGATTTACTTGAAGATATTTATGGTTATGGGATCATAGATGTGGACGAGGCAAAGAGTAGGATCGGACCAGATGGATACATCAATCTGTTAAGTAAAAATATTGCCTCTAAAAGAACAGTCTCAGACTTTAGGACAATTGCTGAGGTTTATATTTATATAATTGATACACTGAACAACACTCCAGCTGAGATCATCATACCCATCATTGAGTCAGCAGTTACCGCTAACATATTATATGATGACTCCACAACGGAGCTACTACAGAATGAGAAGTTGGCTAATATTTCTGTCACAAGAGGTCTTATTCTTGAAGGCCAGATGGTTATTGCGAAGGGGACCATCATTACTAAGGATAAGTATCAAATATTACACTCGTTAAAAGATGAATATGAGCAAAGGATCGGATCGACCCAAAAGGGGCATATTATCTTTATGGGTTACTTATTGTTGACGGCTATCATATTTGTATTGCTCTCTCTTTTTCTATTTCTTTTTGCCAAAGAAGTTTTCTATAGCATCAGAAAATTGACCTTTATTTTATTGATCATTGTGGTGAGCACACTTCTTGTAAGTGTAGTAGCAGATTCAGATAAGGTTTTTTCATTATATGCAATACCATTTTGCATAGTTCCGATCATGGTCAGGACATTTTTTGGCTCCCGGCTGGCTCTCTTTGTTCATCTTTGCGTGGTCCTGATCTCAGGCTTCATTGCTTCTCTTGGGTTCAATTATCCATTCCTACATTTGATCGCAGGAATTGCAGCCATCTACTCAAATGTGCAAGCTTACTATTGGTCTCAATTTGTCAGGTCAGGAGCATTTATTTTGATCACTTATTGTTTTACTTATCTCGGGTTATCATTGACCCAGGAAGGAAGCTTTGAGTCCATAGAATGGGCAAATTTCGGATGGCTTAGCTTGAATGCTTCCCTTACTCTGCTGGCTTATTTGCTGATCCCTTTATTTGAGAAGATGTTCGGTTTTGTTTCAAACATTACCCTAACAGAATTAGCTGATACCAACAAACCCTTGCTGAAAGAGCTATCCCTGAATACGCCCGGGACCTTTAACCATTCACTACAGGTAGCTAATTTGTCAGAAGCTGCGGCCTATGAGATCGGTGCAAATACGATCCTTGTTAGAGTTGGCTCACTTTATCATGATATCGGTAAAATGGAAAATCCTCTCTACTTTATTGAGAATCAGATCACTGAGGTCAACCCTCACGATGAGTTACTATTCGAAGAAAGTGCCAGAGTCATCATTGGCCATGTGAGCAAGGGCATAGAGAAAGCTAAAAAGCATAATTTGCCTGATATGGTCATTGATTTCATTCGTACGCATCATGGGACAACAAAGGTTGAATATTTCTATCAATCTTATTTAAAGAATTTCCCAGAAAAAGATGTTGATGAACAGATCTTTACCTACCCCGGGCCTTTACCCTACTCAAGAGAAACAGCTATTGTAATGATGGCTGACTCGGTTGAAGCAGCATCACGCTCTATTAAAAATCCCAATTTCGAAGACATCGATAACCTCGTCGAAAAGATCGTGAACGGTCAAATCAACCAAGACCAATTCATCAATTGCGGTATTACCTTCAAGGAAATTACGGTAACAAAAAAGATATTCAAGAAAATGCTTAAAAGCATATATCATGTTAGAGTTGCATATCCTGAAACCAAGTAATTATTGTTCCAGGTGATCTTTTAAGTCATCCAAAAATCAATCCCTCCCGATTTATGCAATTTTCACTATCTTTACAAAAAGCCTTTCTACGCCAATGATACCGCAAAATACTATTCAGGAGATCTTTGATACTTTAAAAATTGAAGATGTTATTGGTGATTTTCTTCCTCTGAAGAAAAGAGGGGTTAACTTTATTGGGTTATGCCCTTTTCACAACGAAAAAACACCCTCATTCACAGTCTCCCCTTCAAAGGGAATTTACAAATGCTTTGGTTGTGGTGTAGCAGGAAATGGTGTTAAATTCTTAATGGAGCATGAGCATTATTCTTATGTAGAATCCATTAAATATCTAGCCAACAAGTACCACATAGAGATTGAGGAAGCAGCACCCACTGAGGAAGAATTAGCTTACAAAAATGTACAGGATAGTCTATTCATTGTTACCTCCTTTGCACAGACATATTTCAGCACCACATTATTGGATAATGAGGAGGGAAAGACGATAGGATTGGCTTATTTGAAAGAACGCGGATTCAGGGAAGATGTGATCAAGAAATTCCAACTTGGCTATTGCCTTACCTCCACCAATGGATTCGTAAACTATGCGCTTGAAAAGGGCCATCAATTAGAGTTATTGAAAAAATGCGGGTTGGTCACTTCTAAAGGCAATGAGAACAAAGACTTCTTTAGCGGACGCATATTGTTCCCTGTGCATAATTTATCTGGGAAGATCATTGCTTTTGGGGGCAGGACACTTAAAAATAACGAGAGATCACCTAAATATATCAATTCACCTGAAACAGATATATACCACAAAAGCAAAGTACTTTATGGATTGTTCTTCTCACGCAATGCGATCATAAGAGAAGACTCATGCTATCTTGTAGAGGGCTATACAGATGTTTTATCATTACACCAGGCGAACATTGAAAATGTGATCGCCTCTTCCGGGACCTCTCTCACTGATGATCAAATACGATTGATCAAACGGTATACCCAGAATATTGTGATCTTATATGATGGTGATGAAGCGGGTATTAAAGCCGCGCTGCGAGGAATGGAGATCATCTTACAACAAGGGCTGAACGTAAGGATCGTTTTACTCCCAGATAAAGATGATCCTGATTCTTTTATTCGTAAAAAGGGGACTGATGGATTTAAGGAATTCATTTCTAAAAATGGCCGTGATTTTGTACTATTCAAAACATCCCTCCTACTCAAAGAATCGGAAAATGATCCTGTTAAAAAGGCACATCTTATCAAAGAGATTGTGACCACTATAGCCAAGATCCCTGATCCGATCAAGCGATCATTATATATAAAAGAGTGCAGCGATTTATTCAAGGTAAAAGAGCAGATCCTTATAACAGAAACCAATAAGATCAGCAGGAAAGAGCTTCAGAAAGGGATGACCATTTCAAGAAGCGAAGCAGAAACATTGGAAAGACTCAACCAACCATCTACGAATGATGATAATAAGGAAATAGAGTCCTTATTTCAAAATGACGCCAAAGAACTCCATGAAAAAGATATCGTCAGGATACTTCTTGAGCACGGAGATAAAGAAATATCAGAGAACGTATCTGTGGCTTCCTTCATATTAAAGGAGATTGAGCATATTGATTTCAGTAATGAAAAATATAGAAAGATCCTGGAGGAATATTCCGATCGATCTGAAGATGAAACCCCACAAAAAAAACACTTCATCCAACACCAGGATCAAGAGATCAGTACGGCAGTTGTTGAGATCCTATCAAGCCAATACGAATTAAGCGATAATTGGGACAAAATGCATAATATCGTTGTTTCAGATAGTGAATCAAACTTCAGGGAACATGTAAAATCCAGCATTTCCCGCTTCAAACTGAAAAAGGTTCTAAAGATGATCTCCGAGAATGAGATCAAAATGAAAGAAGATGGCAATGAGGAGACCATTCAGAAATTACAAAAAGTGCACTCAGAACTGCTTGGCTGGAAACAGGAACTATGTAAAGAGTTGGGGACAGTTATCATATAATTATACTGCCTTATTATCAATGGTATATGCCAGCATATAGTCATCCAACCTCTCATAGTAGATCTTATATGCTCCGGATTCGTTGGGTTTTACCACCTTACCTATAAAATGACCCTTTTCATCATAATCGAAAGGATCTAAGATGATGTCTTGTTTGAAATTCAAACTGCCTTTGCCATATAGCTTATAAAGTACCTCTTTGGAGCACCAGTGCACATACATTTCTTCTGTCTCCATGCCAGGTGTTAGTCTGTCAAGGTCATCTCTTTCCATAAATTTATGTGCCACACGCTCAATCCTTGGATGCAAGAACTCAATATCAATGGCTACATTATAATCTCTGCTGACAATAACTCCGGCATAGTCTGTGGAATGGCTAATAGATATATTGTAAGGGAGGTTCTTAATTATCGGTTTACCAACAAAAGCTACATCTGTCTCAACAAATTCTTCAGTTTGAAGAAGTTCCTTTAACAGCACTCTACTACCTAACCAATGAAGGTATCTTTCCTCATTCTTGATGCTATTAAGAAATTCTCTTTCTTTTGCATTTAGCCGTAATCTCGATAATAAGTACTCTCTATCTTCATCGATATCCCAGACTCCCAATCTGGTCCCTTCCCCAATCTCCTTTTGATAGATAACCGCCATCTTTTTTTTATATAAAAATAATAAATTATTCTTCCAATAATTCTATACAACAACTATTTCTTTTATCCATTAAATGCTAACAGATAGCCAATTTCAACAAAAAAAGCCCCTGATGACGTTTTCAACACCATTCAAGGGCTTTTATATTAAGTATAAGATTATCGAATTAGTTTTATCCAACCGGTCCAGGTACGCTCATCATCACAGATGTACACATAGTAATAAGTATCACTCTCTAATAATTTACCATTCAAATCCTTCCCTGCCCAGTCATTCTGATAATCATTGGCTTCATACACCTTAGTTCCCCATCTATTAAATACAACTAATCTGCAGTTTGCAAAGTCGGTACCATCAATGATAAAGAAATCATTCTTACCATCATTATTTGGTGTAAAGGCATTAGGAATACTAAAGTCCTCACAAACCTCAATACTTACTTGGGTACTATTGGTACAAGAACTGCCACCATAAGTATGAACTACAGTGAATTCAATGGTATATCTCACCGGATAATTTGAATCTGCTCTTGCATACGTGTGTAAGTGTGGCCCAACGACATCTATAGCAGGTAGTGTTCCGTCACCAAAATCCCATTGCCACGAAGTGACATTAGGTTCAACCGTAGCATATTCAACGGTTACATCTAAAGGATAACACTTACCCACAATATATGATGGTTCTTCAAAGACAGGCACCGGATTTGGAAGTACATTCACTGTTATAAATGCAGTATCCATACAGCCTGTAGCGATATCTTCTCCAATGAGTATAAATAGTGTTGTATCTGATGGATCAACAGAAATGGTATCTAATGGAGGAGTTGTAGTTGTGATCAAGCTATCAAGTCCGGAGGACAGTCTTGCATAAAAATGATAAGTCACATTACCTGTGGCTCGCAATGTAATGGTTCCTCCTGCACAAATAGCACTATCGCTTGAAGCAATAGTAACTCCTGGTCTTGGATTAATTGTAAGTGAAACAGTACTTGTATCATTTCCGCACAAAGTAGTAGTGGCTATCATTGAGAAAACGACAGTACCAGCGTCACTAGTTGTGGAATAATAAGTAGGTGTAGCGGTTGTGCTATCCTGCAAAACGCCTGTTCCATTATGGGTCCAATACACTAAGTTCCCTGTAAAAGAGCCTGCAAGGGTAACACTTTGCCCTTGGCATATGGCTGATGGAGAAGCGCCTGCATTGGCTAACGGTAATGGCATTACGACAACAGTCACTGAATCCATCACAGGAACGCATGCACTTCCTGAGGCACTTGCAGTAAGCGTTAATGTAACGGTTTGTGGCGTCGTGATGCCCGTACATAAAATATAACCAGGTGTCAAAATCGTGTTACTCGGTGTAAAGGTTCCACCTGCACCACCATCTGACCATGCAAAAGTATTAGAAGCTGTAACTGCTGAATACAAAGCAACGGTATCGCACTCACAAACCGTATCAGGAGGGAAGGGAGCTGTAAGAGATATGGAATCAATGAGTGGTAATGAATCTACAGTTACATAGGCGGTATCAACATCAAATCCGCACATACCGAAAGTATCAGTTACCGTTATTGTCAACATCAACACTACTCCGGCAGAATCAATATGAGGCGTATAAGTAGGATCTTCAATAATTGTGCTTGAAAAAGCACCATTTCCACCATTGTCAGACCATAATATACTTCCTCCTGAAGCTGTACCATTCAGATTGACGAAAGTCGATTGGCAGGTATCCACATCAGGGCCTGCATTAGCTGAAGGCGTTATTACCGCAACATTGATAGGAACGGTATCCCTACATTGGCCGGCAAAGCCTATAGCTTGGAATGTAGTATTCACTGTTGGTGTCACCTCAATAGAATCGCAAAATGGAGGAGTCAGGCAATTGATACCGGCTGCGGGGATAGAGCTCCATGAGTATATAGCAGCTCCGGTAGCAGTAATCGTATCCATTTGACCTCCACAAATGGTATCACGTGTTACCGTCAAGGTAACGATACCCGAGTCAACTCTAAATGGGTATGTCAGGGTATCAGGACATCCTCGAAGACTATCAAATACAGCTACATCAAAAGTATAGAAACCACTGGTATGCACAGTATCAAACGCTGCACTAATACACCTATTGGTCAATGGAGTTGTGATCATTGTATCAAATGGCGCCGAAGTCAAGCTCCAATCATAGGAAGTGCTTAGACTGGTTCCGGTAACGCAAATGGTAGTTGTATCCGGTAGATCAGGTGCACAAAATCCCGAATCGGTAGCACTCAGAGAAAACGGGATGAACAAATTAAGAAAATCGCACACGGTATCATCACAATTCAATACAGTATCCGTTACGATAAGACAGAATGTCGTTGTATCACTAGCCAGAGCCCATGTTGAGTCTGCAGTAACACTATCGATAAAGACAACAGGATTAGAAAACCATAGATAAGAAAGGTCATTACCGGTACTTCCTTTACCATTAAGAATAATGGTATCTAAAACTCCGCCAAAACAAATCGAATCTGATGCAGCAGGTACTGAAATTGGTGGTGTTTTAGCCAATACAGAGATGATCGTATCTTTAAAACATAAAGTAAGGGTATCTGTAACTCTTAGGGTAAATACATCAGAGAGGCAAGCTACAGCTGTTGTAACCAAAGAATCAGGTTCAGCAATACTATTACCACCTGTACTAGTCCATAAATAAGCTACTCCTACACTATCGCTACCTGTTCCATCCAAAGCTACTGTTTCGCAAACGCAAGTAGAATCCAAATCCGCTGCCTCAGCATTTGGATTCGGATACCAATCTACTACAAATGTGTCTACTTCCACACAACCACTTCGTGTTGCAACCATAATATAAGTAGTTGTGTCCACCGGGGTATGTGTAATAAATGGCGTAGTATCGATCGCAAAAGTATCAGGAGGAGTTAATTGTGCGATAGCGATCCATGTATAACTTACATTTACAATATCACATCCGTCCGATAAGGTAACAGAGTTCCCGTCACAAACACCTGTATCAGATGCAGTGAAGCATATAGCAACTGCACTATCAAATTGGAAAAGCAGATCAGCGGTATCAATACATCCTGTGGCACCATCTGTCACTTCCACTGAAAACTCAAATATAGAGTCCAGTAATTGTGCTGCAGGTAGTCCCAATTTTGACCAATTGAAATAGATAAATGAATCTGGCAGGCTATAGGATTCCAATAGCCAATTGTGTCGTGCAAGAGTACTATCCCAATCGAAAGCAGATCCTGAGCATGATCCATCAACTCTTAAGAATATGGAGTCAGATAGGGATGATACACAAGTGCTATCAGGGGGTACCAATGTTGGGGGCTCATGAATTGGAAAACAGATTTCAAAGGTATCTACACAAAGCATGGAATCTGTAACGATCAATTGTAAGGTAAAATCAGTCTCTATTGTTCTTGACTTGACCCAAGCGGTATCGGTAAGACTATCAGTAACCCACGCAACTTCATAATCATAAATACCTGTTGTAGGTGACCAATCCAATGTTAATGGTGGAACTCCCCTAACGGTATAAGAGAAGGCAATAGAATCACCTGGGCAATAGGCACCAACGACGAAATCAACACATATTGCCGAAGCATTTGTATCTGGGCTGCACGTGGCAGTTGTATCACTCAGGTTTGTGATCTCTATGGTATCAATTACAGGTTTATACAATTTTAGATACATGGTATCCAGTTCGAAACATCCTAAAGAATCTTCAACTCTAACTATATAGCGAAAAGGAATGTTCTCATATTCTGCAGGGTGAAAAGACAAGAGATCTCTTAAGGAGTCTATATTCACCCGGAAGGTACAATTCGTAGTATCCGGAATTGTGGTTGAATCTATTCGCTGGCCGGGTGCAACCGTACTATCATACCATTCATATGTAAATGGTGCAACTCCTGTTCCGGCAACGGTATCTACTTTCACACACAATTGCATAGCCAGATCTTCTGCACAATAATAAACAGTATCTGGACTTACAAGTTGCATGGGTTTATCTAAGATATATGTGGCTCTAATAGTATCCGGACAAGGATCATCATTACTGGCGCAGTTACCATCCAAATCTAAGAATACAACCACAGTATCGTCACAAGTGGTGTGGTAGACAGTATCTTGACCGGGATCATCAGTTGGAATAGTGATCCCATTTGGATTTTGAACAACCGTATCCCAAATAATTACAAGTGGTGCCAAACTAATGGTATCCGGCAGTGGGTCACCTACGGGCACAGTAGGATCCCCCATGATATAGGTTGTCGAATCAAGGTTCGGACATCGTTCATATACCTTCAATGTAATCCTATAAATAGAAGCGACAATGACCGAAGGGTTCATATTTCCTGAAGTTATTATTCCTAATGGATTGCCAACGCACACATTGGTAGAGGAGTCTCTTCTTAGTTCTGGTTCTAGGTTCACAGCGTTCACTTTAGCGGAGACATCCTGCGCCTGGTCACAAAAGTCAAAGGGCGGAGGTACATCAGTATGGCACCTATTACAAGCTCTTAACCTAACTGTGTAAGTTACGCAGGGAGGGAAAAAGAAGGTGTCAACTCTTCCTGAATCCGCCAATGTATCGGGGCTGGCTGGGGGTATAATCGCTGGGGTTCGGCCACCTCCGGCTAATTCCCAATAATAATCTATTGAATCACTATGTCTGATCGTATGGTTGGTAAAAAATCCCATCGCAGTATCGCATTGTGCAAAAGGAGCCACCGGGTCAGTACTAAAAGCGGGTTCGGGAGCTGCAATGATCCCATTGTTCACGGTGGTCACATTGATAGTGAAACTCTCACCAACTAAAGGACATGCTGCAAGTGTGTTCACAGCAATATAATACTTGGTACCTGAAACAGTTGGAGTGATCAATATAGAATTGGTTCCATTAGCAGGTACTGCAAAACACCCAAGAGAGCCACCTGCACAAGAGCCGTCAAATACTTCTACATTCAATCCGCAAAGGGCGCCAGTATCCTCTACTGATACAGTGAAACTCCCTCCTGTCTTATACCCTTCCACAAAGAACCAAACACTTCTGCTTTCAGCTAAGCAGGTCATTATCCCTTCGCTTGTAGCAAACACATTGTTCTTACCCATTTCAAAAGAAAAACCGGCACATATCCGAAGTGCATCTGTACAATCATCATTAATACCCTGAGCTGTAGAAGTAAAATTAAATGAAAATAAAACAGCTAATAGTAAAAGTAATTTTTTCATTTTTTATAATTTTAATAGGCTCACAATTATCAAAAATTAATAATATAGTTCATTTTTCCCTACTCATTTACCTAGCAGGTAATATGCTAATGTAATACAATGCAATAGTAAAATAAAAAGATAATTCGTATTCAGTCACTTACAATTAGTATTTGGTGCATTTTACAAGGAATTTGGTATATAGGATTCCTTAACAAAACATGAGTATTTACTAAATAATCGTTCGAATAGCATCATTCAAGTAGAGGTATCAGGGCATTACAAATTATTAAAAGTTGCCAAATGTGTCAAGAATTCCGACTTCTTGCTCCTGGCAATACCTATCCTTGAATCATCACTCATCATAATATATCCTCCTGTGCCCTTGACATATTTCTTCACATACACAAGGTTGATCAAATGTGACTGATGGACTCTATAAAAGTTCACATCTGATAAAAGTTGTTCGTACTCCTTCAATGAACCTGATATCATGATCTTTTCGCCTGAAACCAGGAAGAAAGTAGTATAAGCGTCGCTGGCTTCACACCTGATGATATCCTCCACGGAAACAAAGATGATCCCTTCATGGGTGGACAGGGCGATCTTCTTTGGCTGCATGGTTTGATTATTCAAAAAGACCTTGAGACGCTCTTTGGATTCTTTATCTTTTACTTTCTTTGCTGCCTTATCTACTGCTGCTTTTAACTCCAGGATATTGATTGGTTTGAGAAGATAATCAAGAGCGGCAAATTTGATCGCTTTGATCGCATATTCATCGTAAGCCGTTACGAAAATAATTTCAAAGGAAATGTCCTGAAGTTTCTCTAAGAGATCCAAACCACTCCCATCAGGCATTTGTATGTCTAAAAACACTAAGTCGATTTGATGCTTATTGATCTCTTCAATACCTGAAATAGTGGAATCAGCTTGGCCAACTATGTTCACATCGCTGCAATATTTCTCAAGAAGATTCCCCAGATTCTCTCTTGCATCCGCTTCATCATCAATAATTATTGCATTCATGGAAAGGTTTTTATTTGAAGTTAACTTACTCAATGGACCCTACTAATTTATACATTATTCTCATACAATAGAAATCGAATTCGTATTTGGTGTACAGCAATTAGCAAACGGTACGTTACACATAGGATTTGGTGATTTGGGATCGGGTGATTGGAAGATTTGTGGATTGGAGATTTGGAGATTGTCTTCAATCAATAAATTCCTTATTATTGTAAAACTATTTAACATGAATTGCAATATTTATGAAAAAGTTATTTGCCTCTATAATCATTATTCTGATCACATGTGATCTTTTTGCAGTAACTGACTCCCTCTACCACTACGATCCTTTTGGCGGATCTACCGCATATGGAGGATATACGTTGCAGGTAGCAAGGTTTGACCCTGTCGCTCCTTGCACACTTAAAAGTTTGGCTATCATTTTTACTGGGCTCAGTGGTACCGCAACCGTACATATTTTTGGCCATGAAGCCGGCTCAACGATTCCATCGTTGCAATTAGATCTTATTACTCCTATCGTTGTTACTAAAACGAAATCAGGAACCCAAAGGATAATGGTAGAGCTTCCCACCCCTGTATATCTTCCGAACAACCAGTTCTATGTAGGATTTTCAGATATGACCAATAATATAAAGCCTTCTTCAGACAATAAAACAAGATCTCCCTCATGCAGTTCAACCAGTGGCGGTGACTATTATTACCAATATTTATATGATGGCAGTTCTTGGTTCTATGCAAATAAAGCCTTTAAGATCAAGGCAGTTGTTGAATATGATATAACAACCTCCCCAATGTACTTTAAAGATGTAACCGCTTCTTCAGGCATAGATACGAACTTGTCCAATGTGACTATGGCATGGGGAGATTTCAATAATGACGACCACCTAGACCTTTTAGTTGCCGGTAAACTTTATAAAAGTGACCAGGATGGGACTTTTACGGATATCTCTACCTCTTCCGGTATAGCCGCATCTCCTTCACCTCAAGGAAATGCATTTATCGATATGGATAATGATGGGCTACTGGATGTTGTTTTCGTTTTAAGCACAGATACCATTACTATTTTCGAAAATAATGGGGACGAAACTTTTACAGAGCATATTATCCCTGACCCTTCAGGGTATTTGCAATTTGCCGGATTCAACAGTTTCTCTTTCGCTGATATTAATTTTGATCAATATCCTGACTTTTTTATCAGCCGACTTTGGACCCCATATCCTGATCCAATGCCTAACCATTTTTTCTTTAATGATCAAAGTTATGGCTTAATTGATACCACAAGGATGATCTACCCTCTTTCATGGACAAATAGAAGAAGCAGGGGATCATTTTGGGTAGATTTTGATGATGATGCCGACATGGACCTTTTTGTCGTAAATTATTATCTGGAGCGTGATGAACTTTGGCAAAACAATGGGAATGGTACCTTTACAAATATCACCAATAGTAAAGGTATTGATATAAATGCGACTTCTTCAAATCATGGCACCGGAGTAGATTGGGCGGATTATGATAATGACGGTG
This sequence comes from uncultured Chitinophagales bacterium, assembly GCA_964572485.1. Classification (GTDB taxonomy): domain Bacteria; phylum Bacteroidota; class Bacteroidia; order Chitinophagales; family CAZNGA01; genus CAZNGA01. The sequence continues at coordinate 31,512 of CAZNGA010000003.1, forward strand.
ATATGGATCTGCTACTCCCCCAATTTGCGCACCCACAATGGTCAATGTTTGAGCCCACAGGATATGACCATCGCCCCACAACCATTTACAGGAATGATGGGCCACCAAATTATAATTTTACAGACATGAAAGATACTCATGGGATTGCGTATGAAGAGACTCACGCAGGGGGTACCTGGGGAGATGTAAATAATGATGGGTTGGTTGATATTTACATGTCTACCTATTATGGTTGTCGTTATGTGGACTTCTATTTGCAGAAAGCTGACCATACATTTGAAATGAAAACATTCGAATATGGATTGGATAAGATCGTAACAGGTCAGGATGGTGCATGGGTTGATTATGATAATGACGGCAAGCTAGATCTCACTGCCGGAGATGGTGGCAAGATCGTTTTATTTAAGAACGACGCTGACTATGGTGGTAATTTTGTAGAGTTTGAATTGGTAAGTACTTCCGGAAATCACTTTGCCATTGGTGCCCGCATCATTGTGTACTCAAACGGGAATCAATACTTGCAGGAAGTAAATGCAGGCAGGGGGCAAAGAATGCAGGAGCCGGGACGTATGCATTTCGGCTTAGGACTTAATACAACTATTGACTCAGTCACTGTCAGGTGGCCAAATGGCACCCAAAATAGAGAAGTATATACAGGGCTGGAAGGCAACAACATTTATCGCCTAACAGAAGGTGGCCTGAAGGAGATCCTCTTTACAGTGGATGTTCCTGTGTACACAAATGATATGATAGATGGCGATCACCCCATTTCAATATACCCCAACCCTTCCACTGATAATATCAACATTGATTTTGAATTATCCTCTGATGCAAGGGTTCAATTAGAGATCTTCTCATTGTTATGTGAGCAGGTCAAGGAATTTATGAATGGCCTGCATGGTGCAGGGAGCTATCACTTCAATTGGGATATGAATGGTAAGAGTGGCAACAAGGTAAGCAATGGGATCTATTTTTATAAGCTTACTATTGAGAATCAAATTTATACCGGCAAGATCATTGCCATGTAACCTTACAAAAAAAGAGGGCATTTAAAAAAAATGCCCTCATATAGCCCAAGATAGTACGAATATCAGGCAGGCTTCATCGGCCTACCCCCAACTTAATATTATTTTGAAGCAGCTGCCCCAGCGAAGGGTGAGTTGCTGATAATTATTTTCTTCTGGAAAAGGACTGATTCACCTGAAAGAACAACATAATACAATCCTGATGGCAAACTGTTGCCAATAATAATGTCTTCCATGAAATTTTCACTGGTTATTTTTACATTTTTGCTATACACTTCACGTCCCAGGAAGTCCAATATCGAGATCTTCATTTTGTTATCTTGTTGGCCCCAAATACTCACAAAGAACCTCCCCTCCACTACAGGATTAGGATACACTTTTACTTTCGTATAAGCGATCTTCAAAAAGGTTACTGAAACTATGTCAGAATAACTTGATTGCCCATCAATATCCACTTGTAACAAGCGATAATATGATACTCCTTCGTGAGGATGTTCATCAGTAATACCATAATTTTGATTCGTGTAACTGTTTCCATATCCCTTTACTATAGTCAATGGATAAAAGCTATAACCATCCACACTCCTTTCTACCACAAAATGATCGTTGTTGATCTCAAAAGCGGTTGCCCAGGTCACATCCACCATCTCACCATTTATTTCAGCATCAAAGCTTATCAATTCAATTGGAAGAGGAATACCGGTGCCGCCTGTGAATGCCAACACACCAGGGAAAGGTTCAGATATCCCCACCGCTGTATAGAATATATTTGCTGCATCATCTACTGCTTCATGGCTAGCCCATGTACTTCCATCCCAGATCTGTGAAGTCATTCCTGTCTCTGAACCAACTATATCAGCTGACACATAAGTATAGTTCACATTAAAGTTCATAGATAACAGGCCACTCCAGGTCATTGTCCAATACCTGGTAATATAATCAGCAGTACTCATATTGGGATGCTTCCCATCCGTGATATTCACTGCAACACCATCACCGCCAAAGAAAGTTGCGGAATTCAGTTCAAAGGTAAATGGGGAGTAATTGGTTCCATCTCCTACAGGAAATGTAAATGAACCTGTATCACTAAACTCTTTCACCATTGCTCCGCTGCCATCTGCCTGTACATAGCTGGATGAACTACCTCCTGTGGTCAGGCCATTATCCTTCATAGTAAGATTGTAATTTCCTAATACAATATCTCTTTCAATTAAAGTTAATTCAGTTGCTGATACATTGGAAGCTAATGGAAGATCAGAACCTTGTTTATCCACCGTTATGTTATAATAAGTACCATCGTTTGGACCTTTTATTGCCTGTGAGTTATTACCATTATATTCAACGATATTTCCGGTAGCAGAAGCTACCAATTTTCCTGTGTTTAGCAGGTCTCTTTCAACGATCAATGAAGAGTTCACCTCATTGATCCAGAATGCATTCGCATCTTCTCCAATAATATGCTCTTCAAAAACAATGTTTCCAAAATTTGTAATTGTGAAAGCACCCTTAAAAGTAAGGTCACTTTTTTTAATGATAAGGTATGCACCTGATGGTATCGTCTTATTGCCATTAGTGATCCAAACACCATTATCATTCTGTATCCGTCCTATTCCATCTAATATTGAGCCTGACCCACTAAGAGTAAGCACATTATCCCCTTTGATCTTTCCATCCACAATCAGGTCTCCCTGCACATCCATGGTCTTACTTTTTATATCAAGCTCTCCACCTGACATTATGATCAGGTTTAAGATAGTAGTATTTGATTCCAGTTCTATATCATGATTAGCGCTGATCTTTACACTATTACCAGCCAAAGGGACACAATCGCAGTTCCATGTTTCGGGATCATCCCATTTACCTGATTTTATGCTTAAGATCGGAACATATATATTGATGCTTTGGTCAACACTTGCGGCTGCGCCACAACCATTGGAGCCGATCACACTCACTTCTCCAATTCCCGCTGATCCCCAATCTACTGTTATCTCATAGGTCCCTTGTCCGGCAGATATTGTCCCACCAGTAACTGTCCAGGTATAAGTATTCCCGGAGATATCTATAACATTATATATATCTCCTATAGAGTTTTCCGGTACATTGAAAGAGCCATAAATTATTGATGTTGCAATTGGATGAATACCCACAGCGAAATCCACAGGAGTGGCACTCATACAGCTATTACTTTCTACTAAACGGACATTCCCTTCCATCCCTACAGCCCCCCAATCAATGGTTATACTATTTGTTCCCTGCCCGGAAATTATACTCCCTCCGGTGGCTGTCCATACATAACTATTACCGGGGGTATTTGTTACAGAATATATGCTTCCGCTAGTGTTCTTACATAAGCTATCTGTTCCTGAAATAGTTGAAGTCGCTGGCCCGGAACAATTTGTAGTATCCCCTAAAGCAAATTGCCCTAAAATACTCATGCTTGTTCGGTAAGCAATAGGTGAAATAGCGATGCCATGATTACCGTTGGCTATCCATGGATCAGCGATCAATCCTCTGTAAAGAATTCTGGTTGAACCATCCATGGTAAATGAACTTAATCCGGTGCTTGTGATTGCCATATCATATGTGGTACCTGCGAAAGAGTTGGCTTCGGTAAACTCCCAAAAACCTTCAGTAAATGTATTGTGTACTGTTTCGGCTCCATCAACAAGTGGGAATCCGTTAGTACCCGGATCGAATTCAATGAACTCTGCGATTATAGAACCTCCTGTCAATGCGCTGAAATTAAGTTTCACATTTAATGCATAGTCATCGGTACCTACCGGGAATTCATAGGAAGAACCAGTTGTGTTTACCCATCTTTCAAATTGGCCTATAATTGTTCCGGCAGTGTGTACCAAGCTCCCTTCATCTAGCAGACTTTCTCCTAATATCAATTTATTGGAGCCTGGATCTATATTACCCCTGATCATGGTAAGCGTATTTTCTACCGTATCAGATTGATTTAGTATTAACTTTCCTCCTGATTTATCAACAGTAAGATTATAAAAGCATTCTCCTGATATAGTCTCAAGGTTCTGATCTGTCGATCCGTTGAAAATAACGGTCCCTGTAGTTTCATTATTATAGGCCCTATTGATCCAATCCCCTGACAGCGAAAAAGTAAAAGTACCTAGATCGAAAATCCCACCATTTATTGTAAAGTCACCGCTCACACTTAAATTAGCAAGAACAGTTTTAGTGCCGCTTGCTTCTACAATCAAGTGATAATAATTTCCAAGGGGGGTTTTAATATTTTGAGCAAGACTGCCATTGTATTTTACAGTATTGCCTGATGCGGAAGCATCAAGAATTCCTAACGGTAATAACGCACTGGCAACTGTTAATGAGCTATTGACTTCATTTACCCACTTTGAAGTTCCATCTTCACCATGCAATGTATCACCAAGTGATACGATTCCATAATTATGAACAGTGATCCCACTTTTTATGGTTATTGTTCCAAATGCTTTAGTGAGGTTCGCTGTGGATAGGATCGTTTTATCTCCTCCCTGAAACCATAGATCAGCTTCGTGAATAGTGCCATTACCATCAATTGTGGTGTTGCTTCCATTCAATATGGTTGCCACACTTTTAAAACTCACGTGGTCACCATTAACCACATAGTTGCCATTGATTGTTAGCAATACTTTTCTACTGAAAAGAATACCACCTGCATTAATTGTTAGATCATTAACAACAGTTGTATTTTGCATTCTCACCTGATGGCCTGCACCAATGATAATATCGTCCGTGGACGTTGGGATACAACCACAATCCCAGGTATTTTTATTGTCCCAATTGCCACTGGTTATTGAAGTTATCGTAGCTGATTCAGCGACGAAGATCTGCAAAAATAGAAATGCAGTAAGTAAATATACTTTCCTCATAAAATAGTAATTTTATTAAGCACATAGTTTTATCTATATAGTAATTACGTATGATTACCCTTAAAAGACATATTTATTTGATAGAGATGGCTTATTAGCGGATAAGTGATCTAAAAATGGTGTTGAATGGGCTATTTTAACCGATTAATGAGGTAAAATCGGTGATTCACAGCTATATAGGTTTTCTGCTCAATTTCGCAGGGTAAGATCAGTGTCTTTTAACCTTAAGCTTAAAGAAGTCGCAAAGTTCATTGGTTTAATCAATAGGGGTCTATAATGAATCATATCTGGATGCTAAGGTACTTAATCGACTGTGGCAATTACATCAGTTATAAAAACTCTTCCTTTTCTTCTTTCCTTCTTCTCTTTTTATAGAAAAAGCCCCTCAAAAATGAGAACCTTTAATAATTAGGATCAAAATTTATTATTTATTCCCAACAAAGATATCCTCGCTATACGAATTCGTTAAGATGACCTTTTGTTTGAAGATATAATTATCACTGCTTGAAATGACGAAGTAAACTCCTGAAGGTAATTTACTTCCTACATCAATACCAGTCAATATATTATCACTTTCCACCAACATCATTCTAGTAAACACTTCTCTACCTAAATGGTCAAGCAGTATGACTAACATCTCTTTATTTTGAAATCCCAAGATACCGAGATTAAGTTTACCATCTACAACAGGATTAGGATACACTTTAACCATAGGTACAGGGATATCTGATAAAGTAACAGCAACAACATCTGAATAGCTTGCCCTTCCATCTTTATCAACCTGCATCAATCGATAATAAGAGGTGCCTTGAAGCGGATGGTTATCTGTCAAAGCATAATTGCTAGGCACATAACTATTACCAACTCCAAAAACCATACCTATACCGTAAAAATCCATACCATCTTGACTTCGTTCTACAATAAAATAGTCATTATTGATCTCAGTAGCCGTAGTCCAGGCAACATCCACAGCTTGTTCATTTACTTCTGCGTCAAAAGTTAAGAGTTCAATGGGAAGAGGGCTGCCACTTCCTCCAGTAAATTGCAATATACCTGGGAATGGAGCTGAGATACCACCGGAAGTTTGAAAAGTATTCGTCACTTCATCCACTACATCGTGAATTGTCCATGAACTTCCATCCCAGACATATGTGATCATCCCTATTTCAGTGCCAACAATATCTCCTGACACATACGTATAACTTACATCAAAATTCATAGATAATAAGCCACTCCAGGTCATCGTCCAATACCGCGAAATATAGTCAGCGGAAGTTATGGTAGGGTGTTTTGCATCAATTACCTTTATAGCTACCCCATCGCCACCAAAGAAAGTGGCTGAGTTTAAGTCAAAGGTAAATGGAGAATAATTAGTTATATCTCCAATGGGGAAGGTAAATACTCCAGTATCGCTAAATTCTTTTATTACATAACCACTGCCATCAGCTTCAATATAAGATAAAGAGCTGCCTCCGGTTATATTCCCCTGATCCTTTATAGTAAGGTTGTTATTATCAAGAACCAAATTCCCACTTGAGAGATTCAATTCTGTTGTATTGATATCAGAGGTTAAAGTAAGATCATTGCCGGGTTTATCTACACTCAACCTATAATAAGTGTTCGCATTGGGTTGTTTAACACTTTGAGTTCCGCTACCTGAATAATTGACCAAATTTCCTGAAGCTGAAGCGATTAGTTTTCCAGTAAGTAGAAATGCTCCTTTGATGTTTACAGAACTATTGACCTCATTGATCCATATTGAGTTCACATTGGTACCTATAATATCTCCATATAGAAGGATGTTACCATAATTGGTAATCGTATATGCATCTTTAATAATGATCATTTTCCTTGTCTTTGTCAGATAAGCAGATGATAGGATCGTTTTATCGCCATCGGTAATTTCCAAATTACCTTTATTGGTTATTTTTCCAATACCATCAATTATTGTACCTGAACCGCTTAATGTAAGGGTTGCTGAGCCTGAATATTCCCCATCAACTGTAAGATCCCCTTTCACATCCATGGTTTTACCTTCATCATCGATCTCTCCTCCGGCAACAATTTCCAGATGATTAACAACTGTTGCTGCTTTCAATTTAATTTTATGCTTTTTCATTACACGTACATTGCTACTTGCCGATGGCACACACTTGCAATTCCAAGTGGATACATCATTCCATTCTCCCGATTTGACGCTATTTATCGGTACATAAATATTGACATTTAAGCTTATTGTATCGGCCGTTCCGCAACCATTTGAGCCATCAACTATTACCTTACCGGTTCCTGCTGCACCCCAGTCAACTGTAATACTATTGCTACCTTGCCCAGATACAATTGTGCCTAGCATCACGGTCCAATCATATGTGTAACCTGTAATTCCAGAGATACTGTAAACTTCTCCAGTCGTATTCTCTGTTACATTTTCTTTCCCTGTTATGGAAGATGTGGTAAATGGATGAATACTTACGGGCAAATTGACGGGTGAGCCATTTGTACAATTATTTGATTCTACCACCTCCACTTCGCCTATCATACCAATACCACCCCAGTCCACGGTAATGTTGTTGGTACCCTGGCCTGAAACAATTGTTCCGCCGGATACTGTCCATGCATAAGTAGACCCTAATGTATTGGTAACAGAGTAAGGTATACCCAGGGAATTCTTACAAGTACTATCGATACCTGTAATCATTGAAGTTGACGGGCCTGCACAATTTGAAGTGTCCCCAAATGTCAGCTGCCCAATAGTTGTTAAACCGATTCGAGATACAAATGGTGCGAGTACTGTCCCATGGGACCCATTAGCACTCCAAGGATCACTAGAAGAAGGCCTGAACAAGACCTTGGTAGACGAGTCAATTGGGAAACTGGAAAATCCAAAGCCACCCAAAGCCACATTATAATTATTACCTACAAAAGAATTCATTGGAGTCACTTCCCAATATCCTTCACTAAAAGTATTGTTGAGCGTATCTGTTCCATCTACAACAGGTAGCCCATTATTGCCGGGAGCAAATTCGATGAATTCTACAATTATTGATCCGGATGACATTGAAGAAAATCCTATTGACGTTTCTCTGGAATCGGTAGAGGTACCAATTGGGAATTGATAGGTAACCAAAGGACTTTTAATCCATCTCTCAAATTTCCCAATAATATTTCCTGATATATGAATCAAAGTTCCATCATTAATTGTATCTGTCCCAAGGACCAATTTCCCTGATCCCACATCGATATCACCACTATTCATAGTTAATAAATTCTTAACCGTATCAGTGCAGCCCAGGGAGACTTTACCACTCAATTTCTCTACTCTTAGGTTATAATAGCTTTGTCCAAATAAGCATTTGACCACCTGATCTGAATTACCATCAAATACTACGGTACCTGATGCCTCATTAAATGAACCGGTATTGACCCAATTGCCTCGAAGGTATATGGTATTACTATTTGAATAAAATGGCCCACTATTTAGGATCAGGTCGCCATTTATAAAAATATTTGCCATAAGATTTTTGATCCCACTACTTTCCAGGATAAGGTTATAGTAATTATTGCCTAACGCTGTCTTAATATTCTGCGATACAGCACCATAATATCTGATATTATTGCCAGTGGCACTTGCATTCAACTTTCCGGTGGCAAGCAAAATGCCACGTATATTCAAAGTACTATTACTAGCATTGATCCAAATTGCAGAAGCACTTTGCCCAATGATATCACCTCCAACAGTGATTATTCCTTTATTAGTAACGGTTACACCAGGATAAATAGTTATAGTACCAAATGCTTTAGTTAGATTTGAAGAAGCAACGATGGTCTTATTTCCATTCATTATTGCAAGGTCAGCTTCATGAATAGTGCCAATGCCTCCAATACTAGTGTTGATCCCTGTTAAAGCAGTAACGATACCTCCCATGCTTACATGATCGCCATCAACTATATAGTCGCCTGTAATGGTGATCTGACGTTTATTATTATATAACAGTGATCCGGATTTTATGAGAAGATCATTGACAACGGTGTTGGTTCCCAATGATACTTTATGGCCGCTCGAGATCACCACATTGTCTGAAGAAGTAGGGATGCAACCACAATCCCAGGTTGTTTTAGCTGTCCACAATCCACCTTGCACTGAAACGATAGTGGCCTGCCCGTAAGAAAATAAGGTGAGGAGGGAAAAAAACCCCGTTAGAAAATAGACCTTGCTATTACGAATAATCGGTAACCCTGCTTTTTTTAATTGGTCATTAGTCATATTCCAAGCATTGCCACTCTCTAACGGGGAAACAACGGGCATAAAAAAAATTGCTCTTTTAATGAGGTAAAGTATTTCTTTCATAAATATATTTTTAAGTAGATTCAGTTTTCCAATTTGTTCTATTTCTTACATACGTAAGGGACCAGTAACAATTCGATTTAATTTGACCAAACCTATGTACATCAAGTTAAGTGAACTTTATTTAGGGATGAATGGACAAAAAAGTAAGATTAAACGGCCGAAACCTATACGATTGGCTATACCAAGACTTTACAATCCAACCTGGATATTCTGCTATATCTATTAAGTCGATTCAAAGGGCTTAGATCAGCCACAATAAGTACCATTTACATAGGTAAGGATGATCTAGTTTTCCAATGATCTATCGATGCATGGATACAATATAAGATCAGGTGTGACTTGGGAAATAAGTTGTGTTAGAGGGTAGTCATTGAAAGGAACATTTATTTTGTAGAACCTTCTTCGCTTGTTGAGACAACCAATTTTTGCTTGTACACAAAATTGTTACATTTTGCAACAACACAATATATGCCTGCGGTGAGCTGGCGAGCCATATCCATACATTTTATAAAGCCATCATTTTCAGGCTTTTTCGTTATTGAATATACCTCCCTGCCTAAATGATCAAGTAATGTGATCGCCACTTCAACATCTTTGGCAAGGTTTTCAATTTCAATTCTCAAACTGACATTCTTATTGATCGGGTTTGGATAAACTCTTATCGAGGTTTGAGAAGACCTTGTAAAAATAACACTTACAATTTCAGAATATTCATAGCTACCATTCTTGTCCACTTGTTTCAAACGATAATATGAGAGTCCGATGTAAGGATCACCATCCAGACTATAATATTTTGTTAATGTGTAACTATTTCCTACCCCACTGACTTTAATAATATCTTCAAAATCTGTTCCATTATAGCTTCTTTGTACCATGTAATAGTCATTATCAATTTCTATAGACGTAGACCATTCCAGAGCTACTTCATCAATTAATCCTTTAGCAGTAAAGCTAATAAGCTCAATGGGCAATAATGCACCGCCACCACCGGTAAAGTCTTCCTCATCCGGCTCAGTGGTTATGCCTGCAGAGGTAAACAATGTATTGCTTGGAGCGATCACAGGTTCGTAAGAGGTCCAACCCCCATCCCATCTCTGAGAGAGGAAGGTATTCTCTGAGCCAACAATATCAGCATCTACATATTGATAGGTGGCATCATAGTTTATGGCATTAACATCATGAATTTTAACTGTCCAATATCTTGTAATATACCCTGTTGATGCCATATTAGGATGTTTAGCATCTGTCACATTCACATGCATTCCGGCAGGTTTTGAGCCTCTAAAAACTGTACCGGGATTCAAAGTGTACCAGAATGGGGAAAAATCATCTACATCCCCAACAGGGAAAAAGTAGGTCCCCAAGTTGTAGGTTCTTCTCTTAAAATCACCACCGCTATCTGCCTGCACATAACTATTTACGTCACCACCTATTACATCCCCTCCTGCCATGATCCTGAAGTTATTGGATCCTAAAATAAGTTTACCACTGGTTAATGTCAAATTCATCGCATTCATACCTTTTGTTATTCTAGCATTTCCAGCCAACTTGTTAATGATCACATTATAGTAATCTTTTGAATTTGGCCTTTTGACGATCTGGTTGGTAGCACCTGAATATTCAACAGTATTATTGTAGCTATTTGCCTTAAGATCTCCGAGATAGCGGAGCAATTGGCCTTTGCAATTCAGGTAACTGCCTGCTGCATTGTCCCAAGTTGCATTTTGATTATTTGTAGTAAGGTCGCCTTCCAAAGTAATAGTACCCAAATTTGTAATTGTAATGTTACCATCCATATAAAGCGTATTTGAGGATTTGGTTAAAAACGCTGATGATAGAATTGTTTTATCGCCTCCTGTTATTCTTAACAATCCGGAATTCGCAATTTGACCGGTACCATCAATATTGGCACCAGCTCCACTTAACAACAGTTCTCCAACACCGAGGAAAAATCCATCTATAGTTAGGTCACCTGTTACTTCCAGGTCAACGGCATTTAAACTCAGTACCCCTCCGGCTTGAATTTCAAAATGATTTACAGTTGTATTTTGAAATACATCCACTACATGAGTATTCATTATTTTTACATTGCTGCTTACTAAGGGGACACAACTACAATTCCAGGTATTGAAATCACTCCACGCCCCTGTTTGCACGCTGATAATTGGCACATAAATATTGATCTCCATACACATAGTATCTGCAAGTCCACAGCCATTTGAGCCGATAACACATACAGCGCCAATCGCTGCAGCCCCCCAATCAATAATTGCAGTACCTGTTCCTTGCCCCGCAACTACTGCCCCTCCTACAACACTCCATGTATAATTATACCCCGGAGCTCCAACGATATTATAAGGTTCACCCAAAGTAAACTCCGAAACATTTTCTTTTCCAGTTATGTCCGTAGTACTAAAGGGATGAATATTCACCGGATAGGCAACTGAAGCACCCCTGGTACAAGAATTAGTTTCATATACTGTAACTCCCCCAACCATACCCGTATTTCCCCAGTCAACCATGACAGCATTAGTGCCCTGACCAAATGTCACGAGGCCACCAGTAGCCATCCATGTATATGTTGACAAAGGAGTGTTAACTACAGAATATGGAATTCCAAAAGCGTTTAGACAAACGCTGTCCGCCCCTGCAATTGGAGATGTAACCGGACCTGTGCAATTGGCAGAGTCACTAAAAGCAAATTGTGCAGGAAGCATATTAACTCCATCTCGTTTTGTTGTTTGTCCAACAGCAGATGAGTGGATGCCATTTGCAGTCCATGCGCTAGCATCATTCAATCTGGTAAGTACTCTGGTCATTGGGATAATAGGGAAACTTGTATACCCATTTCCTGAAAACTCTACATTATAATCAAAACTTAACAATCCATTTGATGCTGAGAGGTCCCAATAACCCTCTACAAATGTATTATTTAATGTAACTGTATTATCAAGCAAAGGTAAGCCATTTATTCCCGGTGGAGTTTCGTTATATTCAACGGTAAGTAAGCCACCTGTTATCGCATTGAATGTTACCATAGCCGGGTAATAACTTGTTGCAATACCGATGGGAAACAAATATCCTGAGCTAAGTGTATTTACCCAACGGGCCAATCTTCCGATGATCACTCCCGAAAAGTAGGTTAGGTTTCCTTCATTGGCAATGGAAGTACCTAGGATCAGCTTCGTGGTGTCAGTGTTGATATTTCCTACCATCATTTCAAGATGGTTAATTACGGTCACTTGATTTTGCAAGATCAAATCACCCATCGGCTTTTCCACCCTTAGATGATAAAATACTTCGCCTTGATTATTAGTAATTGTTTGGTCAGATAATCCATTCATGATCACTGATCCATTTGAATTGACAAAAACGCCCGTATTGAGCCAATCGCCTTTTAAATACATTGTAAACCCACCCAGGTCAAAAGTCGAACTGTAGATAACAAAATCACCGTTGATTGTGACATCAGAACCTAGGGTCTTAACCCCTGAGGCCTCCAAAAACAAGTTATAATAGGTACTTCCAATTGTATTATTGATCTGTTGACTGTCTACTCCATAATATCTTACGGTATTGCCCGGGGATGTGGCATCAAAGACACCATTTGTTTCAAATACTGCACCCCCAATATTTAATGTTGCATTAACCCCGTTGACCCATTGTGAAGTTGGATCAACACCTGTAAGGACACTACCGATGGTTATTGTGCCTAGATTATTAACAATTACACCTGATTTAACAGATACGATTCCAAATGCTTTTGTAAGTCTCGCTGTTGCGAGAATTGTTTTATTGCCACCGCTTAATCTTAGTTCGGCAGAATGTATGGTCCCGATTCCACCAATATTGGTTCCAATTCCTGTTAATTCAGTCCTGTCGTTTCCAACATGGTCTCCGTTTATGATATAATCGCCTGCCACTGTTAATACATATGAATTATTATTGAGGAGGCCGCCGGCATTTATGGTTACACTATTTATCATTACCGAATCAGCAAGTCTTACTTCGTGACCATTACCAATGATCACATCATCTGTAGGTGCGGGTACACAATTACAATCCCAGGTGGTCGTATTGATCCAACTCCCACTCTGAATTGAATTTGCCACAATAGCATGTGCGTTGATCGCAAAAAGCATTATCGCTAATAAGGATATTACCCTTTTTAGTGATTGATAAAAAGTGCTCATAGTTTTCCCATTTAATACTATTTCTTACATACGCGAACATTCCGGATAAATCCGAGTAAATTTGACGGAAGTGGTGGTAATTTCGATGAATGGACCTATTCCTATGGTTAATAGCCTATAAGGTTGGATAAGGCACTTAAGCTCAATGACTGCAAGGTATTAAGGCAGTACATCATCACTTCAATACTCTTATACATAATAGGTAAGCACAGGGGAAGGGCCTACTAATGATCACTTCGGATCTGATACACAAGATAAATATCGCGGACTAAATTAGAAGTAGGTGTATTTGTAATATTTGAAACTTAGGGTAAGTACAATACAAAAAAATGCCCACATCGATTCACCTTCAGGTAGGATGCAGACATTTAAAGTTTTAATATGCTTTGTAGGTTATTGCTTGGCAATTGAAGAAGAGGAATTGCCTGAAACGACGATTTTTTGATAATAATAATTATTGTTATTGCTTCCATAGACAAAATATACGCCAGGTTTTAATTTGCTATTAATTACAAGCGTTTGAAACACCTTTTTATCAGTTGGCATCATAACTTTAGTATAGATATGTTTTCCTGATTGATCAATCAAATTTACAAGGACCTCTTTTTGAGAATCAAAACCATCAAATTCAATATTAAAAGGTTGACCTGCAATAACAGGGTTTGGATAAATCTTTATGCCCGGCAGATCAATATGGTTCATATTGACAGATACCGGTGAAAAGTATTTGTAATATCCATCAAAATCGGTTTGCTTCAATCGATAATAACTAATGCCGTAATAAGGAGTTTGATCGGTAAAAGTATAATTAGTTGAAATATATGAAGTTCCTTGTCCATAAACTTGTCCGATCTCTTCATAAACAACACCATCATCCGAATGCTCAAGTGTAAAGTAATCATTATTGATCTCAACTGCTGTCGACCAGGTCAGTGATACTTTATGGCCTACTATTTCAGCATTAAATCCAAGCAGTTCTATTGGTAAAATCGATCCGGCACCTCCACCTGTAAATCCATCGTTGGCAGGGATCTCACTGATACCTGTAGTATTGGATAGTGTATTTGTTGGTAGAGTAGCAGAATTATATGATGCCCAGGCACTTCCATCCCATCTTATCCCTAAGAGGTTGCTCTCGGATCCTACAATATCTGCATTTACATACACCGATTTATAGGTAAAGTTAATTGCCGAGAATCCACCACTATTTACATTCCATACTCTGGTGATATGAGCAGCGCCTGCATTTATATTAGGATGTTTTTCATCAGTGATATTTACGGACATGAAATCACCTCCGCCAAATGTGGTTCCTCCAATCAACTCTACCCAAAAAGGGGAATATTCATTATTATCCCCTACCGGATAATTGAATGGATTATTGAGTGCATCCATATTTTTGATCATTACACCTGCATTATCTGCTTGCACATAACTTGAAGCACTTTCATTGGACGATGTGGCATTGACGTCCATAGTCATATCATTTGACCCTAATACGATATCCCCAAGAGTAAGATCGAGGGTACGAGAAACTGTGATATCTGTATTCAATGATACATCACCACTTGAATTATTGATGGTCAGGTCATAATAGGTTTCACTAACACCATTGACAGTTTGGGCCGCTGCGCCATCGAATGTCATCATAGCACTTTGCTCATTGAAGGTACCATTGTCTGTCCAGTCACCTGCAAGAGTGATACTATAGTTGTTGGCAACATCTGCATCCAAAGTAGTGGAAGCTACTATCAACAGGTCGCCATCTACATTAATGTTTCCTACAAGTGTCTTTGTTGCTCCTCCTGAAAGTGTTATGTTGCCATAGGGCTCACTATTTGATGGATTGGGAACACTTTGTGCACTAGTGGCAGCAAAATTCACTGTACTGTTAACATGGATATTATGATATGCAGTACTCGATGTTTGCAACATACCTCCTGTGGCATCTGTGGTTGTAGAATAATAAGTGGCGCCATCGGCAATTTCAAAAACCTTCCCATTCTTCAATTCAATACTGAATCCGCCGGAGTTCATTTGTCCGCTTTGGATTCGGATGCTGTCATCAACTCTATTCTTTACATCGGAGATACTAATATTTGCATCTAAAGTTACACCTGCCGCATTATTAATTTCTATATCTCCATACAGCCACAAATTAGTGAATGAATTTCCATAATCGATCATGGATAGGGTTTGTGGTGATGTACCGTTGAAATTCACTACTGTATTCACCTCACAATCCAGATCGCCATAGTTACCGGCTGCGCTTCGGTCAAAATTTCCTGCAATATTCAATATCCCAAAATCATTCATATTGATCTTTGAATTTCCCACTTGAGCTCCGGTATATATAATATCACCTCCAACTGTGCATATCGCATTTCCTTGAATTTTGAGTTCCGCTTTTTGATTACCATCTGTCCACAGTAATACATCACCGACTACGGTCAATGTGCCATCTTCCTTCACATCAACTTTAGCATCATCCTGAGTATGATATGCTTTTAAAATCAAATCTCTTCCAATGGACACAGTTCCAGGGCTGGCAGTTTGCCCTAGTATCTCTATTAATGCCTTATGTTTGTAGTTGACCCCTCTTAATAGAACACCATTGGTTACAGTGAGGTCGCCATTATTATCTATAATTATCCTGGAATCCTTAGCGGAGCCACACATCACATGAATAGAATCGCAAGTTTCAGTTGAATTGACAGTAACAATATATCCCCCCTCAATTACAGCGATATCCCCACTCCCCGGGACAGATGCTCCTGAACCACCACCTGAAGTTGCTGACCAGGTGCCGGTACTGCTCCAATTACCGGTAGCCACTGAATAGCGTGTGGCTGCCTGGAGAAACATTGTGCAAAAGAAGATGATCAAGGTGATCAAAAAGAGAATAGTAGAGATCTTTTTCATAATTGTTGCTTTGTTATTATAGTTTACGTTTTGACCAAATCCTTGTTTCGAATTGGCCTCCTGACTTATTAGTCGGTTTACTATCGCTGATAAATGGTCGTTATTCATAAATAAATGGTTGGTATTATATAGTTACTATACTATCAACTCTCTTACTTACGTAAGTTTGTCTGCATAATCTGAGAAATTTTGACCGATGTAATGGAATATTCGACGAATGGACCTATTATGGTGTTGAATAACTTTGTAGAATAGATAAGCTGCCTAATAGACAATAGAACTTTGAGTATGCAAATACATTTATAGGGTCAGGAACCATTGGGGTATATTATCAAGGGGTAAAGTTACTGCCAACAATACAACTACTGCTTAGCATAGGATGAAAAGGAAGAGGAGCTGCTTACAACCACAATCTTTTGTTTATATAGCTGTTGATCGCTGGCTCCAATAACGAAATAGATACCAGGGTTTAAAGTATTGCCAATATCCTTGAATTTACAATTCACCACTCTTTGGAATGGGGAGGCCGGGATCCGGGATATTGAAAATTGCCCATAAAATTCAACGTGCATTAAGGTTCCTGTATTTCTTGTCAGAGGATTAGCTACTGTGAATAGCATGTGAAGAAGGTGGAAATTTCTTAAAGATCTCAGATAAGCTTAAATGTACCCTCTCTTTCTTTTTTTTCTCTGCCTGAAAGTACTTGATAAATTTGTAAGTCTTCATATTCAAAATAGTTGTATTTCCCAAAATAACCAGCCAAACATTAGAAACCTCAATATACGCACGCTGGCAAATGCCATATATCTATTTAATGGATAATCCATAGAACCTGATAAGATGCTGATAATAGAAAAAGGGATGGGTGTAAATGCTGCTATAGCGATATACATGCCTCCCCAGGACAAGATATTCTTCTTGTATTTATTACTGAATCCGTTCAAGTACTTTGCTAAATATTTAATTTGGCATAACTTTTTTCCAAGCAACAATGAGACGATCCCACCAAAATAGGAAAGAAATGCTAAAAGGAACAAAAAGATCACAGGGTGAGAACATTGCAAGGACCAAAGGATAAAAAAGTCTTGAGGTAATATGCCAAGAAAGGACTCTGAAATAAAGAAAACACCAAATACGATTGGAGGGAGCACTGCCAAATGAATGCTGGTTTCAAAATTAGTAGTTGAAAAAAAGTATTTAGAGGTTGCAAGAGCTCCTACTATCAAAATAATATATAGGAACCCATGAAGTATATTTCGTGATAAGATCTTGTACTCGATATTATTTAATGGAAGGCAAATGGCTCTTATCTTTGTAATTGAATTCTTGCTAAATTGCTTCATGAGTGTGTATCTTGAGATTTTACAGAGATAAGATCAATTACGAGCATAATTACTTGATCCATTGCCACCTGATATGACCAACTTCTGCTGGCATATTTCGTTCTTACTGCTCGCGACTATCAGATATACCCCCGGAGCAAGGTTGTTCATTAGATCGATCCCTGTGAGTACGCCATTACTTTCAGTGATCATCACTTTAGAATATACCTGCTGTCCCGTATGGTTATAAAGAACCACCAACACTTCTTCATTAGCTTTCTTATCGCTTATTTCCAGAGTTAATTCCTGTCCAGTTAATAGAGGATTAGGATAGATCTTCATGGTTGAAGTTGTATTAGTGATCTGTACAGCCACAGGATCAAAATATTCAAACCTCTGATCGTAGTCGGTTTGTTTGAGTCTATAGTAGCTGGTACCAGATAGTGGCGTATTGTCAATATAAGAATAGTTGTTTTCTGTGTATGATGTCCCCATTCCTTCCACTTCCGCAATTACTTCAAAGTTGATCCCATCATTAGACCTTTCTACAGTATAATAGTCATTATTGATCTCAACTGACGAGGTCCAATTGATCTCAACTGATCTTCCAACAACTTCTGCACCCATATCCAACAATTCGATAGGGAGTGCCATTCCATTCCCCGCAGAGAAGTCATGGTTTGAAGGTATCTCTGATATACCACTGCTACTGGTAAGTGTATTGGTGACTGTATTTACATTATTGTATTGAGTCCAGGCAACCCCATTCCATCTGGCTGTATTCAGGGTGGCCTCAGTGCCTGTAACGTCTACTTCATTATAGATATAGCTCACATCGTAATCAATAGAACCAATACCACTTGCATCTATGGTCCAATATCTTGTGATCAGATCACCCGGATCTAAGTTGGGATGGAGACCATCGGTTATATTACAAGTTATAGTAGCTGTACCCCCTGAACTGCTATTTTTTGTAAAGGTAAATGGTGAATATTCGTTCACATCTCCTACTAAAAAGTCAATTGAGCTATTGTTGTTAAATAGCTTTACCATTTTCCCACCATTCGAAGAGGTAACATCTACATAACTATTGATACTGCCACCAGCTGTAGTACCTGATGTTGCAATGATCAGGTCATCTGCGCCAACTTTGATCACCCCATCAGACATGGTAAGTGTACCATTTACTGTGACATCTCCCTCTAAGGTTAATTGTGGAGAAGTACCATAGCTATTGTTTATTGTAACATTCTCGTATGTAAAACCATCTGTGCCTGCTCCCTCATCTTCTCCGATCACTTGAGCTATAGAGGCATCAAATGTGATCGTTGAATTATCCTGCATATCAAATAATCCGTAGTTATTAGGAGTTGCCTGTCGTATAACATCACCGGCAAGATTGATGCGTGTGTCATCCAGCACTTTAAAAACAACTCTGCTTTGAGCACTCGCAGTTATATAGATATCTCCAGACACATCTAAAAATGAGTTATCCTCAAATTTGCCATACACATCTTGTGAGCCCCCGCTGTAATCCATGGTGAGGTCTCCATCTACAATAAGTTGGCCATCATCTTTTACTGACAGTGATATTCTCTTTGTCCCGCCATCACTGTCAAGGGTCATATCCCCATTTACTCTCATTATTGAATTGTCATTTACCTTTATTTTTATCACATCTGAACCGCCATTTCTATAAGCCAGGAAATCACCTTGTACGGTAAGAATACCGCCACCCATTCCACCGGAATTTTCCTCCAGGTGCAAATGTGCTTCCCTCGAGCCGCCATTTGCATCTAAAAGCATATCTCCGGCTACGGTTAATGAATAGCCATCTTCAATTTCTAATTTACCATCATTGCTTCCTGAACCAAGAAGTTGAACATATGCACAAGCCATATTTGCGTTATTAACTTCGATCTCATATCCCTGGATATAAGCGCTATCGCCTGCAACTGGGTAAGCGCCGGCTGCAGCCCCTCCAAAACCGGTTGTTGACCAGTTATTGTTGTCATCCCAGATACCCCCACTAATAGAATAGTAAATAGTAGCACCTGCGAAATTCATCGCTGCAAAAAAAGTAAGTCCGATTAATAAAATAAAGCGTTTCATGATTAATGATTTAGTTGTGTTCAAATCGTCATTTTTTCTCATAATAGTTACCCGTGTAAGTTTTTGTTTGTTTTCTGATAGCAATATATATCTTATCGCTTCTAAATAAAAGCCATTTGCTTCAGGACACTGTCATAAGTAAGATTTACAGTTATTTCTGGTAATCAATGAAGAAATGAAGGGTTACTTACAGGTGTAAGAAATAACAGCTTTTGGTTTATTCTCTTAATAGATCATTACAGCAAAATGAATAGAATTGCAGTGAAGAAAGGAAGAGGAAGAAAGGAAAAGGAAAGAGAAAAGGTCCGATCCATATAGAACCGGGGCCATAATACAACTAAATCAACATCAAAATATTATTCAATTTTTCCCTATGTCATCTTATTTTATTATATCGCCAGAGATGATCAATCTCTGTTGATAGATGCTTTTATTACTGCTACCAATCACAAAATATACACCTGGTATCAACTTATTATTTAAATCTATGGCAGTAGTAATTTCATCACCTTGAATCAATAGCACCTTCGAATAGACCTCTCTCCCATATTGATCTACAAGCACTACCATCACTTCTTCATCAGGGGTAAATCCTTGCAGAATAACCTGCAATGACTGGCTTGGCAACACAGGATTTGGGTATAACTTAATAGTAGGTTTATCAACACTTACAAAGTGTACAGCTATCGGTGCAAAATATTCAAATTGATGATCCACATCTGTTTGCTTCAATCTATAGTAGGAAGTCCCTGTAATTGGCTCAGAGTCAACATATTTATAATTAGTGCTTTGATAGGTAGTCCCCTGGCCATTAATTGTTGATATAACTTCATAATCAAAACCATCATTCGATCTTTCAATTGTAAAATAATCATTATTGATTTCAACAGCTGTACTCCAATATAATACAACCCTGTCTGTCTCTACATCTGCCCTAAAACTCAGCAATTCTATAGGTAAAGCACCTCCACTGCCGCCTGTGAAATCATGGTTACTGGGAATAGTAGTGATCCCTATAGAATTGGAGAGTGTATTGATCGCAGGATTTACAGCATTATATGCACTCCATGAACTACCATTCCATTTGGCAGCTTTCAGGTTGGTTTCTGTGCCTACAATATCTTCGTCTAAATACACTGCCTTGTAACCATATTTAATAGCTGAAAAGCCCCCACTATTCATTCTCCAAAACCTTGTAATGTGGTCCCCTTCTGCCATATTTGCATGTTTTGCATCAGTCACCTTTATTGAAATATTATCACCCCCACCAAAAGAAGTTCCCCCTTGGAGCTTAAACCAAAATGGAGAAAATTCATCATTATCGCCAACCGGAAAGTCAAATGGCGTAGTGATCCCATTAAAATTCTTGGTCATTACTCCTTCATTATCTGCCTGAACATAACTGGAAGCACCTCCGTTAGATATTGTGGCATCAACATCCATTGTCAGATCATTAGCCCCCAGGACAATATCTCCACTAGAAAGGTTAAGGGTTCTGGTCACTGTAATATCAGCACTCAATGAAACATCACCACTACTATTATCGACGGTAAGATCATAAAATTCTTCACTATTGCCATTTATTGCTTGAGGAGATGAGCCATCAAATGTCACTTCACCATTTCTCTCAATAAATGTACCATTGTCTGTCCAGTTTCCTGCGAGATCTATAGTATAATCACTTCCATTCCCTACATCCAATGCAGCATTGGCAGTAATCAACAGATCTCCATTTATATCTACATTATCAGTAAGTGTTTTGGTAGCCCCTCCTGATAGGGTTACGTTACCATAGGATTCATTATTTGAGGGATCAGGGACATTCTGGGCACTGGTAGCAGCAAAATTTACAGTACTGTTGACATGGATACTATGAGATGCACTAGTTGAAGTTTGTAGCATTCCACCTGTACCATCTGTGGTGGTAGTAGAATATGTTGTAGTGCCAGCCATCTCGAAGAACTTTCCATTTGCCAATTCAATACTGTAACCGCCAGAATTCAGCTGGCCGGTCATTACACGAATATCATCTAATACTGTATTCGTCTCATCTGATTGAGAGATATCTGCATCTAAAGTTACTCC
Organism: uncultured Chitinophagales bacterium; assembly: GCA_964572485.1. Taxonomy (GTDB): domain Bacteria; phylum Bacteroidota; class Bacteroidia; order Chitinophagales; family CAZNGA01; genus CAZNGA01. The sequence continues at coordinate 53,406 of CAZNGA010000003.1, forward strand.
TGCAGTATTATTGATCCTCACCTCTCCATAGGTCCATTCATTTGTAACAGCACCCCCATAATTGATCATTGAGAACACTTGAGCTGATGTGCCATTGAAGTTTATAGTTGTAGTCTCTTCACAATCAAGGTCCCCATAATTACCTGATGCACTTCTGTCAAAATTACCTGCCAGATTCATTAATCCATTGTCATTCATATTGATCTTTAAACTTCCTTTCTCAGCACCTTCATATAATACATCCCCCAGTATTGTGCATACTCCATCATCTTCTAATTTAAGTTCTGCTTCCTTATCACCATTTGCCCAGAGGGATACATTGCCGGTTATGGTTAATGATCCATCTTCTTTTACTTTTACCTTTGCTTCATCTTGATCATCATAAGCCATAAGGTTCAAATTGGAGCCAATTGACATTGTTCCAGGGAATCCACTCGAACCGGATATCTCAATTTCAACTTTATTTTTATTACTTTGGGTACTTAATAAAGTACCATATATAACTGTCAGGTCTCCATTATCCTCAATGAGCAATTTAGAGTCATCCCCTGATCCGGAGCGCATATAGATACTATCACACTGCTCAATAGAATTTACGGTTACTTCTTCATCTTCAATAACCACAATATCTCCAACGCCGGGTACAGAAGCTCCGGATGAACCACCTGAAGTAGTTGACCAGGTACTTGTATTATCCCAATCACCTGAATTTACCGAGTAGCGAGTCCCTGCCTGCAAACAAAAGTAGGTCATCATTATCAGACATACAGTAGTAAATAAAGTTTTCATTACACTTAATTTTAATTATAGAATTATTGTTGAATTTCCTTTCATTACAAATATATATCTTGACATGAGGTGATACAAACCATGTTAAAATGGTTGCTTTCCCGTGTAAGTTTATTTCAATTAAATAGGGAATTCAATCCTTTTTTTCGACCAATGGATATAATACATTTAAAGGGCGGATCTATTGGCTTACCTGACCATGGATATAATATAGAAGCCCCTTATCAAGTATGATAAGGGGCTTCTAACAATTACAACGAAGTATAAAAGTTAAATAACTATATCTCTTAATTTGAAGAAGAATTACTGGAGCTGGAAATAATCAACCTTTTTTTATGTATCGTTCTTTCATCGCTTCCAATAACAAAGTAAAGTCCGGGTGGAATTTTACCATAAAGGTCAATAGCTGTAAGCACCTGGCTACTCTCCATCATTATCACTTTTGAAAAAACCTCTCTGCCAAATTGATCCATCAGCAAGACAACCACTTCTTTATATGGTTCAAATCCTTCTAAGACCACATTCAAAGATTGGTTGGGCAGCACAGGGTTTGGGTACAATTCAATGGATGTATTATTTGAATATTCTAATACCACTGTTACCGGTGCAAAATATTCGAAATGATGATCATAATCAGCTTGCTTCAGCCTGTAATATGAAGTCCCTTGGTAGGGTGAAACATCTACATATTTGTAGTCAGTACTTTGATATGTGGTTCCTTGCCCTTCAATAGTAACCAAGATCTCGAAATCAATACCATCATTAGAGCGCTCTATAGTAAAATAGTCATTATTGATCTCAACAGCAGTTGACCAGGTGAGTAGCACTTCAGAGCCAACAACTTCAGCATTAAATCCTAATAACTCTATTGGCAGTATTGCACCTGCACCACCTCCGGTAAATCCATCGTTGGCAGGAATTTCACTGATCCCTGTAGTATTGGACAGGGTATTTGTTGAGGCAGAAACCGAATTGTATGATGTCCAGGCACTTCCATCCCATCTTATCCCTAAGAGGTTGCTCTCGGAGCCTACAATATCTGCATCCACATACACTGATTTATAGGTAAAGTTAATTGCCGAGAAACCACCACTGTTTACATTCCATACTCTGGTGATATGAGCAGTACCTGGGTTAATCTGAACATGCTTGGAGTCGATTATATTTACAGAGATAAAATCACTTCCACCAAATGTGGTTCCACCGATCAACTCTACCCAAAAAGGAGAATATTCATTATTATCCCCTACCGGATAATTGAATGGATTATTGAGTGCATCCATATTTTTGATCATTACACCTGCATTATCTGCTTGCACATAACTTGAAGCACTTTCATTGGACGATGTGGCATTGACGTCCATAGTCATATCATTTGACCCTAATACGATATCCCCAAGAGTAAGATCGAGGGTACGAGAAACTGTGATATCTGTATTCAATGATACATCACCACTTGAATTATTGATGGTCAGGTCATAATAGGTTTCATTAACGCCGTTGATTGTTTGAGCTGAAGATCCATCAAATGTTACTTTTCCATTTCGCTCATTATAGGTTCCATTATCTGTCCAGTTTCCTGCCAGATCTATATCATAATCATTTCCGTTATCTGCATCCAGGGTAGAAGTTGCAGTAATCAAAAGGTCGCCATTCACATCAATATTATCTACAAGTGTTTTGGTAGCCCCACCTGACATGGTTACATTACCATAGGGTTCACTATTTGAGGGATCAGGGACATTTTGCGCACTGGTGGCTGCAAAATTCACCATACTATTTACATGGATATCATGAGAGGCAGAAGTAGAGGTCTCCAACATCCCACCAGTAGCATCTGTGGTAGTGGTATAATAAGTTGTTGCACTTGCAATCTCAAAAACCTTTCCATTTCCCAGTTCTATACTATATCCTCCTGAGTTCATCTGACCGCTCAGGATACGAATATCATCCAAGACTGTATTATTAACATCTGATTGAGAGATATCTGCATCTAAAGTTACTCCTGCAGTATTATTGATCCGTACTTCCCCATATGTCCATACATCGGTAGCCGATCCACCGTAGTCAATCATCGAAAGAGTTTGTGCAGATGAGCCATTGTAATTTACGACAGTGTTCAATTCACAATCCAACTCCCCATAATTTCCAGAGGCACTCCTGTCAAAATTGCCTGCAATGTTCAATACTGCGTTGTCCTTAACTCTCAATCTTGGCTTACCTAGCTCAGCCCCCTCAAATATAATATCTCCCACTACAATAGCTGTAGCATCATTTTCTACATTAAATTCAGCTTTTTTATCGCCATCGGTCCATAAAAACACATCCCCGCTTACGGTCAATGAACCATCATCAATTACATTAACTTCTGCATCATCTTCTCCATCAAAACCCCTTATGATCAAATCTCCTCCAATAGACATCGTCCCCGGAGTTCCGCTTGTGCCAAATATCTCAAGAGTTGCTTTATTACCATTATTTTCTGTTGTGAGAAACACACCATTCGTAACGGTAAGATCACCATCATCATCAACTAATAGTTTACTATCATTACCAGAGCCGGAAATAATATAAATACTATCACATTGTTCCACAGAATTTACAGTTACTGTATATTCGTCTTCAATTATTACCACATCACCACTACCGGGAACAGAAGCCCCTGAAGATCCTCCGGAACTTGTTGCCCAGGTGTTCGTATTATCCCAATCACCATTGTTGACGGAGTAACGATTAGCTGCATCAACATTGTACTCTATAACACTGATGATGAATAGTGTTGTAAATAAATACTTCATAATGTTACCTTTTCAATAGTTTAATTGTTAATTAAATTGAACCTGCAGAGCAGGTTTTTATTAGTATCAAAAATAAAACATTAGTCAAGTGAAAGCAATCAGATTTGCACTACAATCTTTCGCATGTAAGATTTAAGTAGTTTCTGGTCGATATTATTAAGATAAATGCACAATCCTGTTGAGCAAAGAACCTCAATAACCTTTTATCATGGTTATTACTTAAAATAATAGAAATAAAATAGGATTGATTTGGCTTACAATAAGTTAAGTCGTTGCATTAAGCTTTTCCTATAAGATTTGCTGATCGGAATGGGCTTTTTATCCAATATAAGGATCTTTCCCTGTATGGCAGCGATCTTATCAATACGGATGATGTATGATCTGTGTACCCTGATAAAATCTTCAGCAGGGAGCTTACCTTCAATACCTTTCATGGTAGAATGAACGGTGTAATTTTCATGCTCAGTTTGAATGATCACATAATCACCATACGCTTTGATCCACAGGATATCTTCAGGATAGATCTTTAAAAGGCGTGCAGCCGCTTTCAGAAATATGTGGTTGCTCTGAAAAGTGGTTTGTTTACTAGGCTGATTCAAGTTGTTGCTTTGGAACATATTTTCATGGTTTTGATGAGGTCAATATATAATACGCAGCGGAAGCTCTTTTGTTACAATAGTTACGGGCTTTGTCATACGTTTGTCATATTTATTTTTATCTTATATGAAATGTGTTTTTTCAATAATATTGCGTCTAATCCATTCTTTTCATTAGTTCTTTCCTGAAGGAATCACTTACCGGTATCAGCTTCTTTCCTACCTCCAGAGTCTTATTATTTATCGCATTTATTTTATCAATGGCCACAATATATGATCTGTGTACTCTTATAAATTTAGCCTCAGGAAGCATCTCTTCAATTTCCTTCATTGTTGCATGTACTGTATGTCTATCTTGAAAAGTTTTAATACTGACGTATGAGCCAAAGGCCTCCACACAAAGGATAGCATCAAGCAGTATCTTGAGGATGGGCGCCTTCTCTTTCACGAAAAGTGGTTTACTTGGTGGTACTCTCTTTCTCATATTGCTATCTTGGTTTTCAAAGCCGTCAATATTTCTGATCATGTCAATTAGTTTTAAATTGTTTGCCTATAGTAAAACTATACGTAAGGTTCCAGGTAAAAGGTGATTAATTTTGATGGATGCATTGATTAAAAGGACGAATGGGTCAATTATTCGGATTAACGAACCATTTAGGTGGTTGACTATCCATTAATTGTGTTGAATTGATGATTCAATGGATACGAGTATAGGTACATTCCTTCTTTTTGAATAAAAAAACCCCCGATACGCATGTACCGGGGGTCTCTCTGTGATACTAAAACTAAATTACAATTACTAAAACTTAAAAATTATGAATATGTCATTGGTTGCTTGATTCTATACATTAAACGAAAAAAAGCAGTAATTGGTTTCATAAATTCGATGAATTGACCTGTTTACAGTTAAAATAAAGCACATTATGCCCCCTGCTCAAACAGGGAATATTGATTCAAGTTGATTGATTATGTTGGGAGTATTGGGATTCCTGCTTGTCGACAGACAGGATTTTATTGATAATTTTTATTGCTCCTGATATTTAAATTATTCGCCTAACCAGCTAATTAATGATCACGATGCACTTTGGCATCGGGATTAATTCAACTACTAATTTTTATTAAAAAGAAAACCCCTACCATCTAATTGGTAAGGGTCTCTTCTGATAATCAAAACCTAAGAAAGAGGATAGATCTTTAAAGGTTTTCTATGAAAACTAAAGCAGATTTAAATTTTGCATCAAATTCTCCTTGTACGAATTACTAACAGGGATATATTTTGAGGCAACTTTTAGTGTTTTACCGTTTACAGAGTTGATCTTATCCAGGGCAACAATAAATGATCTATGTACGCGAATGAAAAATTCGGGGATCAGTTTCTTTTCAATGCCCTTCATTGTTGTGTGAACAGTATATTTTCTTTCAGGTGTATGGATGATAACATAGTTGCCTAGTGCTTCGATCCATAAAATATCTTCCACATTTATTCTATGAAAATGGGTACTTGTTTTCACAAAAAAGTTCGCATTTGGCTTCTGCGATATGGTCTGTTTGTTCTTCATTATCTTATCTGTTTTAGAGAATTTACTTTCATTTATTTTACGATCAATTGTTGTCTTTTTATGCTATCAAAGCTTTTCACTACTATATAATAGGTCCCTGATTCTAATTCAAATCCATAGTTTATATTTTCCACTGTCCCATCGTTATTGGTAATGAAATCTTTGGAAAATATCACCTTTCCATTTTGATCAAGAAAATTAACCGTGATCTCCTTGACACCTAGCACATTTAGTTGGATGCTTATGTTACTGGAAGTCTCAATAGGGTTTGGGAAAATATTAAATGAAAATGCCGGATAAGGTTCAAAACTTTTGACTGTGTTGCTTCGTTCTACTTTTTTATTATCCGGTACACTGTAAGGCATACTTTCCACAACCGTAACTGTGGTTATGTTATTATGTTCATCACTCTTTACTTCAGTCGTTTCACTTTGAGCATAAATAAAACAGGATATAAGTAAACTAATAGTCAACATGGCCAATCCTTTTGAAGCAAAAGGCGAAAAACGAATATGTTGTATCCTGTTCATTCTATAAAGTTCTTTTAACTTATTGCAAATTACTTAATGCGAATTCCTTGGACAAACCATTACAAGGCATGCGGTTACACATGTAAGATTTTGAGGGAAAAGGGGCAATCAAATGATTCGAAGAAAGGTATTGAAAAGAAAATGTTGGATACAAATTAATGTGGCATGAAGACGATCTTTCTTGTTGTTTTATGATCCCCTGCTAAAAGGGACACAAAATAGATCCCCCTGGCTATAAAAGGTTCAGGCTGCCAAGTGATCATATGAAATCCAGCACCTTTGGTAAATGGTGTAAAATCCTTAACTAACCTTCCTGAGATATCGTAGATCTGAATACCAATCTCTCTCTCCTCATGAAGTGCAATTTCAAAGGTTACACCATTTGAAAAGCTTGGATTTGGATATATGCTAACCGCCAAAGAAGAAGGTAATACCTCCGGGTCCGGCTCAAAATAACCTAACGAATCGATACTTGATGTCTTCCACAATCCACCGGAAACACTACCAGCCCATACCGTATTGCCTGTAGCATCATTTGGGTCAACCATAATAGTACGGGTTCTGCCTCCAATATTTGAAGGGCCTCTTTCTTCCCAAATGATACTATTATCACTCTGAATCCTACCTACATACAAACCCCTTCCATGTGTTGCTGCAAGTATTGAGTGATCTGACTTTCTTATCCTCAACATATCTGTCCTTACATAAGCCAAGCCCTGATTTGCAGGCAGCCAGATAGTACTATCACCATCCAAATTATTAGTATAGAATACGCCTATCTCTGTGGCAATATAACATACCCCGGCCTTTAAGGGATGGAGCAGTGCCCATCTAACCGGAATATCAGGCAGATCACCCTCTACAGAATGCCAGGTAGGTGATGGATCTGCCGCATCCTTACTCTCAAATATCGACGGGGCTCCGTAGTTTGAGTATACCACAATTACGTGCCCTCCATCTTGCGGATCAACATAAATGCACGATGCGAAAAAATCCGGCTCTCCCATATTAGCTTGAGGAAGCCTGTCTGCAGGATCTGTATTTTCAGGTCTGTAGGATGATGTTGTCAAATGGGCATCAACTACTCTAAATACTTTTCCGGATGAGCTTTGTCGTCCAAAGTATAATATATTTGCAGGATTTTGACTAATCCCTATCGCTGATACCGTTCCCCATGCTTTTGTAGCCTGTTCCCAATCGGAATCATCAGCTGCTGAAGCATTCTTGAGACGCCATATCCCATTATTACTTGCCTGGTAGATTATATCTGGATCAATCGGATCCATTTCCATGGGATTGATAAATAATGTATTTCCTCCACTGCTGCTTGAGCCACCCTTCAAATACGGATTTGTGATCGCATCATATCCACCTGATCCTCCATTTACAAACCTATACATCCGTAAATATTGTGTTGTGGTATACATGATATTACCGTCGTTATAATTAATGGCACAAAAAGCGCCGTCAGCACCGGATAATTTTTGGAAATCACTTTTCCCAGAACTAATGGCTATTCCCGATCCATTATCCTGCGTCCCTCCAATCACAATGTGACTACCTGCATCAGGATGAATGGCCCCGGCATAATACTGTGTAACATTGTAGGTGGCATTTCGATTTGTGATCATAGGTGTGTCATCTCTAAAGTTGCTGCATTTCCATATACCACCATCATTACCAAAAAAGACGGTATCTGAATTCAAAAAAGTGACCTCATGTTGATCCACATGCACATACCCCGCTGAATCGGATTTACTATGAGTGATCTTTCGCCAATTAATGCCCCCATCTATACTTCTCCAAAAATGCAACCCACCAGCCACCAGAACATCTTCGTTGTTCGGATCCACCTTCAAGATCAGATCATACCACCCCTGCTTTTTTGAGAATTTGGTACTATCACCCCCTGGAATATTTACCTTGAACCATGTACTTCCTTTATCCTCGGTTTTGTAAAATCCCATGATATAATAATTCTGAGACACATCACTTATTGCAGTGGCATAAGCCACATTTTCATTGGAAGGCGCTGTGGCAAGTTCAATCCGATAAATATTATTGGCCGGGAATCCGTTGGTTTGTTCAACCCATGTACCTGTATCCCCAGTTGCTGAGAAGTAAATCCCATCGGTATTAAACATACCTATGGTTGCAAAGATCTCTCCAGATGCAGTATATTCTATGTCTGCTATCCGATCATGTACAGCTCCATTTCCCGCTCCCAGAACCTGCTCCCATGTGAGGCCATTATCCTTTGAACGCATTAGCCCACCATCCCTTGTTGCCACATAGATATCACCTGTTGTTGGGTGTACAAACATATCCTGACACTGAAAGAAAATGCTACTGTCTGTAGCAGGAAGCTGGCTCCAAGTATCACCTCCATCCGCCGACTTCCACACACCGGCCCCTCTCACAGCATCTGCATTGAACCACCCTTCTCCAGTACAGAAATAGAAATTATTGGTATTATTCGGATCATAAACTAGCCGGGTAATACTTAAGGATGGGAAAAAATCATTGATGGTTGACCATCTTATATCCTTTTTCATGGGAGATGAATGACCGCTTAATGTTAATTTACCAGCAGCTTCCAATTTCTTTAGCGCTTTATAAACTGCTCCCTTGGGTGCTTCACCTGTATAAGGGTTGGCTACTCTGTCCAATTCAAACTGAGCTAATTCACCAGGATACTCAGCAATTGGCCTATCTGCTTCCTGACCAATTATATTGCTCAATGGCCTATCATATAGAAATAATGCCAATAATAGGAATATGGCGACCATTAAAGATATGTTTATTAGGGTTCCTGTTCTCACGCTGCTTGATTTCAATCTAAGTAGCAATAAAGATACAAAATCAACCGAAATACCAGGTGATCAGGTCTAAGACAAGAAAAAATGTCGTGAAGATCGTAAAAGCCAATAATTTATGGCTCTGGATTAGAGAGGATCAGAAGTGGTTATAACAATTGACGATCCCTTTTCCAATTCTATAGAAAATATTGGCAACGAAATATATAGGGGCCAGGATGATAGCCAATCCATCGATAATCCTGAATCCAATTCTAAAAATTAAGTATGCCATCATAGTAATTACTTTACGGAAATTTTGGAGAGAAGTTACTACAAATATTAGCAGAATCTTACATGCAAATTCCGATATACCTATAGTATTTATAGTGCAAAATTCCATAATTGATAGTTAACATGTAATAGGAAGAAATGCCCATTTTTCTTACGTAGATATACGTATCCCACAGAAAATTATGTGTGAATTGTGTTGCGTGAGAGTCATTTACAACAACAACAGAAAGGCAAAACAGGAGTGATCAAAGAGACCTCAAGAGCGTGTAATTTTAGCCTTGAATCCATCAGGCAAAGGAACTATTTTCTTTTTTTTATGGTCATAAGAAGCGATTCCGGTCTTAGCTTCAGCGATCACTTCGGTTGAATTTTTCAGCGAAAGGCGGTAGTAAATTACAAAACTTGTATTGCTGAAGTCATCAACAGCGATTTCAACTTTAAGGATATCACCATGGAATCCTTCTGATCTGTAGCTTATTGCCGCATCAATCATCATTGTTCCACAACCTCCAATATCCATCTCACTGAAGCCGTTTTCCTTATAAAAATTGACCCTTGCATCATGCATGAGGGATAGTACGGCATCATTCCCTAAATGACCGCCATAATTAATATCGCTGATCCTCAAAGAAGTTTCAGTAACATAGTCCACGGTCTCCGGGAAGTGCACCTTTACCCTTGTCATTATTTTTTGATTATTTTCTTTTTTGAAAAATAGAGGTTGTTTCTCCTATCATATACCTGCATAATATAAATTCCACAGGAAAGCTCTCCAAGGTTGAATCGTTCCATAAACACATTTCCTGATACATTTCTGCGGGTTAAAAATATCCTTTTTCCTGATATATTTGTTAATTCAATATCAAGTTCCATATCACTTTGTCCATCGATCCTAATGACAATATAGTCTATTACCGGATTAGGAAACAAATCATACTCAATGGTTGAATTACCACCTGGTCCTTTTGATAACTGATTTTCTCCTGTCGAAACCATTTGAGCAGTAAATGCACCTACCATACCCATTCCAAAATGTGGTGTGCATTTGTAATTATATACCCCTGTATCGGTGACAACATACTCATAGGAAACATGCATACTTGTGATCATTTCGTCCCATAATGCAGCAGAATCTGGGATGGTCAAAGAGGTAGTCGTATGGGATCCTGACATCCATTCCCATCTAACGGTATCACCGACATTGACATTGACATTTGCCGGAGAAAAGGCAAAATTAGATACCTGAATTGCTACTACAGTTGATTTTGCGCTTTGTGTTGCCATCACTAAAACTACTGAGAGCAAAATTACAAAGAATGCGATGTTAAAATTTTTCATATGCTTAAATTGTTGGTTATAGAAATTAGGTTAATATCCTATGTCAACAGATAATTCTTGCAGAAAGTTCAGGAGATACAACAACCAACATTTAATGATTCCTGAAAATTACTTATCCCAACTTATATCTTGCATCCGGCACCACATTTTGGTCGGTGAACTCATTTTTTAGGTATTTATAATACCCTGTAACCGACACCATCGCAGCATTATCAGTGCAAAACTCATTTTTCGGAATATAAGTATTCCAATTCATTTCATCACCCGTTTCAGCTAATGCCAACCTCAATGCTGAATTGGCTGACACCCCGCCGGCAATTGCGATCTCTTGAATTCCTGTCTGTTCAGTTGCAAGGATCAACTTATTCATTAGAATGGTTGTGATCCTCTTCTGAACTGAGGCACAAATATCAGCGAGATTTGTTTTAATGAAGTCAGGATCTTCTTTCTCCTTATCCTGCAGAAAATAGAGTATGGCCGTTTTTAAACCACTAAAGCTGAAATTCAGCTCGGGGATCCTGGGCTCAGGGAAATTGAATCTTTCAGGATCACCCTCCTGTGCATATTTGTCGATCAATGGGCCACCCGGATAAACCAATCCCAATAGTTTTGCTGTTTTATCAAATGCTTCACCTGCAGCATCATCAAGTGTTTCGCCAATTATCTCTAACTTAAGATGGTCGCTCACCTTAATAATTTGTGTATGCCCCCCTGAAACGGTGAGACAAAGAAATGGGAATTGAGGGTAGCCATCATTATGGTCATCATTTTTTCTTGACCCATTTTCAATAAAATGCGCCATCACATGTGCATGGATATGATGTACCTCTAAAATAGGGATATTCAATCCCATAGCAAAGGATTTAGCAAATACAGACCCCACCAGCAATGGGCCTATCAACCCGGGGCCTTTCGTGAAGGCAACTGCCTGAATGTCCTCTTTATTTATTCCTGCCGCTTTCATCGTCTCATGTACCACCGGTATGATATTCTCATGATGAGCCCTGGCAGCAAGTTCAGGGACTACACCACCATATGCCTCATGAATTTCTTGTCCTGCGACTATATTGGCAAGGATTTTGGTGTTACTTGAAATAGCAGCGGCAGTATCATCACATGATGATTCAATACCTAAAATAATAGTGTCCATAACTTTTTACACTGTGAAACGTTAATGGATAGTGGTATTTTTGAATTTTGGCGATTTACTAACTTATGATCATTGGGTTGTGATAAAAACTAGTAATTATTTACAACCCTTTATCTGATTACCTTTGATTACTCAAACAAAATTACCTTAATTTTGAGGTAATTCAAAATTGATGAACTTAGTTAAACTCAGGCGTAAACTCGTTAAGACCTTTCTTTATTTGATTGGAGGTATCTTATGCTTACTCCTATGTGGTTATATCATACTGCTTCAACCCTCTGTTCAAACCAAGATCGTAAAACAGGTGGCATCTCATCTGTCAGAACAGTTGGATGCCAAGATCACCTTGTCAGGTGTTAAGATCGATTTTATCAAAACACTTGTTCTGGAAAACCTATGCATTGCAGATCCGGCACAAGACACCCTCCTATTCGCAAAAAAGCTAAAAGCAAATATTGCTTCTTTAGATATTAGGAATCGGAAGGTAAGTTTGAATTTCTTTGGCCTCGAGGATGCTTACATCAATCTGAACAAAAAAAGCGGGGAGGATCAATTCAACTTCAAGTTCCTTATTGCTGCACTCTCCGGTGGAAAGAACCCGATAAAATTCAACATAAAAAAAGTAGGCCTCCAACAAATCAAGTTCCGTCTCAATAATGAAGCAAGGTCATTGGAGCTATCTATTGACCTCGAACGTCTCAATATCAACCTTGACAAATTTATTCCCAGCGAAAAAACCATCATTGCTGACCTTATCGATATCAACCAAGCAAAAGTTGTGATCAACAAGCCAAAATATGTCCCACGAAAAATTTCAGATAAGGCAAAAGCAATTACCGATGGTACCTTCATGAATAAGAAATGGGAATTTGGGGTTCATCAATTGAATATTGCCACCTCCTCTTTTGAATTCGACAATTACAAAACCCATAAAGGGGAAGGCTATATTGACTTCAACCATCTTGACATCCCTTTGATCGACCTCATTATAACGGAAGCAGTATTTAATCAAGATACCATTATGGGGTCCATAGATCAGCTTGCTTTTACAGAAAAGGGTGGATTTAAGGTGAACAACGTAACAACAAAGGGAAGGATCACCACCAATGAGGTACGGGCTGATGATCTCAAGATAGAAACCTCTGAAAGTCATATTGAAAGGGTATTTAGCATGCAATACGACTCTTTCAAAGATTTCAAAAATTTCACCAGCCAGGTCACATTATTCCTGGAATTTAATAACTCGCATATCTCTCTTGGTGATATGGCTCATTTTGTGCCAGCTTTGGATAAGCATTCAGAGGATATAAGATTGGATGGTATTGTTCGTGGCAAAATAAGTAAATTAAAAGGGAAAGACCTTACCATTAAGGCCGGGGAATACACTTTTTATAAAGGGAACATAAACCTCAGTGGCCTCCCACAGATAAAGGAAACTTATATTGACCTGAAAGCTGATCAGGCAACAACTTCAGCCAGGGAACTGGCGAGTTTGATCCCAGGGATAAAAGTGACTGACCAAATGTTGAAACTTGGACATGTATCATTCACAGGTCGCTTTACAGGATTTGTCAATGATTTTGTGGCTAATGGGATCATTTCCTCTGCTTTAGGGGAATTTTCATCAGATATAAATCTAAAATTAGCCGAAAATCCTGTTGAAAGTTTCTTTTCAGGGAGACTATCCGCTAAAAGATTTGAGCTTGGCACCATGCTGAATATGGAACATATCCTCGGGACGATCAGTTTTGATGCCAAGGTATATGGTAACGGTTTTGACATTAATACCATTACCGCTAAACTCAATGCCAACATACAGCAAATTGATTTTAAGAGCTACAACTATAAGAACATCCTAATGGATGGCCAACTACAACAGAAGCTCTTTGCAGGAAACCTTTTTGTCAATGATGACAACCTATTTCTTGATTTCCAGGGTACGGTGGATTTCAATGGTACAAAACCCCTATTCGACTTTACTTCCCATATTAAGAATGGAAATTTAAAGGAATTGAATTTAGCCAATGAGCCCTACACCTTAAACGCTGATTTCTACTTTAACCTTCAGGGAAGTCATGTGGATAGTATTGAAGGAACATTTGCTGTAGCTAATTATGAGATAGAAAATAAGGGGAGCAAGTATGCTTTAGATACTTTGTCAATTTCCTCATCTTTGGTAAACCAAAAAAGAGAGATAATTATCAATTCAGAGATCGTAGAAGCTAAGATCCTTGGCAATCTGCAGTTGAGTAAGTTGCCCACAACTATCAGCTCTTATATAAGCAATTACTTCCCTTACATGTTTACATTGGGAACCCCTTCAGAGACAACTACACCTGATGACTTCACCTTTCAGGTCAAGGTTTTGAATACAAAGAATCTGACTAACTTCTTCTTACCAGAATTGAGCAACTTCAATAATGCCCAGATCAGTGGTGATTTCAACAGTGGTCAGCAAAAATTACGGCTGGCACTGAGCATTCCCGGCTTAATGTACAAAAAGACCGATTTCAGAGCTCTATCCTTCACGGTTGAGTCAAACGAAGAGAGTTTAGAGATCATTGCAAAGATCGACAATATTGCAATGAGCGATAGCATGGAAACCTCTGACAATTCATTCTCCGCATCAATCAATAAAGACAGCATAACGATGCATTTAATTTCAGGGGCTGATTCATCGGTAAATCGTTTTGATATTTTTGCATTTATACAAAACACAAAAGATGTGGTCAATTTATCAGTATTGGCTAACGAGATAATATTGAATAATAAGAATTGGGACTTGCCGGATGACAATAATATCAAACTGACCAAAGATCAGATCATTTGCAAGAATTTCAAATTAACACACAAGAATCAGATACTTTCTTTGGAGAGCAAAGTTCTTAGCGACACTACATCTCAACTGTTGTGCAATTTCAAGAATTTAGACATCTACGATTTCACCCAATTGATCCGATTTTCAAAGCACAAATACAGCGGGCTGCTAAATGGTGTGGCAACCATAAAAAATCCAAAGACAAATCCGGGCATATGGGCTAACGGGCGTTTAACTGATCTAGCCATTAATGGTGATACTATTGGGAACCTGTTTGTAGATGTAGAGACAAATGATGATAATAAAACCATTGATATCAGTGCCAACCTTGGCGACCTCTTAAAGAATATCAACATTGCCGGCTCCTATCATCTTAACCAGCCGGATAGCAGTTTAGCATTTAGGATGAGGGTTAAAAAACTCAACCTCAGTGTGTTTCAAGAATTCTTGCATCCTGTATTCTCAAATATCCATGGAACCGTAACCAGCAATCTTAAATTGACAGGAAGTTTAAAGGCTCCTGTATTATCTGGCAAGGCAGTTATCACTGATGGAGGCACAACAGTCAATTACCTAAAAACCCACTATACCATTCCAAAAGCTACTGTTATATTTAAAGAGAACAAGATCGTGTTACGCAATTTAATGCTCTATGATTCATTAGAGAATGTGGCAATTGCCAATGGTGCATTTCTCCATCAATATTTCAAAAAAGTGTCGTTGGATGTAGCAGTAAATACCGACAATCTGCTGATGCTGAATACTACAGAGGATGACAACAAGATCTATTATGGAACCGCATTCGGCAAAGGGTTGATCAATTTTAACGGCCTCTTGAAGAATTTAGATATTGACATGAAATTAATGACTTTGAAAGGGACCAAGATCATCACCCCAATGCTTGACGAAACGAGTGTCACCAAAAATTCCTTTGTGAAATTTGTGAACAGCTCAAAACAAGTATCCACCTCTCAGCCTTACAACGTAAATCTGAAGGGATTGAAGGTCAATATTGATTTGGAAATTACACCTGACGCTCACGGGCAGATCATAATAGACCCGGATGCCGGAGATGCTATCAGAGTAAATGGTTATGGCAACATCAAGATGTCCATAAGTACCCTTGGTGAGTTCAAGATGTATGGTACTTTTGAGATCGCCCACGGGGATTACATCTTCACCTTTTACAATAAGCTGATCAACAAGCAATTTGACATTGAGAAGGGAGGTACAATTACCTGGTCAGGAGACCCATATGAAGCGATCATCAATGTCAATGCACTTTATAAGGTAAGAGCCTCCAGCTATGATCTGATAAAGAGTATTAGTGAAATGACCGAAGAAGATAAGCTGATCTATAAGAAGAGAACACCATTTCACGTAAAACTGCTCCTGACAAATTCATTATTTTCTCCTGACATAGATTTTGACATACTGGATGTTACTTCACTCAGTGATCATGTACATAGGAAACTATTGGAGATCAAACAAGATAAGAATGAATTGAATAAACAGGTATTTGGATTACTGGTATTGAATAGGTTCATCCCTACAGAAATTCCAGGAGAGCAGGTGTGGAGATCAGGAGTAAATACAAGCGTGAGTGAGTTCATTTCAGCCCAACTCAGCCATTGGGCCTCTCAGCTCAGCGAAGATGTAGAATTAAATGTGGCTTATTATGGAAAAACTGAATCAGGGGTTCAGGCCGAGGAGAATCCGGATCTCTTTAAAAGAAGAGAACTGCAATTAGCCCTCACCAAACGCTTTTTTGATGACCGGGTTTCTGTGGATATTGGCGGAAATTTTAATCTCGCCAATGATTATGCAAAAGAAGCACAAAATGATGCCAGTAACATTGCCGGTGATTTCAATATTGAATACAAGATCACACCATCCGGTAACCTGAGGGTAAAGGTTTTCAGAAAGAGCGATTTTGACATTATCCTTGAACGCAACAAAAGCAGGACTGGCGTAGGCATCTTCTACCGCAGGGAGTTCGATAAACTCAAGGAATTATGGGAAGGTAAAAAGGGGACAAAGAAATCTTCCTGATAATGTATGAATAAAACTTCTCCTCTCTCCTTCCTCTTCTTTTCCTTTTTTCATATTGTTTGGAAAATCTACAACCATTGCTATCCCACTTTGGTACCAGCATATGGAGTTGATAAATTCGAGATGGATATATTTTGTAGGTTTGCACATCATCAAGGTATTTCACTATGAGGGCTTTTGTAAACCGGTTATTCATATTTATCCTCCCAACCATTTTATTTCCTTTTTTTTCCTTTTATGTAATTAAGGAAATTCATGAGCCTTTTATAATTGAAAAAAGCATCGATACAATTATTACCGGGGATTCCCATCTGCAATATAGTGTAAATGATTCCTTGTTAGGGAATAACATGATCAACATTTCAATAAATTCTGAAGGGTATTTTTATTCCTATTATAAGATAAAAGTAATTCTGGAGAACAATCCCCACATACAGAATGTATGGCTTGGTGTGAATTACCATAATCTGTCCTCGTATTATGATGATTTTCTTTTTAACTGTTTTGTTTTCACCAGATACTATCCCCTTATTGATTCAAAAGGATATGCCACAATTCTTAAAAATAACCCAAAGGCTATTTTAGCTACCTTAAATGGTATTAGAAATATTTTTGCATATCCATATATAGGGCATTATTATGAACATAAAGTGGCAAGCAATCAAAAAGTTACCAGTAAATCACTAAAAAATAGGATCAGGACCCAATTTGGTGCGGATGGGAACTTCAAAGAGGTTTCTGATCTAAATGTATCTTATCTGACTCAGATTGTTCTGTTATGCGAACAAAAAAAAGTCAATTTGGTTTTGGTTAAGCCCCCTCTTCATAAAGAGTATATGAATAACGTCCCTCATAAATATCTTTATGATCAGATCACAACTTTATATAAGGTACCAATCATTGATATGGAAAATTTAGAGATGGGAGATGATTGCTATTTACCAGATGGTGACCATCTAACAAATAAAGGTGCCCTAGTTGCTACCAATTGGATCAAGGACAATTTTACTACATTGGGGAAAAGAAAATGAAAGTCCCAATCATCTTAAGAGAAGATCTAGAATTTTGTTAACTCCTCACATAATCTATTGACCGGGAGCCCTACTACGTTAAAATAGCATCCCTCGATCCTCTGAATGGCTGTCAATCCGATCCATTCCTGAATACCGTAACCACCTGCCTTATCAAAGGGCTTATAGTTATCAATATACCGATAAATAGCTTCATCTGTAAGCACTCCAAAATATACATTTGTGGAAACGGAAAAGCTGTGGGTTTTCTGATGTGCTGCCAAACAAACCCCGGTAATTACCTCGTGTTTCTTCCCTGACAGCATTCGGAGCATTGCATACGCATCCTCCCTGCTACCCGGCTTGCCCAGGATCTTGTTATAGAAGGAAACAACAGTATCGGCTCCGATCACAACTTCATTATTCGCTATTTCTTCAATGGACATCGCTTTTAGCTTCGCATTATGTATTGCAAATTCTTTAGGCGAAAGCTCTTCAGGAACCACTTCTTTTACTTTGGGAACTTTTACTGTAAAATCAAATCCTGCTTCTTTCAATAGTTGAGATCTGCGCGGAGATCCGGAAGCAAGAATGATTACTTTTTCAACCATACAAACAGTAGTACTCTCTTATTCAAATATTAATATGAAAAAATAGAGCATTGACAATACCCCTAAAAACATAACGATCTTAATAAGTAAACTTAATCGATGATAGTGTTTTTTATGTTCTGCTTTATATAATCCGGCCAGGAAGACGATCAACGGTAGCTGCAGTGCTAACATCAAATACCAAAATTCGTAAAATTGATGGCCGACAAATTGTATTTTTTGGATCCATCCAATACCACACAGGATGCTAATCACAAGAAAAGCTACGATCGCTTTGCCGGGAAGTATCCCAAAGACAATTGGCAGTGTTCTGCAATCATAATCAGCATCTCCTTTAATATCTTCCATGTCTTTAACGATCTCCCTCACCAATGACACAAAAAAAGCAAAAACAGCATATGATCCAATGATCAGGAGTATCGCACCTGAAGCGGCCACTGTACTGGGAGCTTCAGCCAAGTACAACATAGGTTCGTAGAACACAACGATCAATAATACAAAAGCCGACAAGAAACTCACGATCAGGTTTCCAACCAACAGCATCTTTTTGAAGGAGGTGGCATAGAACCAAAGCAAACTTGCTGTAAAGAAGTGGAGATAGCCCAGCTTATAATTCCCAACATACCATCCCAAGTAGATCCCAATACCAATTGCTATAATATTGCAGGTAAAATACACCGGCATGATGAAGTTCTTATTGATAACCGATCCTATTATAAGACGGTGTGGCTTATTTATTGTATCTATACCCACATCATTGTAATCGTTAATGATATAGCCGCTAGCAGCGATTAACAATGTGGACAAAGCGAGTAATAAAAAATGAAGATCATCCAGAAAACGAGGCACCCCATAGGAGTTAAAAATAGGCGTAATAATGCAATACCAGATGAGGAATTGAGTCATCGCAATAAGTACCAGGTTTGGAAAACGGATCAATCTAAGAATAGAAATGAAAATTTTCATTGGGCTATCTTTTCTGTTGCTGAATATCTTGCGTCATCAATTCATACACCTTTTTGTATTGTGGATAATCACTAAGAAATTCCAAGTGCTTTGCAATTGTCTTTGCATCATTCCTAATTGCTGGCCCGGTCTGCATCTTTGCAGGGGACCCCTCCAAGCTTTTTCTCATAGTCTCTTTGATGAGAGGTTGCAGAATTTCCATTGACAGATCACTCCTTTGTAAAAGATCTGCTGCAATAGACAATAAATGGTTTGAAAAATTATTGACAAATACCCCACAGATATGCAATAACAATCGTTGCTCCTCTTTAATATCCATTGACCTGGCACCGATCAATTCGGCAAGTCCAGCTAGTTGCCTGGCTACATCCGGGTGATTTGCTTCAATGCATACAGGGCTCCCGGCTACATCGAGGGATTCCCCCTTAGTGAAGGATTGCAAGGGATAGAAAACACCGATGTTATTTGATATACCATTTAGCACTTGCATAGAAACAGTTCCTGAGGTATGAGCCACTGTAGCTACATCCCTTATAGATAATTGGTTAGCAACCACAGGAATACCTTCATCCTTTACCGCAATAATAAAAATATCAGAAGCGGCTTCTTTCAACATCTCAATATCATTTACCGGGCGAGCATCAAGTTCTTTCGCCAAAACTTCAGCATTGCTCATATCTCTGCTGTAAACAAATTCGATGTGCTGCCCCTTACTCTTTAGATTAACGCCTAAATGATAGTTTACATTGCCTGCACCAATAAGAGTGATCTTTTGACCCATTACTTATTTTGAATTATTGTATGATATCATATCGTGGTCAAAGTTAAGTAAAAAAAAAGGGGATTCTACAGACCTCCAAACATTGCTGGCTACTCCCCATCCATCATCAAGGTCATTCAACTATTTCAACATAATATTTTCATGTTTCAAAAGTTAAATTATACATTTATGGACTCAAGTAATGGTAGCTTTTGTCAATGAAGATATTTTACCTTTTCATCTGCATGATAACGGGTTCGCTCTTCCAACTTAGCGGTCAGCAGGTATATGACATAAAAGACCCGGGGCACAAATTCGAAGAACGCTGCTCCAAATTCTATGATCTGATTCGAGCTCGCCCCAAGGAAGTGCTCATGGGTTTAAGACGGGACGAATTTGACAATATTCTATTTGAAATTTCCAGCAAAGCCTGGTTTGATAAGATATTTGCCAACCATAGTGATGGCATTAGTGTGGATATTGTTGCAAAAGACATGTATGATTGCAATACCGGATCATCGCATAAGACCATAGGTCTATATCGTGGCAAGGTCCTTAAGCCTATTTATCTTGAAGAGATGTTGCGAAATATGACCATAGACTCTCTAAATACTGTGATCATCAATATTGGGAAGCTCCCCAAAAATTTTACCGATAAAGAGATCGAGTTCAATCTATTGATCTTGAAAAATAAGTACTTATGTTATTACAGTTCTTTCTATAATATCAAAAGATATAAATGGGAATTGCTTGACATGGGTATGTACCTTGACACTTTAACCAAAAAATTCCAAAAGGCCCAACTACAGGATAGTTTATCAAACTTTACATTCAGAAGTAAGCAACTTACATTTACAATCCCCTTTGAGCAGAATAAATCGGATTATTCAATTGAGGATATCAAACCCCTCTATGATTCCTTGCACCTGACTGATTACCAAATTGGGGCTATTAGTATTAGAGCTTTTGCATCCGTTGAAGGCAGTAAAGCAGGGAATTATGCTTTACAGAAAGCAAGGGCTGAAAGCATCATAAAAGCACTGCAATCCTATCAAAAGCCAACAATAACAACAACAATCACCACCTCCGAGAATTGGGTAGAGTTCCTTGAAGATATTTCAACAACGAAATTCAAATATCTCGCTCTTTTATCGAAAGCTGAGATTCGCGATAAGTTGAAAGATGAAGGGCTGGTAAAAGAGCTTGAAGTGTATCTAAAAGATCACAGGAAAGCGATAGTGATCCTTGATCTGCGAAAAAAGGATCTCTTTTCAACTATTGAGTCACCTGACCTGATCCTGAGGTTCAATAAAAGTGTCAGGAAGAATGATCTTAAAGAGGCAACCCGTATACAAAATGCACTATTTGAGCGAATTAAACACTATGAACTTCCGGTCAGTTTCATTGACAACCTTGAGATCCCTAAACAGTCTGTATTCGGCGTATTATTAAGTAATAAGGCCACATTCAAATATGTAATGAATGATGTAAGTGCATCTGAGCTTCTTTACGAATTGAAGGAATTAGAAAAGCTACTGCCAAAGGAGGGGCACATTAAGTACAATATTTGTGTGTTGCAATTTAGTATTTGGCTTGAAAATGTAAGGCAATTTGATTTTGAGACCTTCAAAATTGATATCCTACAACTGGAGACCTATAAAATTCCCTTACCCCTCATCAACAGGATGATGGTCAATTACCATATCATTTTAACAGAATACTACATGTTACTGGGAGAATATGAGAAAAAAGATGAGGCGATCAGGTTCATACATACCAATTACTCAAAGGCTGACCTTACCCCAATTGACCTCTTGAACCTAGCACAGTATTTTGTGGTCTATGCTCAATATGATTGGGCGATCAAATTATTGGCACCACATGTTAAGGACATTAAGATCGATGAGGACCTGCTTTTTTATTACTTGAACCTTACCATCATTGACAATAAGCTAACAAAAGCTCCAAGCTACAGGCTGGTTATGTTGAATGCCTTAGATCTCAATAAAAAGCGGTTTTGTAAATTATTCGATCCCATTGAAAAAGAGGGGATCACATTTCAACTTCTAGAGAATAAATTCTTAATGAAGACCTTTTGTGAAAATTGCAATTAGCTATAGATTACCTATATATTGAAAAATGGTATTGATTTTGATTCATGTATACTGTTAGACAGCGCCGTATTGGGTTATATTTCAATTGAGCAAATGGTTACCAGGTATCCAAGATGTTGATGTTAATTATCGGTTAAGAGTATTTTAATTAATTTAGCAGCGCAATACTACATGAGATTTATCAGATGTATATAATCAAAGTTAAAGGAAAGAACAGGATCGCAGATTTCATCCAGATCAGAGATGACAAATTTACACTTGTGGCATATTTTAGGGCTGACCGTCCATTAACTGCCTTAAAGAAACATGGGCTTATGGAGTGGGAGAATGAGATCATTGAAACTATCAGGGAGATCCCATATGGGAAAATAAAAAAAATGGAAATATGACAGAGAGCAACTTGCTTGTAGAGTTAAAGGATGTGAAGATATATCAACAATCTACCTTAGTTTTAAGCGAGATCAATCTATTGGTAAAGCCGGGTGAATTTGTGTATTTGATCGGAAAAACGGGAAGCGGCAAGAGCAGTTTACTCAGGAGTTTATATGCTGACCTTACCATATCCGAAGGGGAAGGCAATGTTGTGGGCTTTGACCTGAATAAGATGAGCAGAAGAAAGTTGTCTTTTTTAAGAAGGAAACTTGGGATCGTCTTTCAGGATTTTCAATTGCTTACTGATAGGACCGTTGGGAAGAATCTTAGTTTTGCATTGAAAGCTACAGGATGGAAGGACAAGAAGGAGATGAAAGAAAGGATGGAGGAAGTCCTTACTATGGTAGGTTTACAATCCAAAGGATTTAAGTACCCATATGAACTTTCAGGCGGAGAGCAACAGCGAGTAGCCATTGCAAGGGCTCTTCTAAATCATCCGGAGTTGATACTTGCTGATGAGCCAACAGGCAACCTGGACCCTGACACTTCTAATGATATCATTAAGTTGTTAAAGAGGATCAGTGATGAATCAGATACTTCGGTTCTTTTCGCTACTCACGATTATACATTAATAGATAAATTTCCTGCACGGATATTAAAATGCCAGGATGGGCTAATACAGGATTTCAAACATACTTTAGTTGAATGACAATGCGTTGATGAACGGTAGCGACAACATCCATTATTAATAACTCATGATCTCAATTCTAATTCCAATTTACAATTTTGATGTAAGAGAGTTGGTAGCCAACTTGCATCGTCAATGTCATTCGGGTGATATTGAATTTGAGATCCTATGTTATGATGACCATTCTAAATTGCAATTTATTGAAATAAACCGGGAGCTTAAAAAACATAGCAACGTCGTATTGGTAGAATTGCCAGAGAACATAGGAAGAGCAAAGATCCGTAATCAACTTGCATTTGAATCAAAATACGAGCAGCTGCTTTTCATGGATTGTGACTCAAAGATCCCTTCTGAGGATTTCATTGAGAACTATGTGAAGGCTGTAGAAAAAAACACTGTGGTGGTGGGTGGCAGGATCTACGAATCTTTACCGCCAAAAGAGGAAGAGAGATATTTTAGATGGTACTACGGTGTACACAGAGAACAACTCTCTGCCGGTCAAAGAGGTAAACACCCATACAGATCCTTTATGACAAATAACTTTCTGATCCCAAAATCCTTGTTACAATCCATCCAATTCAATGAGAACTTGACTGGGTATGGGCATGAGGATACCCAATTTGGGCTTGAGCTTAAAAAGAAAGGTATCAACATCCGCCATATTGAGAATCCGTTGATGCATATACAACTAGAAACCACTAGTGAATTCATCCAAAAAAGTGAAAATGGGCTAAAGAATTTGTCTTATCTGCTGAACAATTTTGATGCAAAAATGTTGTCACAAGATATTCGCTTACTAAAATATCACAATCTCATAAAGAAAGTAGGTATTTCAGGAATAGTGGTCTGGTTGTATACAAAATTGAAGGGTACTATCACGACAAATCTGAATTCAATGCACCCAAGGTTGTATCTATTTGATCTTTATAAATTGGGATATTTACTTAAAAACGGTCAAAAGAGTGAGGTGTAGTGATTACCTCTAATTACTGTCATAGAGCGTTATAGAATGCAACCAACTTTTTCGCTTCGTTTTGCCAATTCAAAACTTCCCTGGCTTTCAAACAATTCTGTACCATATGATCATAAAGATCTTTGTCATCGAGCAATTTATTAACACCTTTCGCAATACCATCAGGAGACAAATTGTCTAGAAGTATGGCAACCTCAAACTCATCGTTGATCCTTTTATATTCAGGATAGTTCATTCCCAACTGGGGCAAACAAGCATGAATATGGTCAAAAAAACGGTTGGCAAGGGAATAATAGTAACTCAATCCATCATTCGTAAAAAAAGTAGTGCCAATTGTGGCCTTCCGGGTGACCAATTTTAGCTGTTCAGGTGCAATGGAGCCAAAGAAGTGCACCTTCTCACTTAGATCTAATTTTTCTGTCAATGAGATACAATCATTGTATACGTTACCAATTCCATAAATGTGCAGTTTTGCATCTATCTGAGCCATGGCTGTGATCAACTCTTCCACTCCCCTACCCACGTTCACAGCACCCTGATACAAAATGATCCTTTCCTTCCTTTCAGGAATGGTGATATCCTCCAACACCGTAGCGTTCTTTATGATACCAAACTCTTTATTATAATGCTCTTTAAATAGGTCGGCATACGACTGGTTAATTGTATACCCATGCTTTACTCTTGGCACGATCATCTTTTCGATCATGGTCCAAATGGTTCTCACAAATGGCCTGTGGATGATTTCAGGTAATTCAGTAAAATATTCATGGGCATCATACACAACTATTTTCCTTTTAATACTGGCAATTATATAAGAAGGCAAAATGGTATCTAGGTCAATGGCGCAAAGGATATCAAATTGTCGAAAGAGCAAATGGAAGAACAAGCGTAAGTTATATTCAATGTAAAAGAGCTTCCCCTTATCAAAGATACATCTCAATCTGACTTGGCTAAAAGACAGTGTCGGCAATTCTTTCGAGTGGCTTCTAAGTCGGCCGATCAATGAAACCTCATATCCGGCTTCCGCCAATTCTGAACAAATTCGTTTCATTCGCTGATCGTAATTCAAATCATTCGTAACTGTAAAGACGATCTTTCTCATTTTTCTTTTGAATAAGTTTCAGGACTCACAATCCCTTCAATAGAAATTCAATTATTGCAATGATAATTCTTTATAATTCTCTATGGTAACTGGAGTTTTTTTGCCTTCGATCATTGAAAATGGAGGATCAAATGGAGGAAAAGTCGTAGCCCTGATATACCTCTCTATTTTTTCAGAATCCCACTTCAAGTCTATTTCCTTTATCTTATCTATCTCATTTCTAAAGTGAAACGATGTGCCTCTTTCTTTTACAAGATCCACTTGCCGAACCTGCAGGTAATCTCCTTGAATGATATTACCTGCATTATCTTGAAATAAGCAAATGCCTTCAATTATCGTTTTTTCATAAAGTTCTTTCACATAGCAGTGATCGGGTATTGGAAATCTACTTTCAAAGATAATATCCCCGCTATCTACTTTTTCATCAAGGATGTGAATGGTAGCTCCAAATTCTTCTACTTCATCAAGGATAGCAAAAGTAAATTGGTTACAACCTCTATATTCAGGTAAAGGGGCCAAATGAAGGTTTACAGCCACTTGTTTTACCTTTTCCAAATGCTCCTTTCTTAGTATCTCATGGTATTGCACCGAAAAGAGGATGTCAAACTCAGGAAGTTCTTGAAACTCTTCAAGAGATAGCATCATCTTTATCTCATGCATATTGCACAACTCAATAATTGCAGCGTTTTCTCCAAAAATATGTTTGGGATTAGTAAAGACAGCAATCATTTCAATATCAAGTGCTTCTCTTTGCTCAATAAGGTGTTGCAAGCAGGAATGCCCGATCTGCTTAGAGCCCATAAAAACCACTTTTCTCATCTTGGTTTTATTTGCTTTGCGGAAGCATACATCCTCTCAATGATCTCGACAACCTTCAATCCTTCATCACCAACTGTCGATATATTATCCCGACCCTTAATGGTATCCACCACATTTTGGATCACTTTCCCGTGGTTAGACATTGATCCCTTATAAAATCCGTAATCATTTCCGGGTTTAGATTCTTCCATATCTTTGATTTCAAAACCTTCGATATTTTGATAATCAATTGTGTTCAGATATTGACCTCCGATCTTGACGGTTCCGTTTTCTCCAATTATGGTAAAAGAGCCCTCCATATTCTTTTCATGGGCACAGGTGCTAAAGTTGAAACTAACCATAATACCGCTTGCGGTTGTTAGGTTGAATACGCCACTATCTTCAAACTCCGCAAGATCTTCATGTGCGTAGTTACTTACCATACCCTCTATATGATCAATATCCCCAAAGAAATAGTAGAGGATATCCACAAAGTGGCTAAAAGGAGTGAACAGGCAGCCCCCATCTTTTAATTTGGATCCCTTCCAGGTTGAAGTTTTAAAATATTGACTGTTCCTGTTCCAAAAACAATTGATATTCACTTGGTAGACCTTTCCGAGAGTTCCATTTTCAATGATCTCTTTTACTGCCTTTACTGGCGGGTTATATCTATTCTGCTTTACAATAAATAGTAATTTATCATTGCTATCAGATGCTTCTATCATTTCACCACACTCGATCGTATTCATTGCCATTGGCTTTTCACATAGAACATGTTTCCCTGCGGATAATGATCTCACGGTAAATTCCTTGTGCAAATAATTGGGTACGCACACGCTCACCACATCAATAGAGGCGTTATTAAGTATCTGCTGAAAGTCATCAGTAAAAACAACCCCTTTCTCAATATATAGGTCATCAAACCTGCTTTTGTCAACATCACAGACGCTGATCAATTCTGCTTCTTCATTTGTAACAATGTGTGTTGCGTGCCTTGGCCCAATATTACCAAATCCAACTATTGCAAATTTTATCTTATCATTCATCAGAGCTGTAACTGAATTTTATCAAAAAAATTGTATTCAAAAAAGCAAAGTTATTGTAAAATTTTCAACAACAAAGGAAAAATTGATTGAAGAGAGCTTTGTTTTGAGATCATGCTTCCTCACCATCAAGTGATCTAAAAGGAGCAGTCATTCGGCCTTTTCTAGTTTATTCTCACTGTTCTCTTTCAATTGACCACTGTCTTTAAGCCAATGAATGGCCTTTAACACCTTATCTTCTCGAAAATCCTTTACCCTTCGTACCAGATCATTCAGATACATAGGTTTTGTAGATAGGGAGGCATTAATTTGATCTACAACAGCAGAATATTCAAGATCAGACAATTCAAGTTTGTTTCTTTCTAAACATATATCGCAAACTCCACACCGGTTGCTATCCTTCTCATCAAAATAAGCCAGAAGAACTTGACCTCTACAGACCATTGTATTTGATAAGTACTTTAAAACGGCATCCACTTTATCCTTTTGGATCTTCTTTCTTCTATTTAAGAACTGTTTATTGATGGACAAATTATCTATATCTGCTCTTGGCCTTACAAATGTCAATTGGGGAAGGTCTTTTTGCTCTTCATAATATAGAACCTCCATTTTCTTCATTCCTTTTAGAAAAGTTCTTATCTCATTTTCATCAGAATCAAGTTGCTTTGCCAGATCATTTTCATTGATCCTAACGAATTCATCAAAGATACCTGCACATGTTCGCAATAACAGCTTAATAAGTGGCTCAAAACGTTTGTTGGCTACTTCAAACTTATAAAGCTCCTGCTTACCCACTTTCATCATCACCTTTGAAGGAATAAAAACTGCCTCTGAGGTAGCGATCCAGTTGTCCTGCTCCAATATCTTGAGAGAATTTTTAACCACCAAATAAGTAAGATTATAGGCTTTAGTGAATTGATTGATAT
This sequence comes from uncultured Chitinophagales bacterium, assembly GCA_964572485.1. GTDB lineage: Bacteria > Bacteroidota > Bacteroidia > Chitinophagales > CAZNGA01 > CAZNGA01. The sequence continues at coordinate 81,488 of CAZNGA010000003.1, forward strand.
TAAAATCAAAGCTCTCTCCTTCTCCTGCTCCAACCGCCAATTGGAAGTAGTTTGCCAATCCCTGATAAGTGTGTGTTATCTGTATTATATCAGGATAGCTCTCCTTTAATCTTTTTGATAGCTCCAATTTATCAGAAACATTAAATAACAACACAGAATATGCTTTTTTACCATCTCGTCCAGCTCTTCCTGCTTCCTGAAAATAGGCTTCAAGGCTATCGGGAGGTTCAAGGTGAATGACCGTACGAACATCGGGTTTATCTATTCCCATCCCAAATGCATTGGTACAAACAATAAACCTTGTTTTGTTGCTCAACCAGTCATTCTGTTTTTTTGAACGCAGTTGTGTCTCTAGCCCCGCATGGTAATAGTCTGCCGAAAATCCCTTTTTTATAAGGTGCTGAGCAATTTCAGAAGTTCGTTTTCGACTTCTCACATAAATAATCCCGCTTCCTTTAACCTTGCTTATAATATCGATCATTTTATTGATCTTCCCTTCTTCATAAAAGGTAACATAAGATAAATTCTTCCGCTCAAAACTTTGCGTCATTACTTGTCCATCCTTAAAAAGTAATTTCTCCTGGATGTCCTCCTTGACCTTACTTGTAGCAGTTGCCGTTAATGCTAGAATTACCACCTCCGGGATCAGCTCTCTGATCTCTGCAATCTCAAGGTATGAGGGTCTAAAATCGTATCCCCACTGAGAAATACAATGCGCTTCATCAACTGCCAACAATGTAATATTCATCTTTTGAATTCGCTCCCTTACAATTTCACTGCTAAGTCGCTCAGGGGATAAATAGAGAAACTTATAATTACCATAAGCACAGTTGTCAAGAGTAATGTCAATTTCCCTTTTGCTCATTCCTGCATAGATCGCAGTGGCTCTTATCCCTCTTTTCTGCAACTGATGCACCTGATCTTTCATCAAGGCTATTAGTGGTGAAACAACGATGCCAATCCCTTCTTTTCCTAGAACGGGCACCTGAAAGCAGATGGATTTCCCCCCAGCAGTTGGCATCAGAGCAAGGGTATCCACACCATTTAATACGGAAGTAATGATCTCTTCCTGCAGTGGGCGAAATTTACTGTAGCCCCAATATTTAATAAGGATCTGCTGAATATCCAAAGTTGTTTGACTCTGTTTGAAGGATTATTTGAATAAATATAATAAATAAATGGCACAAATGGACGAGTGAAGCAGTCCACTGATCAATTCAGTATTACACCATCTTTGATCTCTAGCTTTCTGTCAGCCATATTTGCTAACTCTTCATTATGGGTAACGATCACAAAGGTCTGTTGAAGTTCATTCCTTAATTTAAAGAAGAGTTCATGCAGTTCAAGAGCATTCTTTGAATCAAGGTTACCGGAGGGCTCATCTGCTAATACAATATCCGGGTCATTCATTAAGGCCCTGGAAACAGCTACCCTTTGCAATTCACCTCCTGAAAGTTCGCTGGGTTTATGTTTCATTCTCTTTTCCAATCCCAGCATTGTCAGTATTCTCATCCCCTTTTTCATGGCGCTCTTTCCTGATACTCTGTTTATAAATGCAGGCATACATACATTTTCAAGTGCATTGAATTCCGGCAATAAATGGTGAAATTGGAATACAAAACCAATATGCTGATTCCTGAAAGAGGACAGCATTCCCTCTCCCAACTTTGCAATATCATGATCATTGATCGCAATTGACCCTTTGTCAGAGCTATCCAGAGTCCCGATAATATGTAACAAAGTACTTTTCCCTGCACCAGAAGCACCAACGATAGAAACGATCTCTCCCTTTTTTACATTCAGGTCAAGCCCTTTCAGAACTTTCAGAGAACCGTATGATTTATGTAAATTTTCAGCCTTTATCACCAGATACTTTTTAAGGTTTATGAGATAAGGGTGGCAAAATAACAGGCCACCTTTCATTCCTTCATTATTCACTCTCTGCCACCGTATCAACCGGTTCTTCCACGAGTTTGATCCAAAATCTATGTAAATTACCAAGGAAATTACCCTGATCATCATACTCTCTCGAAACAAGGCCGATCTCTTTCATCTTGGTATTGATCTCTTTACTCTTTATATTATAATAAAGGTCTTGCTTTAGTTTTATAACGTCTATATTATCCCTAATATTTGTTTCCTCTTCTACATATTCATTCTCGCCAGTATCATAATTGTAAACAGATACCGTATCTGTCCATACGATCATTTCGTTGACCTCTTCTTTCGAAAGTAAATTATAATCATAATCATAAGCAGTGAGTTCACCACTCATGATATCGTCGATCAAATAATCAGTTATTGTCTTCTCCCCTTCCGATTTCTTAACATCAACTTTATATTTGCTATACTTTGACAGATCAAGGTCGGTCGTAATAGTCCCTACCCATACGACATCAGGGTCATCAATAGAAATTTGGTGTTCAGTTTTTTCCTCTGCCGGAGTTTGGCAGCCAGAGATCAGCATAAATGTCGCAATGATGATTGTAAATGTTCGTGTGATCTTCTGATCATGATATGATTTTCTTGTACTCATTACAAATCTTTTAATTAAAAAAAGCAACGATTGGGAATTGACCATAAATCTAAAAAAAATATCAATAATTATTTGTGGAATATGATGAGAAATGGGTGGATCATCTCATCAATTTAACCTTTTGGATAAATTTCCTGGATACATTATCATGGAAGGTGACCTTCCCTGTGACGATAAATATTCCGGTATTCATTTTCTTGCCA